>QEVJ01000078.1 GCA_003576845.1 Planctomycetota bacterium
GACTGGCTGGCCGGGAAGTCGGTTGACGCAGGGACGATACTGTTTCCGATTTCTCGCCGGGCAGGTTCGCCCGAGCGGGACACGGCGAAGATGATGGAATGCGATTTGGAGCGGGCACGCGCCGAGTGGTTGGCGGAGTTTCCGGAAGCCGAACGCGCGAAACATGCGAAGTCCGACTACCTCCGTTACAAGGACCGAGAGGGTCGGTTTGCGGACTTCCACGCCAACCGCCACACGTTCATCACGAACTTAGCGCGCGTGGGTGTCTCTCCCAATACCGTACAAGAACTGGCGCGACATTCGGATATCCGTCTCACGCTGGGTCTGTACACGCATACGAATTTGGACGATCGCGCGGCGGCGGTTCGTCGCCTCCCCGCCCCCAAGTCGAAGGCCGCCAGCAACGGAACACCGCAACCGGCAGAAAGTACTACCCAAAGCGAATCTACGAGCGACGCGGGAAGCGGGCAGCAACTGGGCAGTAACTCAGGGACACAAGATGGCGAAACCGGGCAAGCCGAGTCGCCGGATGACCTCAAGACTTCTAGCGGCGAAGTCTCAAGGTCGTCGCCGCAAGTGCTTGAAGAGTCGCGACTTGGCACAAGAGTTCACCGTCGGGCGGGCAGTGACAAAAGTGAGGCTGTTGGGACTCGAACCCAAGACCTACGGATTAAAAGGGAAACCACGGGAAAGTTCAACCACTGTCTCGGTAACGACTTAATGCAAGGCAGTGGCGATCCGGCAGCAAATGGGAAGTGGAGTGCCGACACGAGCGGACAAGCGGCGTCATCGCTAGACAAGGGACAGGGAATCTCACTGGCTCGGGTCGTTGAAGCCTGGGCGAGTCTGCCGCCGCATATTCGCGAAACGATACTGACGTTGGTTGACGCCGTCCACAAACCGTAGATGCTCGCATAAGAACGCTTCGGTCGATGTGACCGACGCGGGCAGGGAAACCCTGGGATTGACGAACCGTGTCCCGTGCTGCTGGCGTGTTCATGTGATCTCGGCTGACGATCGGTTAAGTCGGGACGCACTGAAGAGTTGGAGTGCGCATTTGGGTGACCGCTTCGGTGGCGAAGCGTCACGGTCGTGCATCTTGATCCAATACGGCATTGAGCACTCGTGCCCATTTGACTAGTGAATCACCAAACTGCCACGTCAGGCGTACGGAGGGCTTGTGCCAGGCCGCGCTATACGGCGGAACGGACGACCGCTCGAAATCGAGGCCAAGCATGTCTAGTTCACGGCGGATCAAGTGGAGGTTCCAAACATGAACGCGGCCGTTCTCCATGCCCGCGGCGACGTGACTGCCGTCGTTGCCGATCGCCAGTGAAGAGATCACCGCCGTATCGGGCGCGGAAAAAGTGGCCAGCGGCTGACCGCTATCGAGCGACAAGAGGACGACGTTTCGCGGACCACCGGCCAACACCGCCAGATGTGCGTCGGCGGCGAACGCCATTTGTCCGGCTAGACCGCCGGAGTGATTCCGTGGTACGCGCCAAGACGGCGTCCAAGAACCAACTTTCAGGAAGGAATAGCTGTTGCCGTCACCGACGACCAACATCGAAGCGTCGGGAGTAAAGGCCACGTTGGCGCTGGCGCACGGTACGGTCGTTGCGAGTCTGCCGTTCGTCGTGTCCCATACTTTAACGTCCCGACCGTGTTGAGTTCCCGTAGCCACCCAGCGACCATCGACGCTGATATCGACATAGTACAAGTGTTCGTGTCCCTCGATGATCCGCTGAACGTGGCGGTTCCGCAAATCGCTGATGATCACTCTTCCCGGAGCGTCGCGCATGCCGGCCGCGAGCCACCTGCCATCGCGCGAGATGGCGATCGGACCGGGACTAAATCGGTCGGGCAATGGCAGGGGATTGGGTAAACCCAGCCAATAGGTCATCGTCTCCTGGGATTCGCGCCAGCCGACCGGCCAGCACAGAATGCCGCTCCGCGAATTCGTAATCACTTGGCGATTTGCGTCGTCGTAGATGACGCCGCCGCGGGAATTGTCGATGGGGTACGCGCCGACCGCTTTGGACGTCACCAAGTCCCACACCGCCACGCCCCGAATGGATGCGGCGCCGACGAGTCGGCCGGTAGGGTCGAATTGGACAGTACGAATCTTCGTCGCTTGCCAGTCCTGAATCAACACGAAGTGCTCGCGTGGGGGCGCTACCCGCCAGCGCCCCACGCGCGGCCCGAACTTGCCGAATCCCAATCGCCGGTCATCGCGGCTGAATTGGGCGGCGAAACCCGGAACGCGCAGCACCTGGCTGCCGTCGATTGGATTCCATAATCGCGTGGCGCCGTCCCAGCCCGTCGATGCGAGCAGGTCGCCCCGATGGCTGAAACAGACGTGGATCGTCTGATTGATGTATGAGTTCTCCAATGGATTGAGCATCAGCGGCTGCGCGCCGACGCGCAGCCGAAGGTGGGAAGCGTTCCACAATTTGACGCGTCCAACGTCATCAGCGGTCGCCAGAATCCGTCCATCTGGACTGAACGCCATGCTTTCGATGGGCGTATTGGCATCCACGGAACGGATAACTCTTCCACTCGGTGCGCTCACTAGTTCGATACGGCCTTTACGATAAACGGCAAGGTGCCGGCCTTGGGGGTCAAAGCGGACCAGCGTCGCCATAGAGGCACCGGGTAATTTCGCGCGGCGCTCTCCGGTAAGTGCATCGTGAATGGCGATGCTTCCGTTGTCTTGCGCCAGCGCGATTGATTCTCCATCGGGCGAAAAATCGACATTGGCGTGATGCCACGACCCGCCCAGAGCCGTTTGCCAAAGCGGCGTGCTGTTCGGAGGTTGCCAGACCGCGAGACGAGTTGACTGCGCCGTTTGCCATTTGGCCATCAATAGCGCGCCGCCGGGGCTGAATTGAAGTTGCGGATCGTGATCGCGAACGAGAGGTCCGGCCAATCGACAGATTTCGGCATTGTCCTCTAGTCGCCGCACGACGATGGCGCGACCCTGGTCCTCGGCAATGGCATATCGTTCAATATCAGGATCAAACGCCACGCCCGAGCGCACGCTAGCCGAGGCCACGGGCCAGTCGCATTCCTGGCGCAGGTCGGGAAGCGTAAGGGCGGCGACGGCGTCGTCGCGCAGAGTTCGCGTATTGACGGAGCGATCCGGAACACGAAGTTGCATCGCCTCGCCCAGCGCCGCGAGACTGTTGAATCGCTGGCCGGCGCGGTCACTGAGTCGGTTGGCACGCGCCTGTTCGACCAGCGCGCGAAACAACCGCTCCTCGGACAAATCACGGTCCTGCTGGGCGCGTCGTTCGGCGGCAACGGCACGGATGGACGTCTCCACGGCGGCCTGCCGTTGCTCGCGAAAATAGACGGCGGCCACGGTCGCGCCGATCGAGAGCGCGAGAACCAGGCACGCCACGGTTGCGTACAGCGCGGCGACCAGCGGGTTGCGGCGCGCCCACCGTTGCCATCGTTCCCAGTGCCCGGCGCGGCGCGCCACGATGGGCTCGCCGTTGAGGAACCGCCGCAAATCGTCGGCCAGGTCCGAGGCCGCGGCATAGCGGCTCTGGGGATCCTTTTCCAGGCACTTCAAACAGATCGCTTCCAGGTCGCGCGGAACGCCGCGGCGAACGCTTGTCGGCGGCCGAGGATCGCGAGTGCGCACGGCTTCGAGCGTCGCCAGATGGCTGTCCTCGGCAAATGGCGGCGTACCAACGAGCAGCTCATAGAACATGGCCCCCAGCGCGTAGATGTCGGCGGTCTTTTGTACATTGCGGTTGTCTCCCAGCGCCTGCTCCGGTGCCATGTACGATGGAGTGCCGACGATGGCGGTCGTTTTCGTTGGTTCCAACTCCCCGACAGGTTTGGCGCCGATGAACTTCGCCAGGCCAAAATCAGCGATCCGCAGTGAACGGCAAAATGTGTCTGAGTCGATCGTGGAGTCGGGGACACTCACCGGCCGGGACTCGTTTTCAAGGGAAGCCGCGCCGTCAGCCAGACTCGCATCGTCGATGAGGATATTGGCCGGTTTCAGGTCACGGTGCAGAACGCCGCGGCTGTGCGCATGTTGCACGGCGTCGGCCAAAGTGGCGATGATCTGCGCGGCCATTTCGGCAGTGACATCGCGCCCCGCGCTCAGCCAATCGGCGAGCGTTGGGCCTGGGCAATAGGCGTAGGCGATGTAACAGATGGGGCCGACTCGTCCTCCCTCAAACACCGGCAGCACGTTCGCGTGACTGAGACCCGCCGCGGCCTTGGCCTCGCGAAAAAACCGTCCACGCAATTCCGACGTGACTAGCGCCTCGGGGCGCGGCACTTTCAGAGCCACGCGCCGTCCCAATTGAGTGTCTTCCGCTAGAAACACGACGCCGTAGCCGCCGCGGCCCAACTCGCGTTCGATGCGGAATCGTCCGATCGTGGCCGGCCAAGGCGGTTCACCGGATGGTTCGGCATCCACGAGCAACCAGCGGTCGGTCCCGGCCGTTGAAAGATCGCTGAGTGTATCGGGCGACCGGCGGCGTACTCGCTCGATCATGCGCAGGCACGATTGCGCCGAACGTAATTGGGCGGCCACGCTGGGATCAAGGTCCGCGGATTCATCGGCGGACGAAGGCGTTTCGTGGTCGAGGGACCGAACCAACTGATCGTCGTATCGGGCGAGAAGTTCGTCGAGCGGCTCGAAATCCGCGTCGCCAGCATCAACGTTGTAACGCGCATTTCCAGACTGGCGATCGTCAATGCTCATCGTCGCCTTCCAATTCCCGCTGCAATCGGACAATCGCCCGTGCCCAAAGCTTCCGCACCGCCTCGGCGGACCGATCCATCCGCACTCCAATTTCGTCGAACGACAGTCGGTCCCAATTCCGCAGCACGACGACCTGCCGGTAGTCGTCGGGCAGCGCGGCCAGCGCCAGGCGGAGCATCATGGCGTCCTCGTCCGCCACTGCCGCCGTTCGTGGCGTGTTCTTGCCATCCCTTAAACTGCGGGCAGCGGCGGGCCGGTCATCGTCAATTCGCTCCTCGCGGCCGATCTTTCTGCACTGTGCCTGCTCGAAATCTCGCTGGGCGTTGCGCAACAGGTTCAACAGGATTCGCCGCAGCCACGCCAAGAGGTCGTTTTCGGCTTGACCGCGAAACTCGCCAATTCCTCGTTGTGCCCGGATTAGCGTCTCTTGAACGATGTCCGACGCCCCGAACTTGCTCCGCAACTGGGGGCTCATCTCTCGATTCGCCACCAGCAGCAGATAAGCCCGACAGGCCTCGGCCAATTCTCCCAACGCCTCGGTCGAACCACGGCGCGCAGCATCGATCACCGCGGCCAGTCGATCGTCGACCGCGTTATCGGCGTCGCGACTCGATTCGGCCGAAATCAGGTCCAAGTCGCTAGTCCCTATAGACACGCTGCTGAAAGGAAACCGGACGCCGACTCGCGGATCAGCCATCCGACATTCTCCATTATCACGTTCACAGCCGGACGGAACAAGCAAATATCCGCCTCGTGGGCGGCACCGTATCTCTTTGACCAGCAAGATCTTGCGATTTCGTCACTCGCCATCTTCGAGGCGCCTTATGAGAAAGTCCGTCCGCAATCCTGTGGTGGCGGGTCTTAGGGAATGTCACTGGGTCTTCTACTCGCTTGCGTCCGCCGGAGGATGGCACGATGTTCCGTTTCTTCAGGCACGGCAGGGGGCCAGGCGGGAAATCCATTGGATACCAACTCGCAACCCGCCCTACTCGCAAACGGCGCGATGCCCACGCCGTCCTCCCCAAGTTCGAATCGCTGGAGCCGCGGCATTTGCTTACGGGCTTGGGTGACTTCAACGGCGACTCGCGGCTCGACGTCCAAGACGTCGACGCGCTAATTGTGGAGATGATTGCGGGGACCGACGGTACCGCGTTCGATCTGACGAACGATGGCCAGGTCGACAATGCCAACCTGGATATGCTGATAGTCGATGTTCTGCAAACCGTTCCGGGCGACGTCAATCTCGATGGTCGCGTCGATCGGAAGGACCTGGCCGTTATGGCAACTCATTACGGCGCCACCGGTGCGCCCTCGTGGGGAAACGGCAACGTCAATGGCGATTCTCGCATTGACCTAAGCGATGTGGCGCACCTTCAGACGCATTATGGCCTCGCTAGTCCCGCCGACCCGGGCATCGTGGCAATTAGCACGGAGCTTTCTAGCGGACTGGAAGCGACCCGTGGTGAGTTATCGCTGATCTCGGCGCGGTTCAACCTGCCTGCGGCGGACGACTTACCCGGCATTGACAATCAACTTGCGGATTTGCTCGATCTAGATTCATTGTTGGCGTCGGCGGTGCCGTCGTTGGCTTCAGGCATCGGCAATCCGTTGTCGCTGCGCAGCGATCTGGCCGCACAAGGTTTTGAAGTGCTGTTGTTTCCCGGAGGTCCGGAAGGGGGCGACGTCAACAACGACCTCCGCGTTCGCTTCCACGCGCAACTCTTAACGGCAGGTGCGATGACGCCGCTGGGCGACGTGCTTGACAGCGTGCTTGACGGAGTCAACCCGGCCGCGAGCATCAGCGGCGCATTCGATTATGGCATGTCGTCGACGCCAACGACGATGACTCTCGATTTGGTGATGGGGGTTGATGCGCAAGGTTTTTACTTGCTTGGCGACAGCCGCATTACGCTTGATGTCCATGCCATCGGCAACCTGACCGGCGAGATTCCGCTGCCCCTTGCGGGCCTTTCCGTGCAGCTCTCCGGCGATGCATCGGCAGATTACACGCTGCAACTATCGCCCACAGTGGGCATCATTCGGCCGGGCGCGCCGCCGAGCCCGGCGCCGGATCCGCTTCCGGCCGGAGCGACCGGCGATGATTGGACGACCGACGTCGATGGAACAGTCGATGTGACGCTCGACCAGCAACTCGCCTACGGCGACGCAGCGACGGGAGCGCCGTTCTCCTCAACATTTCAAGTGGCGGTCGTCGATGGAGTCGTGCAACCGGTATCGGCCGACATCGGTGCACCGACGCCGGACGAGTTCCTGGCCGCGCTTTTTCCGCTGTTCGAGGAAGGATTGCGTTCGTTCCTTTCGCCGGAAGTGGCCGCGCTAGTGGACAACGTGCCGCTCCCGTTTGGCGACGGCAGTGGGCCGTTCCCGTTCGTCGGCGACCAAACCGCGGGCACCGGACAGCCCGCCGGAGCGCTGGCCCGCTTCTTTGAGTACGTCGTGTCGCGGTTCGACACCTCTTTCGATCATCCGGGCCAAGGCATCGCGTATACGATCGGCGACATTTTGCAGCGCACCGACCAGCTCCGCGCGGAATCGCTGGCCACCGGCGGCGGCGTGAAGGTTGGCGTCATTTCCGACGGCTACGAAGGCCTCGTCGCCGCGCAGAACAACGGCGAACTGCCCCTCGACGTAATCGTCAACCCCAATTTGGCTAGCGCCGGCGCCGAAGGCACGGCGATGCTTGAAATCATCCACGATATCGCGCCCGGCGCGGAGCTTTTCCTGTCCGGCATGGGCGAAACCGTCGATTCGTCACGCTCCGCGCCGGGCCGCTTTATCGAGGCCGTCGATTGGCTCGTCTCGCAAGGCGTCGGCGTCATCGTCGACGACATGTTCTTCGGCACGGAGCCGTTTTACTCCGACGGCATCGTCGCGCGGCACATCCAGAACCTAATCGACAATCCGCCCGACCACGACAACGACCCGCTCACGCCGCCGCTGGAGATTCTGTTCGTCACGGCGGCGGGCAATCACGCCGAGCGGCACATGCGCGGCGCGTTCGACATCGCCGAGCACACCTTCGCCGACGGCACGACGCGGCAATTGCACTTGTTCGACGGCACCGACCCGTTTCTCACTTTTGCCAGCAATCCCAGTCCCGCCGCCGCGCCGCACTGGCTCGCGCTCAACTGGAATGCACCGTATGACGAGACGGTGTTTCCGTGGTTCCGGCTGTTGCTCGTCGACGCCGCCGGCAACGTGCCGCTACCGATTGCGTCGGCGGATATCAGCAGTTCGCAGTCGATCCTCCGGTTCAGACAGAGCAAGCCCGCCAATGCGACGCTGGCGATCGAGTACGTCGGCCCCGATCCCGCGCCCGTCGGACTGGAGTTCTCGCTGCTGGCCAGCGAGTCGATCCCGCCGCAAGGCACGCAGGTCTTTGGTTTGCTTTCCGACCCGGCCGACTCGATCTGGGGACATGCGGCACTGGCGGACGTGCTGACTGTCGGCGCGGTGAACGTCGATAACCCGTCACAAGTCGCTCCGTACAGCGCCCGCGGACCGGCCACGATCCACGGCGAAGCGACGCCGCGCAACGTGCTCGACGTGGTGGCGGGCGACCGCGTGCAGGTGAGCGGCGCGAGCGGATTCCCCGTTCCATTCGCCGGCAGTTCCGCCGCCGCGCCGCACGTGGCTGCGATGGCCGCGCTCTTGATGCAGCTTTATCCCGACGCCGGCCGCAATGCGATCCGCGACGCCATTGCCACGTCCGCCGACGACGTCGGCCCGCCGGGCAACGACCAACAGTCCGGCTATGGAGTCGCCAACGCTGCCGCCGCCGACATCCTGCTCGATGCGACATTCG
The DNA here is from genome assembly GCA_003576845.1 of Planctomycetota bacterium. Classification (GTDB taxonomy): domain Bacteria; phylum Planctomycetota; class Planctomycetia; order Pirellulales; family PLA5; genus PLA5. Next base: position 8,556 of record QEVJ01000078.1, read on the forward strand.
ACCGTGCCGCGCTCGCCGCGCCCAGCGAGAGCGGGGCCCCACTGGCTCAGCCAGCGCCACCGGCCGCGTCGCCGTTCTCGTTCTCCGGCGGCAGCTTGCTCGATGCACTCGGATTCGATCTGACGCACGCCATTTCACCGCAGAACATTCAAGATTTCCTGCGCGGCGCCCCGCTTAGCGACGACCTGGCCCGCGTGTCCCTCACGCTCGACGCCGGCGACGGCTTCGAGCCGGTCGCCGTCAGTTACACCCTCGATCTTTCCGACGTCGGCGGCTTAGAGCAGTTCGGCCTCGAAGGCGCGATCGCCGCCGAGGTCACGCCGAACCTTTCGCTCTCCTTCGGCATCGACGCCGACGGCTTCTTTCTCGACTCGACTTCGACCGCCGGCGGCTTCGTGTCGGGCATGGTCCACGCCGGCGCGAGCTCGCTCGGGCCGTTCGGCGTCGAAATCCGCGGCCGCCTGACGGCGGAACCAAGCGTCAGCTTCGGCGCGCTGGGAGCGGGCCGCCTCCGCACGGACGACCTCGCCGGCGCGCTCGATGCGTTGCAAGTCTCGCTCGGCACGGTGTCGGCGGAACTCGACGTCGCCCTCATCAGCCACTTGCTCGATTACGTGTCGGTCGATCCGGTCGCCGGCAACAACACTCCCCGCGGCGGCGATCCCTTCCGCTTCGTCGCCCGCGCGTCGCTCGAAGCCGCGTCGACGGCCGGCGGCGTTTCCTACACGTTCGGCGGCATCGACCTCTTGAATCCCGACGTCAACGAAGACGGCCGCCTCGATTTCACGTCGGCGGTGCTCGTCCAGAACCTGATTCAATTGGCCCGCGAGGAGCTTTCGGCCCCCGGCGGGCTGTTCGGCGGCGAGGGCCGCATCGCCGACGAGCTTTCATCGCTCAATGTCCCGCTGCTCGACGCCCCGCTCGGCGAGTTGCTGCCGTTCGACATTCTGCCCGACTTCGACACCGAGGGCCTGATCGCGCTGTCCGACGCGGCCCTCTGGGCGAGCGAGCACTTCGAGCTGCTCGACGTGATTTCCTTCGACGCCATCGAAACGCTGCTCAACACCGGCTCGCTTCCGCCGGATGCCGAATACCTCCGCGTCAAGGCGAAGCTCGACGGCGTGTCGCTCGGCTTCGTGGACCGACTGCAAGCCGCCGTCGGCGACCTGTTGCCGCCGAGTGTCGACTTGACGCAACTGGCCCGCATCGGAAACGCCCGACTGGCCGGCCAGATCGTCGTCGGCATTGATTCGTCGGGTCCGTACCTGCTGCTGGAAGACGCCCAAGGCGGCCACGACGACGCCACCCGCGTCGGCCTGGCCTTCGACGGCGTCGTAAACCTATCCGGCCTCGTGCTGGAAAACGAAATCTTCGCCCTCGACGACGCCGAGCTGCGCGTCTCGCCGGAATTCTTCCTCACCGCCAGCAGCAGCGATCCGAAGCTGCGATTCGACGACCTGCTCGCCGGCGATCTGACGTTTGCACTGGAAGCCGACCTCGGCGACATTCGGCTCACCGCCGCGCGGGCCGCCTTGTTCCCCAACAACCCCGACGCGGCATTTCGCGGCGAAGTGACCGGCTTGCGAGGAACGGTGTCGCTCGACGGATCGTTCGACCTCGCCGCCGATCGCGTGGCCGTCGACATCAATCAAGCGGTCGCGCTTTCGGCCAATGCCGTGGCGTTCGAGTTCAATGGCCTTGCTGCGCCGTCGACGTTGGCGATGCTTCAGGACGTGTTGGTTGCATTTCCGGCGCTGCCGAACTTGCCGCGCACGACGATCGACGAGGTGGAGATCACCTTCGATCCGGGCGACAGCTCGTTCGATCTGGTCGTCGATAACTTCGTGATTACGCTCGACGCCGACGGGCCGACAGATGCGGGTGCCACTGGCTCGGCCAGTGCGGGCGCCACTGGCGGTGCGAGTGCCACTGGCTCCGCTAGTGCCGCCGCGCCGGCCGGCAGTCCCGCGCCGATCGCGCGCCCGTTGCTGATCGTTCCCGCCATCGGGGTGACGAAGGTCGATCCCTCGGCCCCGCTCATCATGCCGGGCCAAATCGCCGGCTCGGAATTCCTGCCGGAAGCGGCGTTCTCGAGCCAGTTCGCGGCCAACCTCTACGCCGACATGATCGACACGCTCACCGCGGTCGGTTATACGCTCGGCGACACGCTGTTCGTGGCCCATTACGATTGGCGAAGAGCACTCGCGCCCGACGACGGCGTGGCCGACGGCCGCATCACGGGCATCGACGCCAATACGCTGACCGACGACGTGGTCGCCTATGCCGTCGACGATCTCGGCTATTGGCTCGACCGCGCTCAAAGCCGCTGGCAAGCGCTGTTCGGCGACGCTCCCGCCTCCGTCGATGTCGTCGCTCATGGCCACGGTGGTCTGATCGCGCGGGCCTACGTGCAGAGCGACGCCGCGATGGCCGTCGATGCGTCGTCGGGTGGCACTGGCACGGCCAGCGTCGTGCAACGGCTGCCGCTGGTCGAAAACCTCATCATGCTCGGCACGCCGAATCTCGGTCCGGCCGCAGAACTGGCGATCCTCAGCGACCAATGGGCCGAGAACGACGTGTACAACGCGCTGGTCGCGCCGACGACGAACGCGGCCCACGCCCGGCTGCTCCGCGACGGCCAAATCGACGGTCCGGCCGGCCCGATTACGCTAGTGGAAATTACCGATCCGGCGACCGGCGAGCCAAGCACCGCGCGGTTCCTCGCCCGATATCTGCTGCTCACGCATTCATCGCTGCCGCTCGATCCGGTGCTTGACGCGGAGACGACGTGGCCGCAAATCACCGGCGTTTCGACGAGCGCGCAGGGTGCCACTGGCTCGGCCAGTGCCGCACCGTCGCCGGACGCAACTGGCACAGCCAGTGCCACCGGAAACAGCCCGCCGGCAGCTCCGTTCGAGACCACGCTCAACTGGCAAATCCCCGACTTCATCGAAGTCGTCGACATCAAGCTGTACCTCAGCGTCAAGCGGCCTGGCAAGGGGCTTTTCCCCAGCGACGCGCTCGCCGGCGTCACTCCGGTGCTGAACGACAACGGCGATCTCGACGTTCACCCGCACCGCATCGTCACCACCCGCCTGCCACCCGACGCGCGGTCCTACACCGTGCCCTCCGACGTGCCGCTCACCGCCGGGCAAACCTATTACTTCGGTCTGGAGGTGGTCGAAGCGTCGGGCGTCGTGCAACGCGCGTACTTCGAGCACCTCGCGCCGATCGCCACCGCCATCGATCCGAACACCTTCAGCAGCGTGACGTTCATCACCCACGGCGGCGAACTGCCCTACGTCGATCGCAAAACGCCCGAAGACTATCTCGAGCTTGCCCGCAGTATCGCCAAGGCCAGCGACGGCGTCGTGGCCAGGTACGACCCAAAGACAGGCGTCTGGAACGAGGACGCCGCAGGCGCGCGGATTCGGGACGCCCTCGGCCGCGGCGCGTCGCTCGTGCTGGTGGCCGATTGGGCGACCGATTCGGCGATCAGCGACAGCGGTTTCTCCGAAGCGGCCGCCGACGCGATGTTCGCCTCGCTGGTCGCCTTGAACGATGGCCTGTTTCGGTTCTCGGAGGACATCCTCGACCCGATCCTCCGCTCGCCGCTGCACTTCATCGGATTCGGTCGCGGGGCGTCGGTCAACGCCGAGATCGTCCAGCGGCTGGGCACGTTCTTTCGCAGCATCACCACCGACATCCACGTCACCACGCTCGACCCGCACGACTTCGACCAGGACTCGTTGAACCTCTCGGCCCGCAACTACCTCGATTTGATGAAGGAGTTTTCGCCGACGTTCGACTTCCTCTCGCTCCTCGTGGCCGACGAAACGGTGACCGACATCGTCCAGACGCTCACCGACACGTCGCGGATTCTCTACGGCGATCTTGCCGATCCGGAGGTCGTCTCCTGGACCAACGTCGCGTTCGCCGACAACTTCTACCAAACGACGGCCAACTCGAACCAGCAGGACACCGGCGACGACATCGACGATCTGTCGTTCACGGCCAACGGCCGCGCGCTGGCCGGGGCCGACGTGAACGTCTTTCTCGGCGGCGGACCGCTCGCCGCGGAGCATCGCAGCGGCTTCTTCGCCGACGACAAGCGCAACCTCGTCCATCAGCGCGTCAAGGCCTGGTACGCCGGCACGCTCGACGCGTCGCTCGACATGTTCCCTTCGACCGACGCCGACGCTTCGTGGAAGCAGTCGGGCGATCCGGGTGCGCTCATCGTCCGCAGCCTCTACGACCTCGGCGGCAGCACGAGCGACTTCAACCGCCCGTGGTATCCCGACGGCGAGCCGACCGACGAAAGCTGGGAAGGCAACGGCGTGGGCTGGTATTACTCGCGGCTCGGCGGCGGCGCGGCCAATCGCCCTCAGGCGACCGGCGCGCGAACCTCCGTCAGCCAGGACAATAGCACGCGCCTTGTGCTTACCAGCGAGGAGTCGGGCGTCGCCGTGCCGACCGTGTTCAACGGCCATTTCGACGTCAGCCTGCGGCCGACCTTCGGCAGGTTCCCGCTGCCCGCGCCGCTGATTGCGAAGGTCCCCGACAGCCTGCGGCCGGAGTTCCTCGAAGCGCTCGCGCCGTCGCAGTTGGAAGTGCCGGGCTGGTCGTTTCACGGGGGGAGCGGCGGGATCGACCAGGGTCAGAATCTCGTCTATCTCATCGACGCCCTGAAACTGTTCGACGCTCATCCGGAAATTGCGCCGGGCTTTGACCGCCAGGCCAACGACGCCGCCGCGAAAATTGTCGACGTGCTCGAAGAACGCTTCAACCACATCGTCGAGGACGCCGGCGCGCGAGTCGACGACCGCTTCGCCACGAAGACACTCGGCACGCGGGCGGTGGCTGGACTCAAGGGCGCGTTTGGGATCATCAAGGTGCCGTTCGATATTGTCGGCGCGTTCAATCTTAGCCTCGCTGACTATCTCACGGATTGGTTTACCGATGTCGAAGACCTCCGTCGCCAGGGCCTTGTCGACCACGCCTTTAAGATCGCCGACCTGGGCACGCTCAAGCACAACCGGATGTACTTCCCGGCCAGCGCGCAAGAATTGACGTTCAAGTACCACGTCGCCGAAGCCGCGCCGCACAATTCGCTGATCGTCAAGTGGTACGACGAATTCGGCAACGAAATCTTCATCCGCGAAAACGGCGAGCGGATTCCCGAACCGAAAACGATCTACGACGAACCGGCGTTTCGGTCGCGGCTGTTTGCCACGTCGACGAACCTCGGTTTCGAACCGTTCACGGCGAACATCCCGGAAGATTTGCAGGGCAAGGTGGGCAGCTTCGAGATCGTCCCCCAGGCATCGACGCTCGGCTTCGGCTTCACGGCGGAAGTGCTGCTCGACGACTTCCGCTTGATCGACGGAGCTGGACAGCCGGCTTCGGCCGATTCGCCGGCCGCTCCTTCACCGGGCGCAGCGGGTTCAGTCGGCGGCGCCGCGTTCGTTTCCAAGTCGCCGGCGGCGTCGCCGGGTGCGACCGCGTCGCTGGTTGCGACCGCCAACCCAGCCACGACGAATTCCGTGCTGGTTGATTTGAATACGACGCCGGGTGGCACCGGCTTGGCCAGTGCTGCGCCTTCACCCGTGCCGATTCCGTACCCCAATCTAGGCTCGAAAACGAAGGTCACCATCGTTTACGGCACGAGCGAATCGACCGCCACCTCGACGGCCAACCGCGTCGGACCGGCCGGCGGAACGTCAGTCTTCTCGCTCACCGACCTAGAGCACCGCACCGCGGCCGACGGGCAAGCGTGGATGCAAGTCGCCACGTCGGCGAACTCCGGCGATGGCCTCGTCACTATCAAGAGCGCCGTCGGCCCGTTCGCCGCCGACAACCGCGTGTCGACGATCTCGCTCAGCCAAGGCGACGAAGCCGGCACGGTCAAGGGACTTATAACGCCGCGCGATTTTGGGTCGCACCACATTGCACTGCCTTCCGACATCCGCGTTCAGGGCCTGGTCCTCCACAAAATCGGCGTCATCGTGCTCGCCGGCAGCCCCGGCGGCGATGGCGGACCCATCATCTCCGACGCCAAAGCCCAGATCGACGTCTCCAGCGCCGTCACCCTGCTCCACGACGGCGCCGACGTGACCGTCAGCGATCCGCAGGCGCAAACCGTCTTCACCGGATCGGGCGACGGCTTCGGCGTGCTCGTCGGCGCGGCCGTCGGCTCGCACGAGTTCGGCATCGCCGGCACTGGCGGCGCGTATTTCGTCCAGGCCCGCAACATCGGCGACCGCCAGACCGGCGGCGCGGCCGACACCGGCACGCTCGCCGCCGGACAGCCGGCGACCGTCGGGTTCGACGTGTCGCGGATCTTCGCCGGCTTGGGCATCGACGACGTGATCGAACTCGGCGACCTGTCGCTCTCGATCAATCTCAACCTGACGATCAGCCCCGCGGGCGTGGTGATCCATCCCGGCACGAACATCGGCCTGCACGCCGATCACGCCGCACTGTTCCCCGATTCCAGCACGCCGACCGATCCGGCCGATGTGGCCGGCACGCTCGACGGGTTGGTTACCGTCGTAGGATTCGACGGGCAGCTCGACCTGGTCACCGGCGCGTTGCATCTGGAAGCCGCGTCGGCCGGCATCGACGTCGACGGCGTCGTCTCGGTGACCGCGGTCGCCATCGAGGAACCGCCCGGCTACGGCACGATGCTGCCGGCGATCGAGTTCGACTTCGATCCGACGAACACCGATCCGGCCGCGACGATCGGCGCACTGCGCGGCGTGACGGTCGATTTCGAGGCCCTCGGCGACGAAGTGCCGAGTAACCTCGTCACAATTAACCAGGCGATCCTCCGCCGCAACGGCTTCTCGCTCGACGGGTCGATCGGCGACCCGGCCGCAATGATCTCCTTTGGCGGCGACGACCCGATCGTGCGGCTCACCGGCCTCGTCGGCACGGCCGACATCGACGTGACGTTCACGCCGCGGTTCGCCGTTACCGGCACGGTCGGCATCGAAGCGGCTTCGGCCGAGTTCCTGCCGGGCAGCGAGATCAACGGCACGCTTACCGGCGCGGAGTTGACGGTCGACCTGGCCACCGGCGCGACGGCCGTTACGATCGACGAGCTTGCCTTCGAGGTCGGTGATCTCTTTTCCGTCCGTGCGGCGAGCGAATCCGGCCAGCCGGCGATCGAGCTCGATCTGACCTCCGTGCTCACCGACTCGTCGGCCACGATCGTCACGATCCCCAGCGCCACAATCTCGACCGGCCTGTTCACCGACAGATTTGGCCAGCCAATTTCGTTCGAGCTCGAAGACCTCGTCGTTCGCGGCGACGGCGCGTCGCTCGGCAGCGCCACGCTGCCGCCCACCGACCTATTCCTGTCGCTCGGCGGCGTTGATGTCGTCGAATTCGTCGGCCTTTCGGCGTCGATCAACGGCTTGTCGTTCGATCGCACGAGCGGCTTCGGTGCGACGGGCCTGACACTATCGGTCGACGAAGCGGCGCTGCTGCCCGACCGCTCGACCAGCGAAATGGACGGCGTCGCCACGCTCTCCGGCCTGCAAATCAATCTGGACCTCGCCACCGGCGACTTCCGCGTCACGGCGACGAGCCTTGCCGCGTCGCTGGGCGACTTCATCGAAATCTCGGTCGAAGCCAGCGGCAACGACCTGGTGGAACTGGCGATCACCAGCGATCCGATGGCGCGGATGCTGCACTTGCCGCTCGTCGAAGCCGCGTTCATCGGCTTGGCCGACGTGGCCGGCATTCCGCGCGACCAAAGCCCGAAACTGCAAATCACCGATCTGGAGTTCTACGCCAGCGGCAATTGGCAAATCGACAGCATCGGCCTCGTCAATGCGGCCGGTTTCGCGTTCGGCGTGGCCGATTTTCTGCCCTTTGCGCTCGACGACGTCGTGTTGAGCAACTTCGGCCAAACGCCCGGCGGCGGGGTCGACTTCAACCAGTTCACGCTCGAAATTGAGGCCAAGGTGAACTGGCAATCGTCGCTGTTCCAGAGTTTGCCGTTCGATCCCTACGTGGTCGTCGGCGGGGTGCGCGTCGACGAACAGACCGACAACGCACTGCCGCTGACCATCGTCGTGGACGATCTCAGAGCAGGAAAGCTCAGTTTCGCTAACACCGGCGCGATCACGATCGGCCTGGAAAACTGGGATGTCGGCGGCATCGTGTTCGAAGGCGAATTGACGTTCGGCCAGTACAACGGCATGGGCGCACTGGAGCCGATCACGCCCGGCGGGCCGCAGCTTGCCGGCTATATCGGCTTCAACACGGCGGCCAGCGACGTCGAGCCGTTCGCACCGGGCGAGGCGAATTTCGACCGCTTCGAGGATACCTCGAGTCCTGAAGACGCCGCGTCGCAACACTCGATCGACGATGCTAACTCCGGCGGCAATCTGTTCGACGTGAGCGTCTCCGGCGGGCGAATCGCGATTTCCGGCGCCGTGACGAACGACGGCAGCACGCTCTCGGCCGAGTTTACCGTCGACGCCGCGATCGACTTGCGGTTCAAGCTTGCCGAGCTGTTCGAGTTGTACGGCGTGAGCTTCGACTTCACGTTCGTCGTCGCCACGCCGCTCGCCACGTTCGCGCCGACGTTCGAAGTGACCAGCGCCATGCTGGCCGTCGACGCCCTGCGGCTCACGTTCGGCGGCGACGATCCGGACAAGTCGCTGGAATTGACCGCGCTCGGCTACACGACGACGGGCGGAGATTACATCCCCGCCGTGCGGATCAACGTCATGCCCGAAGACAACGAACCGCTGGCCGAGTTCGGCACCCTCGGCGTTCACTTCCCGGACATTTTCACGGTGGGCGGCGGCGGAACCGCCCGCATCGGCGGCCGGATTTCCGGCCTGCGGCTGCTACAAGGCTTCATACCCGACGTGCGCGACGACCTGGAGATCATCGGCGACTTCGGCGACTTCTTCAGCCCCGAAAACGAAATCTTCTCCTGGCTCCCGTTCCGCGTCGATTCGCTCGGCGTGCGATTCCAGGACGGTTTCTTCGAGCGCGACCAGCAGACGATGGCGATTACTGGCATCGACGATCCGCTGGCGTTCGACTTGGCATTCTCGGGCGGCTTCGTCGACGTGGAACTGGTCGACGGCGTGCGGTTCCCGCTGGAGGCGACGTTCGACAACCTGGAGATCGACGTCGCCAAGCTCAAGCGATTCGTCACCGATCCCGGCCCGATCCCCGACTTGGCAAACTTTCCGATCAAGAATCTCGACGGCATCAGCATCGGCTTGGACCCGTTCAGCTTCTTCGAAGACTCGCCGATTTCGTTCCGCGGCAAGCTTGCGCTGGGCGAGATCAACCAGGACGGCATTCGCTCGATCTACGGCCGCGTGCTCGGCGAGTTCGCCTATAGCGACTGGGGCGGCGGCATCGACTTGATCATTTCCGACCGCGGCCCGCTGCTGGGCAAGATCAACGTGCCGATGGCGATCGTGCTGGGGCAGACGACGCTGACGATTTCGGGCGTGTCCGGCGGCATCGCGTTCGGAGTGGGCAATCTGCGCAGCGTGGAAGACCCGCTCGACCTCGTCCGCGATCCGGTGTTCATCGACCCGTTCGACGTCAGCACCGAGGGGATCAAGAACGCCCTGCGCGACCTTCTGGCCAAGGAAGCCGAGTTGGGCCATCCCGTGTTCACGTGGTCGGAGTCGTTCACAATCGGGCTGTCGGGCTCGATTACCTCTGTCGCCGTAGCTGGCGCAATTTCCGGGAACGTCACGCTGGTGGCCAACGTCGAATGGCCCGACGTGCAACTTGGCCCTAACGGCGAAGTCAACCAGCCGGTCACGGAGTTCATTCCCGATTTGCGGCTGTTCGGCACGGGCAATATCGCCATCTTTGGCATGCCGATCGGCCGCGCCGGTCTGCTGCTCGACTACAGCGATCCGCTCGCGCCGTCGCTGGCGTTCGGCTTCGCCGCGCCGGCGCCAGGCAGCCCGCTGGGGTTCTTGATCCCAGCGCAGGCGGAACTTGGCGTGCTGCTGACGACCGACGGGCTTTACGAAGCGCCGATCGTTGCATTGGGCTCGTTCGTCAATAGTATGGCCGGCAGCACGCTCGACCAGATCGCTGCTCGCCTCGAAGCCGATCACACGCGGCCACTCGCTCGGCTGTTGCTCGACCTCGACGGCGACGAAGAACTCTCCGCCGCCGAGGACGCCCAAACGATCACTTCGTCGTTCATTCTCGACCGGCTGCTGGGCGGCGTACCCGATCCGGTAAACGCCGGGCAAACCGTGCCGCCGATGCTGCCGACTTCGTTCGACGCGGTGGCCAGTTTCGACATGGGGGTGGCCAGCCGCGTAACGAACGCCTTCACAACGGAATTCTTCAACGTCATCGGCGACGTGGACGGCATGGCCGCGGCGATTCGGTGCGAAAGCCTAGCAACCGTTCCGCCGGAATGCGTGGGCGTGCCCAGTGTCGCGTCGTACTTCGCCGCGGGGCAGCAAGCGGTGGCCGACTTCGCGCACGCAATTGCGGCAGCGGCGTTCGAGGCAGGCCTCGACGCCTGGGATGGGTTCGATCCGCGATTGACGATTTCCGGCCGCATTCAGCCCACCCTGCTCGGTTTCCCGATCGGCACGCCGCTGGTGGACGGCACGATCGTGGTCGACAAGTCGGGCCTGACGGTCGATCTGTCGGCCCGGCTGACGAAGATTCTGCAACTGATCGTCGATCAATCGACCGGTGGCATCGGCGGCACGCTGCTGCAGTTGCTCTCGCTGGGCATGGAGGACTACACGCAGCTCGGCTTCCGCCTCAAGTTTCCCGAACAGGAGTTGATCACGATCGTGCGCGGCCTGCTCACGGGCGGGGCGGCGCTTCTCGATCCCAACGATCCGACGGGCAATACCGAGTTGGTACCGGCCACCGATTTGGTGCAGGCGATGCTCAACCTGGTCAACCCGTTCGCCGGTTGGGAAGCCCTAATCGCCAGCGAACTGACCATCGCCGGCTTCCGCGTGGGCAACGTCAGCGGCGTCATGTTCGACAAGCTGGACGCTGACCAGTTCGATGAGACGACGGGCGAGCCGCTGCCCGACCCGACGACATTGGCCGGATCGCGAATCTACAATCTCGACGCCGACCGCGACGGCGAGCCGGACGCGGATCGCGTGTCGATCTCCGACAACGATCCGAATCTGATCCCGGTGCCGACGTATGCGCAGTATCTCGATATCTTCCAGAAAGGCGGGCTGCTGTTGACCGGCGAGTTGCTGCTGCCGGCGGTGCTGCGCGATCCGGTGCGAGTGATCAGTTCGATCGACTGGCAGCCGCCACAGAACACCACGGTCATGCCGCCACGACCGTATCGGGCGAGCGATTTCACGAGCGATCCCGTGCTCGCGTTCACGGCGTTCGGCGAGTATCAAACTTGGATCAGCAACATCGTCGCCGCCCTGACCAACATTGAGTCGTACGGCCGCATCCAGTTGTTCGTGCCGTCGCTGTCTGGGTTGTTCGAGTTGGGCAATTACCTCGAGCCGTATGGAGCGGACGAAGCGAGCGATGGCATCGTGGAGCAAATCATTGACCCGAATGCCCCGAATCTGGTCGTCGTCACGCCAGAAGAAGAAGCGTATCTCGACAACAACGGTAATGCGACATTCGACATCGGCGTCGACACGCCGCTGCGATACGCCGTGCGGGAGCCGTGCTACGACAGCATGATCGACCCGGCGGGCGTCGACGACTGTACGCCCGGCGACGGCTTTGTGGACGTGAATCTCAACAACCGCTACGACGAGGGCGTCGATACGCTCATCGACCTCGACGGCGTTCCTGGGCCGAGCGAGGAGATGTTCGTCGACCTCGACGGCGACGGGGCGTACTTCCCCGGCGGCTGGTTCGTCGACCGCGGCAACGGACTGTACGACGACGGCGAGCCGTTCGCCGATGCGGGCAACGGCGTCTACGACTTCGGCGAACCGTTCGTCGACAACAACGGCAACGGCATTTACGACACGGACTCGTCGGACACGTTCACGGACGCGGGGAGCGGCGTGTACGACGGCCCGGAACCGTTCGACGACGCCAACCAGAACGGCGTCTTCGATCCGGCCACCGAAACGTTTACCGACACGAACGGCAACGAGCAGTACGACGCCGGCGAGGCGTTCCGCGACATCGGCAACGGCGTGTTCGACGGGGCCGGAGGTTCGGCGGCGCGCGTGACCTACGTTGACCCGGCGAACGTGCAGACGATCGTCCAGGACATCATCGACAGCTTCTACATCGAAGGCTATCTCGACGTCAAACTATTCAGCATCAACTTCGGCAAGGGGTTTTTGCGGATCGACGCCGACGGGTTGGAAGCGGAGGTCGATATTCCTTGGTTGCTCGGCGCGCATGCCACAGCGGGCATCGGTTTTCGCAGCATGTCGTTCACCGAGACGCTGGCCGACTTGATAGAATCGCCGCTGGTGGCGTCGGTGATCGACAGCTTGCCGATCGGCGTTTCGGCCGACGAGATTCGCCAGCCGTTGCTGCCGAGCTCGGGGCTGCCGGTTCCGGACGTGCGCGTGGCGCTGCCGGTCGGCTTCTTGAGAGGCGAACTCGACTACGACGGCCTGCGGGCATGGATACAGACCGTGCTCGACGTGCCGGCGAACGTGATCGACGTGCCGGAGTTGCCGCCGGCGGAGGAAACTGCGTTTCGGGCGTCGTTCGCCGCGTTCACGCCGGGCTACGGCGACCCGGCAGCCGGGGCGTCTGCGACCGAGGTCTACGGCGGCATGCGGCTTGAAGCGATGCTCAATCTGCCGGCGGTGGTTGAAAACCTCGACTTCACGTTCGAGATGACCCTGCCGGCGATCGACCCGGTCGCCCCGCCGCCGCTGGCGAATGTGGCGTCGCTGTTGATTCCGAACTTCACGGCGACGGCCAGTGCTACGCGGATCGATCTTGCGAGTGGTTTGGGAGGCGTCGACTTGCTCGTGCGGCTCGAAGGCGTCGGCGGGCAGGATGCCATCGTGTCTCTGTCGAAGGAGGACATCGACGGCACGCCCACGCTGACCGGCACGATGAACGGGCAATTGACGTTGCTCGGTGCGCACAGTCTGACCGTCGACGGGGCGTTTGAGGCCGATCTATCTCTATCCGATCCGGCCGTGTTTGGCGACATCGCGTCGGGTACGAGCGTGCTTTCGCCGACCGGAGATTATGGTCTGAACGCGGACTTCCATCTGCAATTCAACAACGATTTGGGCGGCGACGCGCGCCAGGTCATGCGCGACGGCCAGCCGCTGTCGATCCCTGCCGGGCTGCGGCTCTTCGCCGACGGCTCGCTCGACGTGCTCGGTTCATCGCTGCTCGGCGACTTCGCGTTGACCGTTGACCCGACGCCGGGCAGCGCGAAGATCGAGGTCGACGCCTCGTTCGCGCTCGACGCGACGGTCGGCGGCGGCGACTTGATCGAGCTGAGCGGCAGCGGCGACATGACGCTCGACGCCGCCGGAGTGGCCGCGGCTATCGACGTGTCGCTCGACTCCGGACCGGTCGCGGCGCTCGGCTTCGGGCTCTCTGGCGGCACGGTGCGGTTGGAAGCGAACACGACGCGCGAAGAACGTCAAGTCGGCGGCATCACGTTGCCGCGGCATCCGACGGATCCGGCGTTGCCCGGCGTGCCGTACATCCGCGCCGAGCTTGACGACGTGGCGATTGCGACGAACGGTTTTTCGCTCGACGGCGATTTCTCGCTGCTGCTCGCGCCGACGGTCGTCGAGGTGTCCGGCACGGTCGACTCGATCGACCTCGGCCCGCTCGGCCGGTACAGCGGCGCGGCGGATATGCAGATCACATCGGCGGGTATCGCCGGGGCGTTTGCGGTTTCGCCGGCCGGCATGCCCAGCCCCGTCTACGACCTGTCCGGCACGTTCGCCATGCAGGTCAACACCACCGGCGCCACGGCGCTTGGCATACCGGCCAATACGGCGCGGCTGGTGGCCAGCGACGCCACGCTGGGATTCTTGGATCGCGACGTCGGGCCAGCCTTCGACCCGCAGTTCGAGTTGGGCCCGTTCGGCGCATCCGCAACCTACTCGGCGACGAACAACCGCTACGAAATGACCGTCAGCGGCGATGTGGACGTGTGGGGATTGGGCGACTTCCGCTTTACCGGACAGATCGCCTCCGACGGGCTGTTCGACATCGGCGGTTCGGTCGATATCGACATCGTGTATCCGGAAAATCCACCGACGGCGTTCGAATTCCACGGCGTAGCCGACATTGACGCGACGCGCAGCGGCCTGTTCGATCCGATCGACTTCGCGGCCAGCATTTCGGCTTCGTCGCCAACCGTGTTTGGATTCCCCGTTCTGCCCGGCTTTACGGCCGACGTCACGTCCGCCGGCTGCATGACGGTGGCGGTGCAATACGAGTCGCCCAAGAGCATCTACGAGCCGCACATTCTGGTCACGCGCACGGTGTCGGTGTACGTCGATCTCAATCGGCCGATCGTCGAGCAGAACATCTTCAATCCGGCGAACCTCGATCCGCAGTTGTGCGGCGGTGGCGATGCCGAGCCGCTCGACGTGGCGTTCATCGACGCGGCCTCGTTCAACCACGCCGACGGAATCGTGTTCGTCGAGAACGATCCGGTCGCGGGCGATTTGCTCGTTCGCCAGATCGACGCGCCCGAAGGCGACGAAATCCTCCTAACGGCGACGGGCCTGCCCGCCGGGGCAACCGTCGACGTGCGGGTCACCCTTGTCGCCGAATCGCTGCCGGCGATCAACCGGCCGTCCAGCGGAGAGGATTATCAAAACCTGCGATTCGGCGTCGTCCGCCTCACCGGTGTCGACGCCAACCGCGACGGGGTGGGCGATTTGCTCTCGGTCACGCTGGCCGAAGTGATCGCCGACGGCGAGTGGGAGTTTCACGAATCGCTGACGCTGGACATCGAGATCATCGACGGCAGCGCAAACGGCGTCGATTTCGTACTGTTGGCCGCCGATCGGTTGCGGTACACGATCGTCAACACGACGCCGGAGACGGCCGGATCGGTCGTGTACTACGACTTCGACGCCCCGATCACTGGCGCGTACACGCCGACGCCGAAGTTCATCGCCGACACCGGCCACCTGGCCGCCACGCCGCTGCGGCACGGCCCGGACGCCTTCGTGACGCAGCGGTCGCTGCTGTTCAACGCGGTCGACGAGGACAATGACTATGTCGAAGTGCGGATGCGCGCGCCGCTGCCGGAGAAGACGCTGTCCTTCGAATTCTGGATGCGGCCCGACGCGTCGACGACGACGTTCGAGCACCCGATCGGGCTGGGTGGCGACAACTACGCCACGGTCTACGTCCGCAGCGACACCAACAAGATCGTACTCAAGTTTCAGAGCATCAACGGCGTGCGGGTCGAGCGGACGATCGGCGACTACGTCGTCGGCCAGTGGCATCACGTCGCCGTGACCTACGACGGCCGCGACGTGCGGGGGTATCTCAACGGCGAACTGACGACAGTCACGAGCGCGTCGGGACTGATCGACTATCTGGCCGGTTTCGAGGACCTCGTTTACTTCGGCACATTCGACACCGTGACCGACAAGGCGTTTGACGGGCGGCTCGACGAAGTGCGAATCTGGAACCGCGCGATCACCGCCGCCGAAGTGAGCCTCAACAAGGACCGCATGCTCACCGGTGCCGAAAGCGGCTTGATCGGCTACTGGCGGTTCGACGAGACATCCGGAACGACGGTGACGGATCACACACCGAACCGACAGGACGGCGTCTTCGGCCCGGCGTCGCCGGAAAACCGGCAGCCGTCCCGCAGTTCGATCGTCGCGCCGCTGGGTGTGCCTCCGACGAACGCGCCGGGCGCATTCGAAGGCGTGCCGGAGATTCAGCCCGACACCGACCCGCCGCAGCCGATCAGCCAGACCGCCGCCGCCGAAACCTGGCAGCGGGGCAACAACCCGTGGAAGATGCTGCTGCGGATGGACGAATCGTCGGGCTCGACGCTGACGGACTTCACCGGCACGTCGCACAACGGCTTGCTTCTCGGCGGCACGCGCACGAGCGGCGCGTTCGGCCGCGGCATCTTGCTGGACGGAGTCGACGACTTCGTGCGGATTTTCAACACCGCCGATTTGCCGACGACGGGGCAGAACTTCACGGTCACGTTTTCGCTCAAGCTCGACGACTGGCTCAACACGAACGGCATCGTCGCCGCGTACAACGACAACGGCGTCGCCTTCAGCATCGGCCCGTCCGCGGCCGACGACGCGATGCTGGTGCGCACGAGCTTCGGCAGCGGTTCGCAGGTAGCCTACGAGGCGAGCTTAGCCGGCCTGACCAACGGCGAATTCGCGCATTTCGCGATATCGTTCTCGCCGACCAGCGGCGTAAGCGGCGTGTACGTCAATGGAGTACTCATCCCCGATACGGGCGACAGCGCCTGGTTGCTGGGCGACCCGACTTTCTTCTCGCTCGGCCGGCGATTCCTAAGCGGCAGTTCGTCGCAATTCCTCCGCGGCACGATCGACGACTTCGGCATTTTCAGCGGCAGCTTTTCGCCGGCATACGCCCAGTCCGTCGCCAGCGGCGGCGCGGTGGCGCTGATGGTCGATTGGACCGCGCACTACTACGAGCTCTCGGTGGCGCTCGACGACGGAGGGCCGATCGCGCCCGAGGACGTGCGGCTGACGCTCACCGGACTGCGGTTCTACGACCATGCCGACGCTGGCGGCGTGACGGAATGGCTCGTCAAGTCGAGTCTCGACAACTTCCGCACTCTGGTCGACGGCGGCGCGGCCCACGGCGGCAAGTTCGACCGCAGCCTGGCGTCGTTCGGGCCGAAATTCACGTGCCTGCGGCCGAGCGACACGCCGCTCACGTTCCGCTTGTACGGCGTGGCGCCGACCAACGAAACCTGGCGTGTCGACAACCTCGCCCTGCTGGGATTCATTCACGACTCGTCGACCTGCATCGAACCGCCAATCGCAATCGATGACGGTGTCACGACGAACGAGGACGTGCCCGTCAGCACCGGCGACGTAACCCTGAACGACATCGACCCCGTCGGCGGCGGCCTAACCGTGATTTCGTTCACACCGCCGCCGATCGGCACGCTCGTGCAGAACGGCAACTCGTTCACCTACACGCCGCCGGCGAACGACCACACCAACACGAGTTTCACCTACACGATCCGAGACGCGGTCGGTCAGGAAGCCTCAGGTACGGTGAGCATCACGGTCAACCCGGTGAACGATCCGCCGTCGGCGATCGGGCAAACGGTGTCGACGAACGAGGACACGGCGAAAGCGATCACGCTGTCGGGCAGCGACGTCGAAACGTCCGCCGCGAACCTGGTCTATGCGATCGTGACGCAGCCGAGCCACGGTACGCTGTCGGGCAGCGGCCGCAATTGGACCTATACGCCCGCGGCCAACTACAACGGACCGGACAGCTTCACGTTCCGCGTCACCGATCGTGGCGATCCGGACGGCTCGGGCGCCGGCGCGGCGACGAGCAGCCCGGCCACCGTGACGATCAACGTAACCGCGGTGAACGATCCGCCGGTGCTGGTGAACGATACGGCCAACGCCTGGAGCGGCTATCCGCGCGTGATCAACGTGCTGGCGAACGACAGTGACCCGGACGGGGACGACTTGACGGTTGTCGGCGTCACGCAGCCGTCGGGCCAGTCGAATGTGGTTACGTTCTCGTCGTCGAGCGTCACGTACACGCCACCGAGCAACTTCACCGGCACGGCGGTATTCACCTACACCGCCAGCGACGGCACGACGACAAGAACGGCGAACGTTACGGTTACGGTGGCGGCGAACGTCGCGCCGACGGTCGTCGTCGTGTCGCCGGTCGACCTGGCGCAGAACAACTCCATGCCGTTGTTCTTGATCGCGTCCCTCAACGCCAGCGGATCGTTCGACAGCGATGGCGGTCCCGAACCATTGTCCTATCAGTGGGTGCAGACCGCCGGACCCGGCAATCCGATTTTCATAAGCGGAGCGAACCAGGCAACGGCGAGCGCAAGCATTGGAAACGTCACGGCGCCGCGGACGTATCAGTTCGAAGTCACCGTCAGCGACGGAATCTCCTCGCGCGTGGGCAACGTCACGGTCCGCGTATATGCGCAGGGCGACGATCCGGGGCCGTGCAATCCGCCGTCGTGCTACCCTGGAACAACCGGTGGCGCTAGTCCGCCTGTGCCGGCTGCCGTTGTTGCGGCGGTGCCCATGCCACTCGACGTGGACGCGGATCGAACGGCGTTGCGCGAAGACGGCAAACCGGCCGCCGCATTGCGGTTGGCGGCACGAGCGCGAACTGTTGACCGCGTCCTTGCGTCGCTCGCAGTGAAGGCGGGCCTCGGGTCCCAGCGGCGTATCTTGCCACTGCGAGCGGTTCGTTCGCGGCTTCCATTCGTCGAGATTAGCGAAGCAGCGCACGACCGCGCCATGGAGCGATTCAGCGCGGTCGACTAAGTGAAACAGGAATCGCGCCTTTTCGACCACTTACAAGGAAGGCCGGGGTCGCCGGGCGGAGTGGTGGCGCCACGATAGGACGAGAAACTCGCAAGGGCAAAAGGCCGCACGGAACTCTCGCACGAGGCGGCGAACGGAATGGTTCGTTGCACCGCCGTGGGCGGTCCTATGCCAACCTGTCGGCAGCGATGCAAGCACGCGTCGGATTCGGAGACTGTGGGTCAGTCGGCATAAGTCCTGACGGACAGAGGATTTGTCGCCTGTCGAATCCGCTCCGGCTGCGTCCTGGAAGTGGGCAACGCGATTTCGGCTTGGCCGGGCTTTGGGTCAATGGCGAGAAAGTCACGCTGCCGGATATGTCCGGCGCCGCGCCGACTGACCAGGGCTGGCCGATTGCCGAATACACCAAGGGCGGCAAGGCGCATCTCTGGGTCAAGTTCTATGACGGCACCCAGACCGCGGCCGACGGTTTTCTGGTCGGCAAGGTGTCATCTAGCGAGCGTCCTTATCAGAGCACGCGCGTTGGCACCGGCGTCGCCTATGCGGTTATCACGTCGCTGGTCAATGAGGAACTGTTCACCGGTTTCCCGGCCTTCAAGTTCGAACTGACCGGCATCAAGCTCT
>QEVJ01000248.1 GCA_003576845.1 Planctomycetota bacterium
AACGCGGCAACTCTTATCGCATCCACCTTCTTCCACAACGCCAAGCCAACCACAAACCACCGGGGAAGGGGCCGCCGCGCCCGCATTTCATCCCGACGCGAACACCAGAAGCGCTTGCCACCACTCCCCCGCCGAACATTGAGCCAAGGCGGGTTTCTCGGCATGTTTGCAGCCATCGTAGATCAGCCGAAAATGCTCCGGCGTAACAATCCGTCCGATTCGCTCCTCTTCGCGAACGAAACGGAATCTCGGTGCCTTCGGTAAATACCCCCATTCGTGAGCCACGCCCAAGGCTGCCTTCAGGTGCCGCAGGTCACGATTCACGGTTGCGGGTGCGACCGTACTTTCGCGCTTCTTGCCGGGTTCAAGCCGTCGCTGGGCCACGAATTCGTCGATTGTGGCCGTCGTGATTTTGGCGACTAGCGCCGGACGGACCAACCGCTCAAATGCGGCCAGTGACAGCTTGACCAGGTCTTGGCTGCGGCCGCTCAGCCGCGGCAGAATCTTTTGTTCGTACTCAGTACGAAACTCGCTCCACGGCTTGCGGACTTCGTGCCGATACGTTCCGGCGGCCAGCTCTCCCTCGATCTTCCGCTGAAACTTCTCGGCCATGCTTTTGCTGCCGATCCGTTTGGATCGGCGCTTGCCGTCCGGATCGAGCCAGCCGACGGACCAGGGGCACTTGCCCCCAGTTTCCGCCGCTGGCGATGGTCTTGAAAAAGCCAGGCTCGCATCGCTGCCTCCTTCGTTCGCTAGGTTGGAAAAGTACACGTGGTCCAACCGTAGCGCGAATCGAAAACGGTCGTCAAAGACCGCGGCGCCGCTCCAAGAAACGAAGGAGTTCCTTTCGTTCGTAGCGAATGCTCTTCCCTACCCGGGTAACCGTTCACGGGTCGGGGAACCACGAGAACAAGGCGTTTTTCACGGGTCGCCGAACTCCGATATGTGAAAATGAGTCCCAATCGGAGTTATGTGGCAATCCCTTGTTCACCTGAAGGTTTGAGGAAAGCGTTTTTGCCCGAGGAAATCGATATTGACCGTTCACTATGCCGATCGAGTATGCCCGACCCGTGAACGGTTACCATTTGGCAAGCGCGATCAAAGTCGACTTGCGCTTTCCCGCAGGCTGTGGCAGGCTTCCCCGTTATGCCAATACATAGATCCCATCTAGATGTCGACGATCTTTACGACATCCTCCACGTAGTTGCGAATACGGTTCTCAACCTTCAGGTCTGGTTCGCGGCGGTTGTACAAGGCGGAGTCGCCAAAATGTCCGATCGGAGCACCCATCAATTCGTCCACGCGAACCTCGCCGACCTTGATGCACAGGTTAAGCATCTTGCCGCGTGCCGGGGCGTTGGCGCGGCACAAGTCCAGTTTGCGCGACTACCTGTTGTCGCGGAAAGGCTCCGGCCAGCATTTCGCCGAAAACGAAGAGATTTACAACGCCTGTCCCGACGGCGGCAAGCTCCGCGCGACGGCCGTCGCCGAGGTAGGTGCGCGATGAATCTCTTCGACGCGGTTGCACGTGCGCTCGCGCGGACGGTAAACCCTCCGTCAGTTCCGGCTCCGCCGGCGCGGGCCGTCGTGAAGCGGCGTGCACCGGCGGCGGTCCGCACGGGGACACGGGCCGTACCCGATGCGCGTCCGCTCGTGGAAATCCGCGAATGGAAGAGGAACGGCCATGAGTTCAAGGGCTGCTACCGGACGACGTTCGGCAGCTATGAGGGCTTGATCGACGTGAGCTCCGTCAAGCCGCAGTTCTTCATTGTGAATCCGCCGGCAAGCGTCCTCAACGGTCCGCACCGCGCGTGCTTTCGCCCTCGCGGCAAAGGACTGTACTTCGTGCACTTTGGAAAGTCGTCGTTCGACATCGACGCCGGTATCGCGGCGGTCGAGCGGTTGATTTATCAATCCCTCAAGAAGCGACGGAGGTGATCAATGTTGTCGTCGTTACTCAGTGCTTTTGCAGGCAGCGGTCGCGGCGAATCCGCTGAAGTCGTGATGCAAGTGCTCGTCGGCAGTCGCACGCTCAACGCGGCCATCGCCGAGAACGACATGCCTAAGAGCATGAAGGCGCTCGACCAATTGCAGCGACTGCTGCGGCGCGTTCGTACCGAGGGACGCCGGGAGGCGAATAAAGCCGAGGGATGCAAACGCAACAGCGGTTCCCGATTCCTTGTCGATGCGTTGTTCTTGGAAGAGTCCTTCCGATTCCTGTGCGCACGAGGTGCGACGGGCGGCGCCACGCCGCTGGAAGCATTTCACTTCGTTGGCGGATTGCAGCTCGACGCCCACACGTTCGTGTTCGGCCGCATTGTGCCGGTGGCCTTCGGTGAGCAAACCGTGACGAGGGTGCGCGTGTCGGACGCATCGAACATCACTGCCCTCGCGCGACTTGATATCGCGGGCATTCCGCTTGTCGGCCACATTCACTCGCATCCGGGACAGGGACCGGGCGCGACGACGCCGTCGATAACCGACCGACGGTTTCAGGAGCGGCTCGAAGCCGGCGGTCACGTCGCGGTGGGAGCCATCTTCGCGCGCGGCGGCGCTGGTGAAGCGTTCGTTCGGTTCTTTGCGATGGACCCCAGTCGGTTCCGTATCGAGATACACGGCAACAACGTCCAGGAGATCGATCAAAATGTCTTCCGTCTTCGACTGGCCGACGGCCACATTTCGAGCAGGAACGGTTGTCAGATCAGCATCGGACGAGGCGGCGGTGTCTGATCGGCCAGACCGGTTGCCGGGGTTCAGCACGGCGAAGCTTGCCCAGACGACCGCGCTGCTCGTCGGCGCGGGCGGCTTGAACTGTTGGGTGGCGCTGGGGCTGGCCCGCAAGGGCATCGGGGCGTTGCGGATTTGCGATGGAGACCTTGTTGAGGCATCGAACCTCAATCGACAGTTTTTTTCGCGCGACGACTTGTTCCAATCCAAGGCGGTGTGCCTGGCGCGCAACGCGGCGGCGAACAGTTGGCTCGGTTCGAGTTGCACGGGATTCGAGTGCGACTTCGACGAAGATTCGGCAGGCATGCTGAGCGATCGCGTCGACGTGGCCGTCGTTGGTGTCGACGGAAACCCGGCGCGGGCGCTGGCAAGTCGTCACTTTCGGAAGTGTGGCATACCCGCGGTGTTCCTCGGCGTGAGCGAAGATGCCGAGCATCGATGGACGTTCATCCAAGGTCGCGACGGTCCCTGCGTCGGTTGTGTGTTTCCGCGCGTCGCCGCCGCGTTGGGCACACGACAACCGTGTCGAGACGTGCCCGCAGTCTTGGATTGTCTTTTGGAATCCGCTGGCGCCGCGCTGCGAGCCGTCGATGCGATCGTGATGGGCAGAGCAATTTGTTGGAACTTTGACGCCTTCCATTTGGCGGACAGCGTCGGCGGTTGGCGAGCGACGGTAACGCAACGCACGGGGTGCAAGCTATGCGGCCACGGGTCGTAGTTCGAGGAATGGTGCGCTGCGAATCGAGGACGAGTGGCTCAGGTCGCGGTATCGCAGCAGCGACGCGAGCCATGCGGGTGGCTACTGTACCCGATCGATGGGAGCGCGAGGCGCGCGGACCGCTGGAGTGCCGGGGCGACGTTCTTGTTGGGGTCTGTCCCCTGCCGTCACACCGGCACGGCAACCGGCCCAATCCGCAGCAATTTCGGGCCGAGCGGCGCGGCGACTACTGGCTGTGGCACTGCTTCGGCTGCCAACGCGGGGGCGACGTCATTAGTTTTGCCAGGGCGATGGCGAACCTGGACAACCGGGCGATCGGCGCATGGCTTGCCGAGCATTTCGGCGATCGAGCTTTAGGGAGGACAACAGCGTTTCAAACGTTTGAACCTATTCAAGAGCGGCACACGGCAACGTCGCGTTCCTCTGCCCAGTGGCCATCAACGATCAGCGACGCGCATCGGGCCGACAGCGAGGACATCGCGCTGCTCCCCTTTCGCCTAACCCTCGACCCCGACGTGCCGTATCTGTGGCAGCGCGGCGTCAGTCCCTCGACGATCGAGCGCAACGGGATCGGCTTGGCGCGTCGCGGCGTGCTGCGCGGCTACATCGGTATCCCCGTCTATCGTTGGCCGTGCGCAGCCGAGGAGCACCCCGTGGCGTATCTCGGCCGGTGGCCGGGCGAGCCGCCGCAAGGAAAACCACGCTACCTATGGCCGCGGGGCTTTAGAAAAAGCCGCTTCATATTCGGAATGCAACAGGCGCTCGACAGCACGGATGGGCTGCCCTTGATCGTCGTCGAAGGACCGTTCGACGTGTTCGCCTTGTACGAAGCCGGATACCCAACGGCCGTGGCCGTATTCGGTTCGTCCGTTTCGCCGGCCCAGGCCAACATCTTGCTTGCCACGGGGCGGCAAATAGTCGTGCTGTTTGACGGCGACGAAGCGGGCCGCAACGGGACGCGCCAAGCCCGTTCGTTGTTTGGCGGCGTGTCGCAAGTCCGATTCGTTTCGATCCCGGACGGCACACAACCCGAACACCTTTCGCGCGATCAGTTGGCGGAACTGCTGTGGAGATTACCGTGAGTGAAGCAATGGCAACGGAGAGCAACCGCACGATGCTCACGGTGCGCGAGGTTGCCGCCAGGCTGAACGTGTCGCCGGGCTGTGTCTATCGGCTCGTTTCCCACGGGGACCTGCCGCACATTCGCATCGGCGCGGAGCGCGGCACGATCCGTGTCGATGAAACGGACCTCGAAGCATTCGTGCGAGCCGGCAAATCTCAACCCAAGGCAATGGTCAGCCCGCCTTCCATTGAGAAGGCATTTGTTCATCTTGATGCCGACCGTCTGCGGGCGGCGTGGTCAGCGGGCAAGTAGCGCGGACAACGGCTCGCTGCAAGTGATGGACTTGGTCGGCCAAGTGGACATACACACGGTCTACCATGTCGGTCGACGTGTGGCCGAGCAATTCCGCGACCTCGGACGAGTTGAGGCCGTTCATAACCGCGCGGGTCCCAAACGTATGACGGCACATATAAGCGCAAACATCGTCCGGCAGACCCGCCTTCTCTCTGATTCGTCCGATCGCCAAGCGAATGGCGTTGATCGTCCATTGTGTGCCGCGAGTATTGACGAAGACGGTGCTGCTGGCGGATCGCTTTCGCAAGAAGGCCATCAGCCGCTGCATCGCCGGTGTCAGGTAAATGACGCGCGGCTTGCGAGTCTTTTTTGCCGTCTTGTGCTGCTGGATGACCCAGCGGTCGGCGCGGACTTCATCCCAGGTGAGGCGGCGGACCTCC
>QEVJ01000079.1 GCA_003576845.1 Planctomycetota bacterium
CGCGCTACACCTGCTGCAAGGACCGATCACGGTGTTCGACAATGGCGCGTATGCCGGCGACGCCCGGATTCAAGATTTGCAGCCCGGCACCGAGCGGCTGATCAGTTATGCGATGGACTTGGCCACCGAAGTCGCGCCCGAGAGCAAGTCGAGTCCACAGCAACTGCTGACGGTCAAAATCACCAAGGGCGTGCTGTACCGCACCGACAACTACGCGCGGTCGACCACGTACACGGTGAAAAACTCGGGCGAGAAGGCCAAGAACGTGCTCGTCGAATATCCGCACGATCCGAACTGGAACCTCATCGCGCCGAAGGACCCTGCCGAGACGACCCGCGACATGTATCGCTTCGCGGTCGCGGCCGAGCCGGGCAAACCGGCCAAGCTCGCCGTCGAGGAGGAGCGGACGGTCGGCACGCAGATCGCCGTCACTAACCTCGACAGCAACGCGATCGTCATCTACCTCAACGCCAGCCAGGTGAGCGACGCCGTCAAAGAGGCGCTGCGCGAAGTCGTCCGCCGCAAACAACAGCTTTCGGTCCTCGCCGCCGAGCGAGCGGAATACGAGCGGCAGCTCAACGTGATTCGCGAGCAGCAAAACCGCATTCGCGAGAACCTCAAGGTCTTGCCAAAGGACTCGGAGCTTGCCCGCACGTACATCAAGAAGTTCAGCGAACAGGAAGAGCAGAACGACAAGCTGCAAAGCCAGATCGACGAGACGGTGAAGAAAGAAAACGACGCCCGGCGCGAGTTGGACGAGTTCTTGCTCAAGCTCGACGTGGCCTAGCGTTGGCGACGAAGTGTGACGGCCGCCGGATGCCGTCGGACATCACGCAAACAGCGCTTCGATCGCCGTTCCGGGCCGAACGAAATGCGGCCGATCGGCTAGATCGCGAACGATCTGCTCGCGCGGAACGCCGAGGGCATGATAGACCGTCGCGACCAGATCGGCCGGCGTCACCGCGTCGGCCGCGGGAAATGCCGCGTGTCGATCGCTGCGGCCATAGACCAATCCGCCGCGAACCGGACCTCCGGCTAGCACGGTGCTGAAGCAGCCGGGCCAGTGATCGCGGCCGTCCGCGCCCGCCCCGGCGTCGCTATTCACCTGCCCGACCTTCGGAGTGCGGCCGAACTCGCCGGTCCAGACGACGAGCGTTTCGTCGAGCATGCCGCGCTCGGCCAGGTCGTCGAGCAGCGCGGAGAACGCCCGATCGGCCACCGGCATGAGCCGCTCGCGGTGGTCGATAAAGTTGCGGCTGTGCGTGTCCCAATAGACGCTGACGTTCTTGATGCCTTCGTTCGGCCAGAACACGGTGACGAGCGGAACGCCGCGCTCGACGAGCCGCCGCGCTTGCAGGACCGATTGCCCGTGCGGATTGAGTCCGTACCGCTCGCGCATGGCGGGCGTTTCTTGCGAAAGGTCGAACGCCGCGCCGCCGGCATCGGCTTTGGTGAGTAGTTCCAGCGCTCGGCGATCGTTGGCCCGCTTCGCCGCAAGCACCGGGTCGTCGGTCGCAAGGCGATCGAGCGCCGCGAGCAATTCCGCACGGTTGCGAATTCGCGCGTCGGGCGTTTCCGCATCCAATGCGAGCGACCCGACGCGATAATCGGGCCGGTTCGGGTCTTCGTCGATGATGAACGGGTCGTACACGGGCCCGAGCCAGCCCGCCTTCTGGCCCTGACTTTCCTCGACGAACCGCGGCACGTCGCCGGGGACTTTGGGCCGCATGGCGATCGACGCCGGCAACGCGCCCCGCGACCCGCGAAGCTTGCCGAGAACGCTGCCGATGTGCGGCCATTGGGCGCGAACCTCGCCCGAAGGCGGCGGAGCCTGGCCGGTGAGCAGGTAGTGCGTGCTCGTGAGGTGATTGACGTCGCCGTGCGTCATCGAGCGGACGACGGCCAGCTTGTCGGTCCGCTTGGCGAGCTGGGGAAAGTGCTCGCAAATCTGGATGCCGGGCACTTTCGTCGCGATTGGCTTGAATTCGCCGCGGATTTCGGCCGGAGCGTCGGGCTTCGGGTCCCAGGTTTCAAGCTGCGACGGCCCGCCCCACATGAACAGCAGGATGCACGACTTCGCGCGGCCGAACGACGACGGCCTGGCAACGGGCGAAGTCGCGACCGCCGCCTTCCCGGCGAGCAACTCGTCGAGCGACATGCCGAGCAAACCGAGCGACCCGGCGCGCAGCACTTCGCGGCGGTTGGGTCGGCGAGCGGCAAAGTAGTTGCGGCAGGGTGTCGGCATCGTTCCGGCTCAAAGCAAAGAGGCTGCTTCATTTTAGCCTGAATGTAGGCCGGCCAACACTCGGAACGAAGTCGGCCGGGCCGCCCAGCGTACCCGGTCCGCCACCGTGAGCCCACGGAATCGCGCGAATTCCACGCATCGCTGGCCTCTTGGTACGAACGGTTGCGCGTGGCCGCGGCGACGATCTTCCGCATCGCGGCTGGACTGCACGCCCCCGCGGTTTAATCGGCCCAGGTTCCATTGACCGGCAAGGGGCGCGCGGTTACTCTTCGCCGCGCTCGTCCCGCGCTGGCCCTGCGGCGTTTCCGCGCCGCGATGGCGGACTTTCGCCGATCGATCGGTCCGTCGACCGCACCGCAAGCTATCGTTCGCGCTCCATGCCCTACGTCTCGCGCCGTACCTTTGGGATTCTCGCCGCGGCCGAGTCGCTAGCCCTGCTGGCATCGGGCTGCCGGTTCATCGCGCCTCCCGACGAATTGGCGTCCGAGAACAACGAGAGGAAAACGTCGCTCCTCTCCCCGCTGGCCGGCGACGACCACATTTCGCTGGAAGTGTTCTTCGTGCACGTGCCACTGGGCGACGAGAAAACGGCCGAGTCGATCTGGAACGACGTCGACGAGCAACAGTTCTCCGTGGAAACCCGCCGCCGACTGGCGCAACATGGCTTTCGCGTCGGGGTGGCTTCGGGCGCCCTTCCGAAAACGCTCCAGGAGTTGCTCGACGCCAACGGCTCGACCTCCGCGGCCGAAGAATCCGATTCGACCGATACGGGCGAAACCCAGCCGATGGCCAGCCGGCAAGAGCTGCGATTGCGGCCCGGGGGCAAGGGCGAGATCGTTCCTTGCCCGCCGCGCGACTCGCTGACGCTCATGACGGTGGACGGTAAGGAACTGACGGGGCGCACGCTCCACGCGGCTCAAGGCCGGTTCATCATCCGCTGCCAGGCGGAAGGCGACGGTCGCGTTCGCGTTTCGCTCACGCCGCAGATTCAGCACGGCGAAGTCCGCCGCCGGTTCGTCGGCGGGGACGGCGCGTTCCGGCCCGATATCGCTCAGGACAAGATCGAGTTCGAAGAACTCGCGATCGCGGCGCAACTCGCGCCCGGCCAGATGATCGTCGCCGGGGCGCTGCCGGTTCCGCTATCGAGTCTCGCCCGCGATTTTCTCACCGACCCGTCAAGCGGCAAACCGGTGCAGAAACTGCTCGTGCTCCGGCTCATGCAGTCGCAATACGACGACGCGCTCACCGATGCGATGGCGGACGGAACGTAGGGCTGTCGGACAGCAGAAAACGGCTTTGGCCCGAAGCGCAGAGCCGCAACCAAAGTGGCCGCCACGCTCCGAGCGATGGAGCGCGGCCGTTTGGCCTAGTCGGTCAAGGGATTCCTCGGGTCAGCAGCACGTCGGGACCTTCGCAGCGCCGTCTTCGCGGCGCCGCAGCATCATGCGGAGCATGATGCCTAC
Source organism: Planctomycetota bacterium (assembly GCA_003576845.1). Taxonomy (GTDB): domain Bacteria; phylum Planctomycetota; class Planctomycetia; order Pirellulales; family PLA5; genus PLA5. Next base: position 3,709 of record QEVJ01000079.1, read on the forward strand.
GCTGGCCGCCCGGTCATTCCAGGCGCGGCACACGTGTCGCCCAACCTCCAACCTCCGCTCAGCTCGCCTCTTCCGTGAACGTGCAGCCGACGACGTAGCGCGACAGTTGCACGACGATCGCGGTTCGCACGCGGGCGTTGAGGGTGTCGAACTGGCGTTCCAGATCGACAAACGACATCCGCTTGAGCCGATCCTGGTCCTCGCGCGGCCAACTATCGAAGTCGATGCTCAAATACTTTGCGGCCGGAGGGGAGGATTTCGGCTGTTCGCCCGTGCGGTAGAACTCGTCTACCGCAATCTGGCAATGGTCGAGGTGAATCGACGAAACTGCCATCGAAAGACTCCTTTGGATGTTCCGACAATTCGCGCGCGATGGGAATCGTGCGGCGCGAGAGAGGTGTCTGGCTATTAGAGCAGCGCGCGCCGGCCGTGGTAGCTGAACATCCGTCCGAGCGGAGGCGTCGAGGGCAGCAATTCTTGCGCCCAAAAATCCCGTGGCCCATGACATTTCCCCTTTCCCACCGGGCCGGACGCGAGTACTTAGCGGCTGAAACCGCCGGCCGCAAAACCGTGTACATACTCTCGGCAGGCCAACTTTGCCGTACCGCGATCGGGCCCGGGCAGCCTATAATTGCGGGTCGGGATTCGGCAGACGCTTTTCGTCTGCCCGCTGCCCACTCTCCACTGCCCACTGCGAGCGAGAGCTAACCTTGGTCAAGCACCGCGGAGTTTTGACGATTCTCGGCGCTGCCGCGTTGTCGGCGGTTTCCTTGGCGGTGGGACTCCAGGTCCATGCCTGGCTGTACCGGCTTCCCGATCCGGCCACCGCCGATCGCGAGGGGCTAGCGCGGTGGTTGGTGATCGCCGACCTGACCGAGCACGACGACGCGACGTGCCGGGCGCTGGTCGATCGCTTCGAGACTTTGTTCGCGGACGACGAGACCGACGTGGATTTTGGCGGCGATTCGAGTTCGCTGTCGGCCGCCGAGCGGGACCGCGTCGCCCGCAATGCCGAGCGTCTCAAGGAAATCTGGTTTTGTAGCCGCGTCGACGGGTATTGCGCGTTGGGTCACAGCGAGCGCGACGCCTACATGGACCGGCAGATTCGCAACATCTTCCGCTGCGCCGGAATCGACCGGCAGTTTCACGAGGCACAGAGTGAATCGCGGAACCTCGGTTCGGGCGAAGGCTCGAATTTCGTGGGCGACTTCTTCGCGTCAATTTCCGAGTGGCAAGCCAGCGCGCCCGTCGCCAAACGCGAGCAGATGGCGAAGGTCGTGAGAACCGGTTTGATTCGCTGGCTCGCAACCTACGACCTTGGGGCGTATTCGCCCGCGGCGAGGCACGAGATCGTGGCGAGTCTGGAAAAGGAACTCGGCGAGAACCTGAGCTTCGGTAATCCCGGCGCGGCGCTAATGGGCAAGGAGCTTGTGCAGTTCTGGCGCAACGTCGAAGTGCTCGCCGAAACGTGGTTTCACGCCAAGTCGGCCCAATTCGCCGCGCTTTCGCCGGCAGAGCGGCGGCAATTCGTCGCGCGACAGCTCAAGGTAATCGACGAACTCGCGGCGCACTGGCCGAGTTCGTCGCAAGGCGGCGCGGCGGAGATTGCCGTCAAGCTGCAAAGCTGGATAACCTCAACGGACGAGCGCCACCGCCAGGCAGCGCGTGAGTTCGCCGGGGCGCTGCAAGGGGCGTGGATCGCGCGCTTGTTCGGCGGCGCATCGTAGCGTGCGCGCCGGCGAGCGTGGCGTCTTGGAGCGTGGTCGAGGTTCGCCGCAGGTCGCGGGTTGCAAAGCCCGTGCATCCTACCGTGCGAGCTTCGCGTTCATCGGGTCTTCGTATTCGTTGCGGTCCTGCGGGTGCCACAGGGGCACGCCCTTTTCGAGCCGCGCGGCGAGGATTTCGAGTTTCTCTTTTGTGCCGGGCATCGCGGCGGTCGACGCGAATTCATCCTTAGCCACCTTCCGCGGTTCGTAGTCCCAAATGCCTTGTCGAATCGCTTCCAATACGGAACTAGGCACGGTATAGCTCTCCTTGTTCTACATCATTTACGAATCCCTCGTTGATTCCCGTTGAGGAACGGCGAGAGTATTCCGTATACAACTCGAGTTGTCAAGTATTTGCCGAAACGGCCGAAAAAAAATCTCTACCCTGCGCGGGGTTTATTGTTAGCGGCCGACGACGTTCGCGCTACGTTTCGGTTTCGGAGATTGACGCCTCGCGCCGCGCAATCACTTCATACGCCGCGGCCGGTTCCGCCGCCGACCTCAGTTCGTCCAAACAGCCCGGCGAGCCGATGATCCGGCTGAGTCGCGCCAACGTCCGCAGATGCCCTCGGTCGCTCGTCGAGCAAACGAGAAAGAACACATCCGTCAGGCCGCTGCGTCCGCTGCCGAACGGAATCCCTTGCGTCGTAATGCCCAGCGCGAGAAACGGCTCGGCGAGTATGGAGGGCATCGGCCGCCGGGGATGCAGCAGCGCCATGCCGTTGTCCAATGCCGTCGAAGCCATTTCTTCGCGGGCCCGCACCGCTTCCGTCATCTTCTCCGGATCCCAAAGCAAGCCCGATTGCGCCGCCAGTTCGACCATCGACGTAATCACGGAGCCGCGGGTGCGGGCGGCGAACGGCACGGCGATCGCCTCGAGCGGGAGCATCGCGCTGACCGACGGATGTTCGTCGTCCGTGCCGGCATCGCGCCGCCAGCGCAGCTCCATCGCGGCCAGCTCCTCGTCGCCCGAGATTCCGATGCGGTCTTCGAGCCAATGATGGATTTCGGCCCGCGAAAATCGCCATTCGCCGCCCACCTTGCGGCCCGGCAATCCGCCGCGGTCGGCAAGGCGTGCGACTTGTTGCGGCAGCAGGTGCAGATAGGCGGCGAGCTGGTCGACGTCGAAATCGGGTTCCATGAACGGGATCGGGGTCGGGATTCGGGGGCAGGATTCGGGATTCGGGATTCGGGATTCGGCGGGCGCGTATTTCGGCAAAGCTTCATGGTAACACACGGCCCGGCTGCGATATCAGTGCTGGCGCGTAGCATTTTTCGTCGTCGGCGGCTTCGCGCGACCGCGAATGCTTTAGGGCCATGCGGCTCGTCGGCCGATAGTTACCGACACGTTCCGTTCCGCGCTTGGGGCGCCGCGGAGCGACACCGCAGCGTCCCCTTTGGGCAATGTCTCGTGAAACCTTCGCTCAAGATTCACGACCCAACGGCCGATATAGGGCGGGACGCGCTGCGCGGTCCAACCGCCTTCGACGAACTGTGCCTCGCGTTTCAAAAGGCGACCGGCTGGTCGCTGCGGCTTCGGGCAGACCCATCGCGGACAACAAGCTCCGACCTGACAAGTTCCAACTCGAACGCTTCGAGCACGGGAGTCGCTCCTGGAGCGGTCAGCTTAGAGCTTTCGCCCAGCCCGCTCCCCGCGGTCCGCGCGCCGCGCAAGTTCGCGGAGCCGCTGGCGCGGGGGATCGCGCGGCTGCTCGGGGAAGTCGCCGAAGCCCGGCACGCGCTTTGGCAGCGCGAGGCCGAACTTGCCGCGGGCATTCCCGTCGCTGCGCGACCCGCCGAACCGGAGGTCTTCGCCGAACGACTGGACGGTATTCTGCGCGGCGGATGCGAGGCGCTCGAATGCCCCGCCGCTGGGCTGTATCTGCTCGACCAGGGCACGACGGAACTGAAGCTCCGCGCGGCTTGGGGCCTTGCGCGCTACAAGCTTGCCGAGCCGCCGCGCCCGCTCCGCGGGGCCACGGCCGATCTCGAAGCCCTCACCGGTCACGCCGTCGTGCTCGCCAACGAACAACTCTGCCGGCTGTGGCACGCGCCCGAGCCGGTCGAAGCCGCGCTGTGCGTACCCGTGGCCTCGCCGACGGTGCCGCTCGGCACGCTCTGGTTTTTTTCCCGGGGCGAGCGGGACTTCGACGATCGCCAAACACAACTCGCCGAGATCGTGGCCGGCCGCATTGCCGCCGACCTCGAGCGCGAAGTGCTCCTCGGCGACGCCGCGGCCCGAGCCGCGGACGATCGGAGCGAAGCGTCGCTCGAACGTTGGATCGCGGACAACGCCGGCCTTCCGCCGCTCGACGTGCCCGGCTGGTCGTTGGCCGCCAGCCATTCGCACGGCGACAACGCCTTGCCCGCGTTCGAGGATGCGTTCGTCACCGATCGCGGCACGCTCGCCGTTGTCCTCGGCGCGTCGCACCTTGCGGGTGCGGAAGGACACCTGGCGATCGCGGCCACGCGTGCGGCCGTTCGCGCCCATGCCATGCGCCTGCGTCGAGCCAGCGCGGTGGTCGAAGCGGTGCTTCGGACGGTCGCGGGGGCATTCAGCGGAAGCCTAGCCACGTCGCTCGCCGTCGCGCTCGTGCATCCGAGCAGCGGCTACTTTCACTTCGCGGCCACGGGCGGCGTGCTTGCCGCAATCCGCCGCGCGAAACGCTCGCGCATCCTCCGCACGTCGGCGATCGACCTCGAATGCGAAACCGCGCCGAAGCTCGTCGAAGAGCGCGGCCGGCTTGCCGCGGTCGAGCAACTCGTACTTCTTTGCGTCCGGGCAAGCGATTGCGAGGACCCTGCCGGCGAGCGTGCAGCACGCGGCGCCCGTTCGTTCGCGGCAGCGCTGCAAACGGCGATCGGCGCCGACGCGAACGCCCTCGCCCATGCGATCCGCGAGTCAACGCAGAGTGGATCCGCCACGGAGTCAGCCGGACACCTCGCCGTCATCGCCCGCGATGGATCTGGCACAAAGCCGTAATCTGAAATCTCAAATCGCCAATTTGGAATCTCAAATCTCAGATTTCAAGTCTGAAACCTCAGATCTTAGATTTCAAATCTGAGATTCGAAACTGCAAATCTCAGCCGGCGTTGGCACATCGAAAAAAGACGGCGTGCAGGGCCCCATCGCGCGCGACGAACCGCCGTGCACGCCGATAAACGCAAGGACGCACAACGCACGGAAGCCCCGCACCGTCGCGCGATCTACCAGCAACCGCGCCGCCAGTGACGGCGACTCGAAAAGCCGTAGCAATCGTAGCAATCGTTGTCCTCACATGCCGGAACCATCACCGTCTTGGCAACCATTCGGCACACGGGCACTTCGATCTCGCGTTCCACTTCGCGGGGCACGTATTCGACGTAACGGACCGTCTTCTCTCGCGGCACTTGCTTGATCGACGTCACTTGCACGCTGCGCGTCTTGGTCACCGGCACGCAATACTTCTCCCCCACGTCGCGCGACCGTTCCTCCGCGACCCAGCGGCACGTCCGATAGTTCACGGTCCGAGTCTCTGGCCGAAATCTGCACACTCGCACATCGCGAGTCCGCGACTCCGTGCGGTAATCGCACACCGACACGGTTCGCGTGCGCGTCTCCGGGCGGTAGACGACCTGCGTGTACGTATATGGAACTTGCTCCATTCGGGGGCGATAGACGGTGACTTCTACCCGTTTCGTTTCGACTTGCGGAACCCACACGCGCCGGCAGGCCATTTGCGTCCCGCAGCAGTCGTCGGCGCAACAGCCGCGCCGGCGTCCGAACCATCCGCCGCCGCACCCGTCGCACGGCGCCTCGATCGTCTGCATTTCCCAATGGCCGTTGTCGCACGTGACGGTTCGCGTTTCTTTGACCGGAATCGTGCGACAAACGGTCCGCATCGCCTGCCGCTGTTCGCGATGGGGAACCTGCACGACGTACTGCTCTGCGACCTCGCGGCGGACCGGTATGCGCACCTGGTACGTTTGCTGCCGAGTCTCCCAGACGGGCACTTGCACTTGAACCTCGCGCGAGTGCGTTTCGAAGACCGGCTTGCGCACCGTGTAGTGCACGGTGCGGGTTCGCTGCCGCGTTTCCCACGACGTGTAAGGTTGTTCGACCGTTCGCGTCTCCGGGACGCATTCCACGACGGTCACGACCCGCTCGCGTTCGACCGGCTCGCACACGACGCGCCGCACGACGCGCTTCTCTGTCGTGTATTGCGGCACGTAGATCGTTCGGGCGACCATTTCCGGCGCCGCCGGAGCGGCGGATACGCAATCTTCGCCCGTTCCCGTCGCTCTTGCCGCCGTTGCTTCGCGTTCGGTCGCCCAACCGGCCGTCGCGACGAGCAACGCCCCTGCCATCCTGAATCGGCACATGAGATTCTTCCTTCCATTGCAAGTCTCCGTGAAATCCAGCGCCGCAGCGGCAACGTACAGCCCTGCGGCGCACCGACGGGGCGGCAGCATGGAGCAAAGGCCGTTCCGCACCGAGCGCGGACGCCCGAATCGCACTCGCGTGGGCATACACTTTTGCCGGCGGCATGAAACGTGCGGGACCGCGCCGTGTAGCCAAGGATGCGCATTCCGCTTCGAGGACCCTGCCCACGAACCGAGCAACCCGAGCGAGGTCCGGCAAATGGCGCCGAGCGAACAACTGCTGGATTCCCGAACGAACGACGTGGAGCGCCGTCGGGCGCGTGCCGTCGGCCCCTGGCACGCGGCCGACGCCCGCACGAAACCGAAACCGCCCGCTTCGTGCGGCGGAGCACGGGAGATTGTCGGCGCGGATGGTCCGAACGGGTCCGGGGCGGTCGCGATGGAGCCAACGGACTGTCCCGACTGTTCAGCGGAGGAAGGGGCGAATGTCGAGGCTTTGGAAGGCGTTCCTGTCGCGGACGCGGCTCGTATCGAGGATGAAGACTGGGACGCGGATTTTGGCGGGCATTGGCCGCTCGACGAGCGCGAGATCGTCGCCATCAACACGCTGATCCAGATGCACCGCGGCTACCTGGCGCGGTCGAAGCGAGTTTGGCTTGCCGGATTGGCGCTGGCCATCGTTATCGCGGCCGCCGTCGTCGGGGGCATTGCTTGGGACGTCGCCGGCTGGCTGGACGCGGTCCGCTGGCCGACGCTGCTCGAGCAGGGCGCCGATGGAAGCTGGATTCTGCCAGGGATTCTGGAATAATCCGGATGTCGTTGTTGCGTCGCGTGGACCTGTCGCGGACGCGTCAACCGCTCTTGGCGACGAGTCGGGTAATGCGGATCTGGCGGTCGTGGTGCGCGGTCGCGACCTGTAGCCCGTCGGCACTGAGGTGCGAATCGAGCACCGTGTTCGGCAACGAGAAGCGGTGAAACTCGTTGGCGGCGTCGAGCTTCCAGAACAACAGGTGCCCGCCGCCGGAGCCGCCGCAGCCGGCGACGAGATAGCCGTCCTTGTGATACTCGGCGTTCCAGACGATGCCCTTCAAGCCGCCCGCGGCCGTGTGCGACTGCACCTTCTTGGCCGACTCCCACTCGAACACGAGCACGAGCGGCTCTTGGACCGCGCCGAACGGGTTTTCGCCTTTGTATAAGCCGCCGCACGCGAGGTGCTTTCCGTCGGCGCTAAGCGAGAGCGAGCGCACGCCGCCATATTCGGCGCCCTGCCCCGGATTGGGCGTATACAAGTCTTTCGCGTCGAATTCGCGGACGAGCTTGCCCGTGGCGACTTCCCATTGCTTGACGACGCCACGCAAATCGCCGGAGACGATCCATTGCCCCTGGGGATGGTACAAGACGCTGTAGACGTGGCGATCGTGCCCGGTGAACGTGGCAACGAGCGAACCGTCCTCGGCGTTCCACAGTTTGACGAGATGATCGTTGCCGCAGGTGGCGATCCGCTTGCCGTCGGGGCTGACGGCGAGCGACCGAATCCAGCCGTTGTGGGCGTCGATCTTTCGCACGGGTTCCGGCGAGTCGGCGGCCGTTGGCCAGAACACGAGCCTCCCATCGTAGCCGCCGGTGTAGGTCGTATTTCCGTCCGGCGAGAAACCGATCGCCCGGACCCAGCTATCGTGCGCCTTGAGCGTCGCCTTCTTTCCGGTCGCCACTTCGAAGCGCTGGATGGCCTGGTCTTGTGCGGCGGCAAACACGAATCGCGACTGCGGATCGAAGCGGCAGGCGATAAATGGGCTGTCGTGCTTGAAATCGGCGGCGACGTGCGCTTGCTTCGGGTCCGCGGCCATTGCCGCAGCGAGGACGGCGGGCATGAGAGAATCTCGCGGTGGGAAGGATGGCGGGAGGAACGGGAGGTGCGCGCCATGTTAGCACGCGACCGCCCGTGCGTCATCCCTGCTGCGTGCCGCCGCGTACGCTCGCCGAAATCAATTCCTGTAGGAGGCGAATCCCTTCGCCGACCGAGTTGCCGGCCAGTTCCGTCGGCGAAGGGATTCGCCTCCTACAGTTTTGAGATAGCACTCAACTTGCCCGATCGAAGACTCGCGGGATCATTGCCGGCGGCGCGAGGCGATAACCGACGCCGCGGACGGTTTCGACGAGATTGCCACTGGGACCGAGTTTCTTGCGGATTGCGCGGATATGCACGTCGATCGTCCGCTGATGCACGCCGGCGTCGTGCGAGCTGCACGCTTCGTGCAATTCGGCCCGCGAAAAGACTTGCCCTGCGCCGCGGGCGAGCGTCCAGAGGATGCGAAACTCGGTCGTGGTGAGGGCAATCTCTTGCCCGTCGACGGTGGCCGAGAAGCGGCGGCGGTCGATCGACAGGCCATCGTGGGCCACGAAGTCGCGTCCTGCGCGCACGGCCTCGGCAGTCCTTAGCCACTGCGTTAGCGCGGCGGCAAGCTCTTCGCCCGCTCGTCGCTCGCGCTGTGCAGCCGATCCATTCGCCGCCGCCAGTTCCTGCTCGTGAGCCGCCACCATGACGAGCGAAGCCACGTGTTGCGAGCCGACGTTGCCGCGCAGGTTGCGGCAGGTCCGCAGCAAGTCCGCGTCGGACAAGGCGTCGGTCGCGACCACGGCGTCCGGCAACAGCGTCCGCACGTCGCTCGCCGCGTCTTCGCACGGGAGCAAAAAGTGCACGTCGATTCCGTCCGCGCGAAGCACTTCTGCGGCGGCGAGCAACAGCGCCGTCTCAGGAGAGAGCATTACGACGCATGGGCGATGCATGGCTCTTCTCGATGACGCAGGAATTCGCCGCGGGCCATGTAATACACGTCTTCCGCGATGCTCACGGCGTGATCGGCGATCCGCTCCAACTGCCGCGACACGTTCAGCATGTGCAGCAGACGGTTGATGTCCTCGGGATGTGCGCGCATCCGAGCTTCGAGCTGCTCGCACGCTTCGCGATGAATGCGATCGACCTCGTCGTCGGCCCGGCGGACTTGTTCGGCGAGTTGGGCGTCGGTCGAGACGAGCGCCTTGAGCGCGAGCGAGAGCATTTCGCGGACCCGCCGCGATTCCTCGCGGAGGTCGAACGGCGCACCGTCGAACGGCTCGGCCGATGCCAGTTCGATCGCCCGTTCGGCCAGATTCACGGCGAGGTCGGCGATCCGCTCCAAGTCCTTGTTGATCGTCACCACGGCCACGATGAACCGAAGATCGGAAGCGACGGGCTGATACAGCGCCAGCACGTGCAGGCATTCTTCCTCGACGTCGACTTCGAGCACGTCGACCTCGGTCTCCTTGGCCATCACGCGCGAGGCGAGCCGCGTGTCGCGGTGCTCGATCGCGGTGACCGCATCCTCGACGATCCGGCCCACGCGGTCGCCCAGGTCGAGGACCATGTGCTTGAGCTTGTCGATCTGGCGTTCGTAGTGGCGAGTCATGGTCGGGGGTCGAGGAACAGGGGTCGGGGGTCAGGATTTGGGATTCGGGGAGAAGTGGGCAGTGGACAGTGGGCAGTTTTACTGCCCTCTGTTCACTTTCCACTTCCCACGCTTGCCTTCTCATCCTTCGGCGCGCATGTAGGCTTCGATCGTCTCGGCGTCGGGGGCTTTGAGGGTCATGCCATCGGGACCGGCGCCGGGACGCACGACGTGTTTGGCGAGTTCACCGTGCTTCTGAAAGTCGGCCAGGTCCTTGCTGCCGGCGCGGAACACCCACACGCGGCCGTCTTCGAGGATCGTCCGAAAGCCTTCGCGAGCGACCGAATAGGCGGCGATCGTTTCGCTATCGGGCGCTTTGATCGTCATGCCGCCCGGACCTGCGCCGGGCCGCACGACGTGCTTCGCCAGTTCGCCGTGCTTCTGGAAGTCGGCAAGCTCCTTGCTCCCGCGGCGAAAGACCCATAGGCGACCGTCTTCGACGAGCGCGACGAAGTTCGGCTTGGTGTAGACGTAGGCGTCGAGCGTCTCGGCGTCCGGGGCCTTGATGGTCGTTCCGTTCGGACCTGCGCCGGGACGGACGACGTGCTTGGCCAATTCGCCGTGTTTTTCGAAATCGGCCAGCTCCTTGCTGCCGGCGCGGAACACCCACAGCCGGCCGTCGTCGAATTTCGCGACGTATCCCGCCTTGGCGACGAGGTAGTCGCGGATCGTTTCGGCATCCGGCGCCTTCATCGTCATGCCGGCCGGTCCGACGCCGGGCTGCACGACGTGTTTGGCAAGTTCGCCGTGCTTGAGGTAGTCGCCGAGTTCGGCCGAGCCGGTGCGGAACACCCAGAGCCGGCCGTCTTCGACGCGGGTGACGAAGCCGCATTTCGCGACGGGGCAGCGTTCGAGCGACGAGTCGATGTACCTGCCGCCGGGCAAGTAATACGCCCAAAACCAATCGTCGTTCGCGGCGTCGTAACCCTTCGAGGGACGATAGCGGATCGTCACGCCGCTGACCTTTGCTTTCTCTTTCTCGCCCGCATAGTGCTCGGTCACGATGATCGAACCGGGCGCGAGCGTCTTCTCATCGGCCTGAGCCGTCTTGTTTGCGAACGACTTATCTCCTGCGATCGGCGCGGGGCCCACGTCGACCTTTGCCGCGGTCGCCGTCCACTTCGAATAGGGCGACGACGCCTTGGTAACGTACTGCCAAAGGTCGCCGGCATACTTTGCATTGGCTTCCGTGTCGGCGGCGCGGGACTGGCCGGCCATCACCAACACCGTCGCCACCAGCGCCATCCACTTTGCATGTCGTTTCATCGGATCGCTCCTTGTTCTTTTCCGGGTGGTTTCGTTACCCATTCAAGTCGTTGTCTGATTATTGCGCGACCAGGATCGGAGAGATCGAATTGCAAATCTCAGATCGCAGATCGCATGAACTCGACCTCAGTTACTTCAACCTCGTTCCCCTGCCCCCCGAACTCTGAATCCCGAATCCCGATCGCTGCCTCCTACCCGAACCGGCCCGTCACGTAATCCTCGGTCTCCGGCAAATGCGGATTCGTGAACATGTCCACCGTCGGGCCGTACTCCAACAGGCGGCCCAGGTACATGAATGCCGTGTTGTCGCTGATGCGTGCCGCCTGTTGCATGTTGTGCGTGACGATCAGTACCGAATAGGAACCCTTGAGCTCGGTAATCAGGTCTTCGATCTTGCCGGTGGCGATCGGGTCGAGCGCCGAGCACGGCTCGTCGAGCAACAGCACTTCCGGCTCGCTGGCGATGGCGCGGGCGATGCACAGCCGCTGCTGCTGCCCACCGGAGAGGCTCAAGGCGCTTTCGTGCAGGCGGTCCTTCGCTTCTTCCCACAGCGCGGCGCCGCGGAGGCTCTGTTCGCAGACTTCGTCGAGCAGGCGGCGATCGCGGACGCCGTCGATCCGCAGCGGATAGACGACGTTTTCGTAGATGCTCATGGGAAACGGGTTCGGCTTCTGAAACACCATGCCCATCCGCTTGCGGAGCTCGATTACGTCGACTCCCGGGCCGTAGATCGAATCGCCGGAGAGCCGCATGTCGCCGCCAATGCGGACGGTGTCGATCAGGTCGTTCATGCGATTGACACAGCGAAGGAGCGTCGACTTGCCGCAGCCCGACGGGCCGATCATCGCCGTGACTTTGCCCATCGGGACGTTCATGCCGATGTCGAACAAGGCTTGCTTCGCTCCGTACCAGAGATTGAAGCCGTGGACTTCGAGCACGGCCTCGTCCCGGGCGATCGCCTCGTGCGTTTCGGTAGGCACGACTTCCCCGCGGGCGATCGCTTCGAGCAGGCCGCCCTCGCGGCGCGGCACGACGGGCGCGTCGCTGGCTGCGGATGCGGCGGCGTCGCCAACGAGCGGCGTGCGCGTCAAATGCGTATGGGGCGTCGTCATGTGCCGAACCGCGTTCTTGGGGTTGAGCGTCGTGGGGTTCGTGACGTTCATCGGTGAATCCTCGGAAAGGTCGAGTGCCAGAAGCGTGGATAAATGCAGAATGCAAAATGAAGAATGAAAAATGGGGGACGATCATCTCGTGGCGCTTCGTTCTGCCTTCTGCATTCTTCATTCTGCATTCTTAAAACTGTCCCACGACGAACCGTCGCCGCAGCCTTGCGCGCATCCATACGGCGAACACGTTGAGCGTCGCCACGATCGCGATGAGCAGGAGCGTCGTCGTATACACCAGCGGAATCGCCGCTTCGCTATTCGGGCTTTGGAAGCCGACGTCGTAAATGTGAAATCCCAAGTGCAGGAAGCTGCGATCCGGGTGTACGAACGGGAACGTCGCGTCGACGGGGAGGTTGGGAGCGACCTTTACCGCGCCGACGAGCATCAGCGGGGCGACTTCGCCGGCGCCGCGAGCCATCGCGAGGATCATGCCGGTCATGATGCCGGGCATCGCGCGGGGCAGGACGATTCGGCGAATCGTCTGCCACTTGCTCGCGCCGCAGGCATACGAGCCTTCGCGCATCGAGTTCGGCACCGCGGAGAGCGCCTCTTCGGTGGCGACGATGACGACGGGCAGCGTCAATAGCGCGAGCGTCAGCGACGCCCAGACGAGCGCGCCCTTGCCGTAGGTCGGGTTGTTGCCGTCGGCGATTTTGGCAGCATAGAAGCCGTCAAAAAACGGCGTGTAAGCGACGAGCGCCACGAGCAAACCGCACGAAGCGAGCCATAGCACGACCGATCCCCACGACGCGGCCTTGCGCAGCGGCGTCATTTCGGCTTTGCGGACGGATAAGTTGTAGATTCCCAAGAGGAATGCGCCCGTGCTGCACGCCGCCAGCACGCCGGCGACGGCGAACCACGTGACGCTGGGCCAAGGGACGATGTCGACGCGCCTCGGTCCGCCGTCGATGAATCCGCCGATGATGTAGCAGAAGAATCCCAGACCGAATACGCCGAAAACGATGCTCGGCACGCCGGCGAGGTTGTTGATCGCGATCCGGATGGCGCTGACGATTGCGCCGGCTTTGGCATACTCCTTCAGGTAGAGGGCGGCCAAGACGCCGAACGGCACCACCGCGAGCGACATGATGAGCGTCATCGTGACCGTGCCGCATATCGCCGGAAACACGCCGCCCTCGGTGTTCGCTTCGCGTGGCATGTCGAGGAGAAACTCGCGCCACCGCGAGAAATAGACGCCGGCGCGTTCGCTCCAGGAAAGTTGATTCGCCGCATAGGCGCGGACGATCTTGTCGAGCGGCAGGGTGTGCTCTTGCCCGTCGGCGGTCGTCACGGCCAGTGCGTAGCGGGCGTTTTCGGCGTTAAGTTCCTGGATCGCCTTCGTGAAATGCTCGCGTTCGGCGGTCAGTTCTTCGCGGATATTCGCAAAGTGCGATTGCGCCTCGCGCACTTGGGGCGAATCCGCGCCGTGGTCGAGCCGGGCCCGCGTGATGTCGAGGCGCGCCGCCTCTTCTTGGGCGTTCAGCTCGCCGATGTCGTGCTCGGTGATGGCGACGGCGCGCTCGAATCGCTCCTGCACGTCGGGCAGGTGCTCCTCGAACGCCGACCACGCGGAGGCGGTATCGTCGGTGACGGGCTTGCCGTCGACGAGAAACGCCTTGGGAACGCCGTAGAACCATCCCCAGGCCCGGCGCTCGAAAATCACGGCCCACTCGGGCAATTCTTCGCTGGCGATCTCGAAATCGCTGACCCAATTGAAGTGTTCGTTCGTGAGTTCGTAGTTGCCGGTCCGCAACAGGCGGCGATGAGCGCACCCGGAGGCGTCGAGCGACGCCTTGGCCGCGGCACGGTGTTCCTCGGGCAGCTTCTCGAAAACGCTTTCGTCGGGTTTGTACGTATCGTCGCGGGTGACTTCGCCCAACAACTTTCGGCCATCGACCGTGGTCACCAGCACGAGCCGGCCCGGCCAGAAGGTGGCGGCGGCATTGACGACGACGAGCGTCAGCAGCGCGAGAATCATTGCGACGGCCAGCACCAGCGCGCCGCCGGTGAGCCAGATCATCGGCTCGCCTTGCGCCAGCAGCGTCATCGCACCGGACTTCGGACGAAGGCGGCGACGAACGGCCCGCTGGGGCTTCGGCGTTTCGACGGGGGAAAGTGTGGTGGGCATTGGGAAACGTCAGGCGGGTAAATGCAAAATGCAAAATGAAGAATGAAAAATGAAGGATGCTGCGTCGGATGCTAACACTCTTCATTCTTCATTTGGCATTTTTCATTTTTCATTTTGCATTCTTCATTTCCTAAAGTTGGTACGCCCGGCGGCGGAAGCGTTGGCGGACGACTTCGGCGACCGTGTTCACGGCGAACGTCATCAGGAACAGCGTCAGGGCCGCGAGGAACAGCGTGCGGTAGTGCGTGCTGTCGCGGGCGGCCTCGGGCATTTCGGTGGCGATGTTCGCGGCCAGCGTGCGGAAGCCGTTGAAGATGTTCATCTCCAAGATCGGCGTGTTGCCGGCGGCCATAAGCACGATCATCGTCTCGCCGACCGCGCGGCCCAGGCCGATCATCAGTGCGGAGAACAATCCGCTCATGGCCGTGGGAATGACGATCCGCAGGGCCGTTTGCCACGGAGTCGCCCCGGCGCCGAGCGACGCGGATCGCAGGTGCTCGGGCACAGTCGACAGGGCGTCTTCGGCGATGGTGTAAATGATCGGGATGATGGCGAAGCCCATGATGACGCCGACGACGAGTGAGTTTCGCTGGACGTAGGTGTCGACGAGTTCGCGATAGCCGCGCGGATCGCCCATCAAGCCGGCGAACGCCACGGACAGGAAACATGCGACGAGCAGCGTCGCCGCGACGCCGGCGAGGTACTTGAGCAGGTTCATCACCGCAAATCGCCGCCGCGTGGCATCGCCGAAGGTGGTGCGCATCCACGGATTGACGTACAGACCGGTCGAAACGGCGACGCCGAGCGCGGAGAGCGGCAACAGCAGGAAGAACCACGCGCCGGCGCCGCCTTGGGATTGGCCTGCGAGCCACGTAAAGGGATTTCCGCCGAATGCCGGAGCTTCGGTTTGCCCATTGAGCCACGTCATGATGTCGCCGGCGAACAGCACGTCTTGGGCAAGCGGACCGACGAGCCATCCGAGTCCCACGCCGATGATTCCCAACACGAGGATCGCGGGCAACCGCACCCAGGCGTACAGAATCGTCGTGCGTTGCGACAGCAATTGCCACAGGAACGCGCCCAGGAGCACCATCATTGGGACGGTAAAGAACGTGGCGAGGACCTCGCTCACGCGCTTCTCCACGAACTGGGCGATAACCAGCCCGGCGAGGAAGCCGAGTACGACGCTCGGCAAACTCGCCATCAGTTCGATGGTGGGCTTGGTCTTCGCCTTTGCCCTGGGGCTGAGGAATTCGCTCGTATAGATCGCCGCGAGCAAGGCCAGCGGAGCGCCGAACAGCATCGAATAGAACGTCGCTTTGAGCGTGCCGAAAATGAGGGGATAAAGTCCCAGCTTGGGCTCGAGATCGCTCGTTCCGCCGCCCGCTTGCCAGACGTGTCCCGGCTGGTTGTATCCTTCGTACCAGACGGGCGTGAATAGCGCGGAGAGCGTCACTTCGGGATGCTTCGGATCCAGCGAGCAAGACCACAAGCCGTCGCCGGTCGCCGCATAGAGCGCATCGTCCTTGGGAGCAATCGCGACCGCGGAGACCGGTTTTCCGCCATTGACGTCCCGTTCGGCAAGCTGGCGCTCCGTGGTGACGTGAAACAACCGAGCGCGGCCGTCGGCGAATCCTGCCAGGCACATCCGCGTCCGCAGGGACATGTCAAACGAGGTCACGGCGGCGTCGGCCGTCGAGGGCAACTTGTGGGCAAGCACGAGCCTTTGACCGTCGACGGTTCTTGCACCGTCGGGCCGCGTCGGAAACCAGGCGGAAACGCCGCCCTGCGAGTCGCCGACCATCACCGTCATGCGGCCGAGGAGCAACTCGCAGGCCGTGAGCGTCGCGCCGCCGCTTGGAACGAAGTCGACTTCTTCCGCGAGCGCGACATTCTCGGCGCTGCGGCAATCGAACCGTGCGGCGCGACCATCTCGCCAAGCGAGGATCACGCCGTCGCCTAGACCGGTGAGCAGGAGTTTTACCGGCTCGGCCGAACGCGGGCGATAGGGCAGAGCGCTCTTCTTGCCCGGCCGCAGGCGGACCGTGCCGTCGATCGCGGTGATGCGGCGAACGGGAGCGTGAACGAGTTTATTGTCGGCGGTGAGGGCACAAATCACGGTACGGCTCTTGTCCGCGTAATGATCGACCAAGCGGATCGGAGATTGACTTAGTTTGACCGGCTCGTCGAACGCGACGTCGAGCTTTTGGCGCCGATACTCGCCTTGTTCCATGCGCTGAGCGATGCCGCCGCCAAACGGCATCACTTCGCCTTGCGGCAGATCGTCGAGCAGTTTGCGAATGTCCCCGCGCTGCTTGTCCAGGTCGAGCGTTTCGGCCGAGAACTCGATCTTGCCGAGCCGCACCGAACCGTCGGCAAATCCGACCGCCACGCTCGGCCCGTCGACCGAGAACGACGCCGCGGTCACTCGGGCGTCGTTGAACAGCGGCTTGCGCTGGATGATTTCGCCGGTGTCGGCGCGAAACACGACGATCGAGCCGGATGCATTCAGCGCCCAGCCCAATGTGCGATAATCGTCGATCGTGACGTGGAGCAGCTTGTCCTCGCCCCAGGCGAGCTTCGTGGTTTGCTCGTTTTCGATCGTTGGCGCGTCGAACATCGGGACGACGACCGACGCCAAAAACACGAACACGAGCAGAATTGCCAAGATCGTGCCGATGCCGCCGACGGTAATCAGACTCCGCGACACGACGTCCGCCAGGCGCACGGACCAGCGGGTGTGCTTCTCGCGACGAACGGCGGTAAAGGTTTTGGAGTCGGACATGGCGGCGATAAAAATGCAAAAGGCAAAATGCAAAATGAAGAATGGCGATGCGCAGGCAATGGATTTTTCATTCTTCATTTTGCATTTTGCATTTCCTCCTAATCGAGTCGGCCGAAGCGCCGGGCGTCTGGCATGCGCCGGCGCGCGGCCGCTCGAAGATGGACCATTGATATGACTACTCGATACCTGCGTCCTTGAGCGCCTTCTCGGCGATCTTGGCCGTCACCGGGTAGTAGCCGTCCTTGACGACAACTTGCTGGCCCTGCTTGCTGAACACGAACTTGATGAACTCGCGGCGCAGCGGATCGAGCTTGGTGTTCGGCTTGATATTCACGGCCAGGAGCAGATACCGCGACAACGGATACTCGCCGGTGTATGCGTTTTCGGGAGCGGCGGCCACCGGCTCTTCGCCTTCGGCGGCGGCGAGCGGAACGGCGTTTACGTCAGCCGTCTTGTACCCGATGCCGCTGTAGCCCATGGCATATTTGTCGCTGGCGACGCCTTGAACGACGGCCGAGCTACCCGGTTGCTCCTTGACGGAATCCTTGTAGTCGCCCTTGCCGAGGACGTGCTCCTTGAAGAAGCCGTAAGTGCCGGACGCCGAGTTTCGGCCGTAAAGGCTGATTGGCTTCGAGGCCCATTCGCCGGTCAGGCCAACCTGGCCCCAGTTCGTGATGTCGCTCTTGGCGCCGAGCTTGCGCGTCTTCGAGAAGATCGCGTCGACTTGCTGAAGCGTTAGGCCCTTGATGGGGTTGTCCTTGTGAACGTACACGGCCAGCATGTCGATGCTCGTGGGGAGCGTGGTCGGCTTGTAGCCATACTTCTTTTCGAACGTGTCGTTCTCCGAGGCCGACGTTGGACGGCTCATCGGGCCGAACGTCGAGGTGCCTTCGATCAACGCCGGCATCGCCGTGCCCGAACCCTTGCCCTCGATCTCGATGCGGACGTTCGGATAGAACTTGATGAACTCTTCGCCCCAGAGGGTCATCAGGTTGTTCATCGTGTCGGAGCCGACGCTCTTGATGTTGCCCGACACGCCTTGGACCGGCACGTAGTCCGGCAGGGCTTCGTCGACTTTCACTTGCGCCGCGGCGGGGGCGGCGACGGCAAAACTCACGGCGGCCACACACGCGGCGGCCAGCAG
Source organism: Planctomycetota bacterium (assembly GCA_003576845.1). Classification (GTDB taxonomy): domain Bacteria; phylum Planctomycetota; class Planctomycetia; order Pirellulales; family PLA5; genus PLA5. Next base: position 21,811 of record QEVJ01000079.1, read on the forward strand.
CCAGAATCGCTTGGACATAGACTGTCCCTCCCTTGGAAGAAATGAAACGTACTTGACTTCAATGCAATTAAAGCCGCGCGGCGTGAAGGCTTGATGAAGCCCATGCGAGAATGAAATGAATTGGGATTGTTTGTTCCGCAAGCGGCCGATGAGCGTTTGGTTAGCGGGCGACGGGTTAGGTGGTGGGCAGTGGAAAGTGGACAGCGGGCAGTGGACAGTCGACAGAATCTCTGCCCACCGTCCACCGTCCGCTCGACGGCGCGTTGGCGCAGTGTCAAATTCTTTGTGGACATTTGGCCAGTTGTGTGGTATGAAGGGTGGTGAATCCGCTGCGCGCGGGAAGTTCGTGCGCGGTGGCAGGCGTTTGAGTGTGCGCGGAAGTTGGCGCGGAAGTTGGTGGCTCGCGTCGGGAAGTGATGCGTCCGGTGGCGGTGGAATACCCGCGATGGGTTCCGCCGAAAGAGGGAGTTTTTGAACGTTAACCCCCGGATTTCCCAGGAGTTTGTTCAATAACTCAGTGCGATTGCCGCGCGGGATTCGCGTTGGGCGCGAGCGGTATGGGCGTGCGCGTTGGGGCGGCCGCGAGGAGCACGGCATTGCGGCGGCACGCGATTCTCAGGCGCCGCGCCGGGTTCAATCGAGACACTTGCGAATCGATAAGGAAGCGCATGAAGGGATCGATGCTGTCGGTGGCCGCGGCGGCGACACTATTGCTCGCGTGCGCGCGGCAGGCGCTGGCCGAACCGCTTGCGACCGACGACGGTTACCGCGGCGTCTGGTATGCGAACCAGGCATCGGGCGACGCGTATCGCTACAAATACAGCGGCGGCATGGCGACGTATCCGCATCAGCACGCGCCGATTGCCGTCTACTGCCCACAAGTCGAGAAGACTTTTTTCGTCTACGGCGGCACGACGGCGCGCGTGGCGAGCGACAAGCAGCGGCTCTTGCACATGGTGTCGTGTTTCGATCATCGCCGGCGTACCCTCCCGCGGCCGCGCATCCTGCTCGACAAGCAGACGAGCGATGCGCACGACAATCCGGTGCTCGCCGTGGATGTGGCGGGACATTTGTGGGTGTTCTCTCCGTCGCACGGAACCGGCAGGCCGTCATACATACACCGCAGCGTCCGGCCCTACGACATTGCCGAATTCGAGCGCGTTGCCGAGACGAACTTCTCGTATCCGCAGCCGTGGCAGCTCGGAGAACGCGGGTTTTTGTTGCTACACACGCGGTACGGCGGACGCGACGTCGAAGTCAAGGCACGGCGATCGCTTGCGATTTGGACGAGCAAGGACGGCCGTCGCTGGGACGCGCCGCGAGCGCTGGCGGGGATCGCCCAAGGCTGCTATCAGGTGAGCTGGACGAACGGCCGTCGCGTCGGCACGGCGTTCAACCACCATCCGCCGCCGCTCGGACTCAACGGCCGCGCGAATCTGTACTACGTCCAAACGGACGACGCGGGCGCGACGTGGACCACGGCGGCCGGCGAGGAGATCGAACTTCCAGTCACGGAGGCCGAGAATCCCGCGTTGGTCTACGACAGTGTGCGCGAGAAGAAGCTGGTGTATCTCAAGGACATCAACTTCGACGCGGACGGCCGCCCGGTGATTCTGTTCTTGACGAGCGGCGGCTACGAGGCGGGTCCGAAAAACGACCCGCGCACGTGGCAGACGGCCCGCTGGACCGGCACGACGTGGGAGCGGCGCGTACTGACGACGAGCGACAACAATTACGACCACGGCTCGCTGTACATCGAAGCGGACGGCGCCTGGCGGGTGATCGCGCCGACCGAAGATGGCCCGCAACGGGGCAATCCGGGCGGCGAGGTCGTCGTGTGGACGAGCGGCGACCAAGGAGTGACTTGGAAGCGAGTCAAGCAGCTCACCGCGAACAGCGAGTACAATCACACGTTTATCCGTAGGCCGCTGAACGCCGATCCGGATTTCTACGCCCTGTGGGCCGATGGCCACGGCCGCGAGGCTTCGCCGTCTCGGCTCTACTTCACCGATCGCGACGGCACGCGGGTCTGGCGGTTGCCGGAGAAGATGAACGAAGACGAGGCGACCGTTCGCCCGTAGCGGTCGTGAGGCGAACCGAAGGCGGCCAAAATGTGTCCCTGTTGATCGGCGAAGTAGTCGGGCCGAATCCACAGTTGACGTCACGCATGTCCAAATCCACGGTCGACGAAATCCGTGCCCGCTTTGACGCCGACGTCGAGCGGTTCTCGAACCTGGAAACGGGTCAGTCGGCGACGGTCGACGCGCCCTATGTGCTCGATCTGATTGCCGAAACAGCGGCGGCCGCCACGCCGAACGCGTGCGCCGTTCTCGATGTCGGCTGCGGCGCGGGAAATTACACGCTCAAACTGCTCGAACGGCTGCCGAACCTCGATTGCACGCTCTTCGACTTGAGCCGACCGATGCTCGACCGGGCCGTGGCACGCATCGCGCCGAAAACCAGCGGCCGCCTAGAGGCAATTCAAGGCGACATCCGCGAAGTGGACTTGGGAAGCGAGCGATTCGACATCATTCTCGCCGCCGCCGTCCTGCACCATTTGCGCAGCGACGAGGAATGGGAGGCGGTGTTCGCGAAGTTTCACCGCGCGCTCAAGCCGGGCGGCGGGCTGTGGGTCAGCGACCTTGTGGCCCACGACGTGCCCGCGGTCGGCGATGCCGTGTGGCGGCGTTATGGCGAGCACCTGGCGGCGCTCCGCGACGAGCCGTATCGCGAGGAGGTGTTCGCGTATATCGAGCGCGAAGACACGCCTCGTTCGCTGCCGTATCAGCTCGGCCTAATGCGCCGCGTGGGCTTCGACCGCGTCGACGTCCTCCACAAACGGCTTTGTTTCGCCGCGTTCGGCGGCATTCGATCGGGCGGCGGATGACGAGGGGGCGGCGTTTTCTGCGCTCGCGTTAGCTCCGGCGAATTCGCCCAAGCCCGTGAAGGTATCGCGAAGGCTGACCGGTTTGGCGTGCTTGGCTTGCTCGGTCAGGTGCGGCGCGACCTTTTCGAGCAACTGAAATGCGCATTGGAGCGTCATGATCAAGTCGGTGGTCGTGAACAGCCCGACGAGCCGGCCTTCGTCGACGACGGGCAAGCACGAAATCCGCTTGCGCATCATCAGCGTCACGGCCGGACTGAGGAGCGTGTTCGAGGGCACGGAAAGCGGCGAGGGGGTCATGACGTCGGCCGCGGCCCGGCCCGTTTTGCGTGCCAGATCGCGGTCGCTGATGATCCCCAGGAGGCGGTCGCCGTCGCACACGAGCATGTGGCGGAGTTTTTTTTCCGCCATCAACTCGCCGACTTCGTGGAGACTGCAGTTCGGTTCGACCGTCGTTAGCCGCGACGACATGACGTGCCGCACGGCGACTTCGCCGCACGACAGCGCGCGGACGTCGTTGACGAGCGTCGCAAGGATCTGCTGCCGTTTGGCGAACAGCCGCGAGTCCGTATTGGCGCCGGTGACCTGCTCGGGTTCGAACATGGATTCGGCGCGTTCTTTCGCCCGCTGGGCTTGTTGGCGGCGAACGACGAGCAGCACCCAGACGATGCCCAAGCCCGCGAGCACCGGAATCTGCCAGACGAGCCGGCCGGCCGAAGCGATCGGCGCCGCGGGGGTAACGTCCGCATCGCCCCGCGCGTCCGGTTTGATTTGCCGCGCGGCATTGGGGCTTTGGATTTGCCTCGCGAGGGACGAGTACGTGCCGCTGGTCGAGGTTCCGAGCTGTTCGAGGCCGACGATCACGACGCCGGCGACGAGCGCGGTAAACGTGGCGTATTCGAGGACCGTGGCGCCGCGTCGGCTCCGCAGCGCGCGCCGCTTACGTACTACCGTGCCAAAAGACATATCGCGCACATCCGCAATCGAGGAGCAAACCGGTTCCCAGGCGTTGGGGAAAATGCCGCACGAGCCAAGTGTAGGTTACGGCCGTGCGCGTGGGGCCGCACAACGTGTCGCGATTTGGCGCAGCGCGGGGATCGCGGCGGTCCGACAGACGCCCACAACCGCACTCGTCGCCACGACCCTCACGACCGGACCGGCGCAGGTGTTGCGGCGGTTATGGCCCGCCGACGCAGGTGAACTCGGCCGCCGAACCGGCCGGTTTGCGGACTTCGACTTTGAGGTTCTTGGAAGGGAAGGTTGCGAGATCGACGCGGAACACGACGCGGCGCCGACCGGGCGCCGATTCGACGTCGATTGTGCCGTCGATATCGGCTTTCCGGCCGTCGACCCAAGCGTCGAGTCCGCCCGCGGCGTTGGGGACAAGCTCGATAGTCCCGGCGGCGGTCACGTCCACCTCGCCGTAGAGATAGAGCACGTTCTGTCGCGTGCGGCGGGCGCATTCGTCCAGCGGCAACTCGGCAGAGGCACGCGCGTACGCCGCAAACCAGGCCTCCTCCGGCGCTTGCTGCAATTCGCGCTCGAACGTCGCGGCGTCGGGCGCCGCGGTTTGCAGTTCGTCCGGAGATCGCTTCAAGACGCGCCAGCGTGCGATCGCCGGCGTGGTCGGGAGCGCGAAATCGCCCGGCTTGCCCAGTTCCGACAGAAATCGCACGAGATCCAAGAGGTCTTGCCGCGTCATGAACTTGACGAGTCCCTTGGGCATGAGCGACTTGCCTTCCTTTTCCATATCGATGTCGGCTTCGGCGAGCTTCCGAATCGCGCCGCTCGCTTCCTTGATCTCGACGATGCCGCCGCCGCGTTTGAGCACGATGCCCTGGAGCAGTTCGCCGTCGACGGTCGCGAAGATTCGCGTCTGGTAGACCTCCTTGATTGCCTGATCGGGATCGAGCACCGAGGTGAGCAGATAGTCGATGGGCGAGATCGTGCCGATCGCGGCGAGTTCCGGCCCGATGTCGCCGCCGGCCTTGTTCAGCGCATGGCACTTCATGCAATTGAGATCGGCGCGTCGGAAGACGGCCTCGCCGCGATGCGGATCGCCGTGGGCGGCGACACCGGCGATGAGCTGCTTGAACTCTTCCGGCGTGGGCGGCTTTGGGTCTTCGCCCAAACCGGCGGCGTTGCTGAGTGCGTGGGCGAGCGGCGAATTGCCCTGGCCGACGGAGTAAACGTATTGCAGCGCGCGTTTGGCGGCGTCGGCTTGCGGTGGGTTTGCCGCGACCGCCGCCGCGAGTTTCTCGGCGCCGTTGCGGCGATCGAGAAACGCGGAAACCATCGGGCCCAGGTCGTCATCTTGTTGCCAGTCGGCGAGCACCGGCGGCGCCAGTCGGGCCGCGCGATCGAGGTCGACGGCGGCCGTCGCCGCGATGCCGAGCGCGCGCTGGCCGATCGGCCGATTATTCGCGGCGAGTTGCTCGAAGGCGTTGGCGGCATCGGCATCGCCCAAGGCAACCAGCCCATCGACCGCCGCCCGCCGCATATCCGCGGGCGTACCGTTGGCGGTCGCCAGTTCGAGGAGCTTCTGGCTCGCCGCTTTGACCTTCCACAGTCCGGCAAGTCGCGTGGCCGTCATTTGGAGCTTGGCGTTCTCGTCGGGCGCGTCGGGACGAATCAAATCGGCGATGGCAGCTACGTCGCCTTCGGGCTGGAGCTTTCGCGTGATGGCGGCCGCGAGCAGGCCGTCGAGGGCCGATGCCTTCAGTTGCGGCGACACGTCCTTGGCGGCGACGAACTTGGCGTAGACGAAAGCGAGATCGTCCGCGTCGCCCTTTTCGCAGATGAGGGTCACGAACCGCCCGGCAACTTCGGCCGACAACCCGCCGGCGTCGAGCTTCTTGCGTGCAACGGCGACGACGGGGCTTTTTTGCGCGGCAAACAAGG
>QEVJ01000080.1 GCA_003576845.1 Planctomycetota bacterium
CAAGAAGTTCACCGACAGCTTTACGAAGGCGTATCCGGAAATCGCCCGCCGCGCGACGGTCTACGGCGAGCTGCGGAACCTCATCGACCTGTCGGTGGCGGCGGCGTTCATGCAGAAGCACGATTACTTTGCGAAGGCGGACTGGACGATGGATGTCTTGGGCGACGAAGCGAAGTTCGCGGTCGAAACGCATAACGCGCCGAAACAAGTCAGCACGGCGTGCATCGCGCTGATGAAAGGCGCAAGAGTCTCGTTCCCGATCGGCGGCGGCGTTCACGTCGAGCCGCGTCAAGCGCTCGCAACATCGAATCTCCTCAGCGACGAAGACGGCAAAGTGTCGAAGCAGCGCGAAAAGGTGAGCCTCGACAAGCTCGCCGAAAACCAATGGTGGTGGGACTAACATTTAGCCCCCGGTGAATACACCGGGGGCAAACCGCCCACCACGCCAATCGCACCTCAACGCCACAAACCAACCCGGCGACGGTCCGTCCTCACGACGAGCCGCCGCCGATTTTCTTCGCGCTTTGGTCGAGATTCATAACTCCCCGAATCCCGAATGCTGAATCGAACGGCACTCGGTTAAGCCCGGATACCACTATATGTCGCATTGCTAGCGACGGTCTAAACCACAACTGGTTGATGATAGCAGTGCTTAACCGAGTGCCATTCCTCGCGAATCACCTCGCCGTGCTCTACCGCGGTCACTGGCCGGCCGGAATGGTCCGTGAACGCGACGTGCGGATCGACGCCCAAGCAGTGGAACATCGTGGCGTGAATGTCGCCCGGCGTCAGCGGACGATCGAGCGGCGCTTCTCCTAAGCGGTTCGTCGAGCCGACGATCTGGCCGCCTTTCACGCCGCCGCCGCCCATGAGGCAAAACATGGCGTTGCCCCAGTGGTCTCGGCCGGGCGTGCCTTGGCTGCCGGGAGGGCCGCCGTTCCCGCCGTCGTTCATCCGCGGCGTCCGGCTGAATTCGCCACACAGCATCACCAGCACTTTCTTGTCGAGCCCGCGCTGCGCCAGGTCGGTGAACAAGCCCGCTACCGCCGCGTCGACCTGCGGCAACAGCGATTCGTAACCCGATTGCAGATTCCAGTGATGGTCCCAGCCGCCGTAATGCACGGTGACGAACGTCGAACCCGCCTCGACCAGCCGCCGAGCGAGCAGCGTGCATTGTCCCCAGTGCGTCCGGCCGTACAGATCGCGCGTCTTCGGGTCTTCTTGCGAAATGTCGAACGCCTTGCGGGCCTCCGGGCTGGTGACCATCTCATAAGCATCGCGGTCGAACCGATCCACCGCGTCGAGCACGCCCGAGTTGTCCACCTGCCGCCGGAATGTGTCGAACCGCGCAAGCATCGCCCGCCGGTCCGATAACCGCTCGATCGACATGCCGCCGACAAGGTCCAGATTGTTCACCCGAAACCCGTCGCTGTTCGGATCGCCGTTCGTCTCAAACGGGTCGTACTGCTGGCCGACGTAGTTCGCGCCAAAGTAGCCAGGCCGCAAGCCGACGCTCGACGCATAAGGTACCGCCACGTGGGCAGGCATTCCGGCCTTTCGCGCGCCGAGGACGCGCGTGGCGATCGAACCGACCGACGGATACTTGCCGGCGGTGTTCGCGCCGGTCGCGCCGAAGCGGCCCGTGAGCATCCGATGGGCCCCGTCGAAGTGGTCGCCCGTGTTGTGATAGAGCGAGCGAACGATCGAGAACTTGTCGGCGACCTTCGCCTGCCGCGGGAAAAGTTCGGTAATCTCGAAGCCCGGCACATTCGTGTTGATCGGCCGCCAGATGCCGCGGTACTCGGCCGGGGCTTCCGGCTTCATATCGTACATGTCCATGTGCCCGGGACCGCCGTCGAGCCAGATGAGAATGACGGACGTGTCCTTGGCCGCGGCTCCGGCGGCGGCGCTGACCGCCTTCGCCCGCAGCAAATCGCCGAGGCCCAGCGACGCCATCCCGGTCATGGCCAGTTGGACGAAATTCCTCCGCGACAGGCCATCACAATACGGAGCGGTAGAACCGGCGTCGATCCGCAGCATTGCCGACATCTCCTAACGGCGTCGTTCGCCGGCGTGCTTCCGCGACGCAAACATCGACGAACGTTGATCCGTCAGGATTCTAATGCCGCTGCCACACGGCCGTCAAGCGAAACGCTCGTCGGCCCCACCGACGCTAGCAGCCATGCTTCGCCAGCTTCTCGCGGAGCGTATCCGCCGTGAACGGCTTGACGAGATAGTCCGAAACGCCGGCCTGAATCGCTTCGAGCACCCGCGACTTTTCCGCTTCGGTGGTGACCATGATGATCGGCACTTCCTTGTTCGTCGTGCGAATCGCCTGGATGACCTCCAGACCGCTCTTGCCGGGCATGTTCCAATCGGTCAGGACGAGATTGAACCCGCCGCCGCCGAACAGCTTGATCGCCTCATCGCCGTCCGCCGCTTCGGTGATGTCGGTCACGCCGACCGCGTTGAGCGAACGCAAAATGATCTTCCGCATCGTGCTCGAATCGTCGGCGACAAGACAGCGCGTGGCCATGAAAACCTCGACCGGTGGCAATGAATGAATTTGCGAACAGGACGCTACGAACGACCGCAGCAAGGGGCCCGGTTCCTCGTAGCTCGAGGGATGCAGCGCATGTCGAACACGCCGCGCTGCGATAGCCAAAGATAGACCGCAGATAATCGGCGTCAAACGCTCCCACGGTTGCCGGCCAATCCGCTTCGCCGCTGCGCTGCGGCCATTCGCCGTCTACGCGGCTCCGGCGTCTGCGCCGTCGCTACAGACGATACATACGGAGTCGATCCGTCCGTAATGCGTTGCACGCCGCCAATTCTCGTTCGCCAATTCGCCGCAAAAGCGGTCGTCCACGCCTTGGTGCCAGGCGTTCTTGTTGCGGGTTGTCGCAGAAAGCGCCGCGCCATCCGCCAGCAACCTACGTTTGCTTGCCGGTTGACCGCGGCGGGGCCCGGGTACGCGCCCGGGCACGCGTCGGCACGCAGTTCGGCGCCGCTTTGGTTCTCAAACCCGCATAAGTCCGCGCGGCGCCCGGCCGCATTTCCGTTCTTCCGTACGACAACCTCGTTACCTTCGCATCCGACTGATTTGTTATCGACAAGGAGCACGATCGTGGCCACCAAGACCCAAGATTCGACCGTATTCGACCGCCAGCGCACCGCCGGCGACGGCATCGGCAGCATGCAACTGGTCAGCTTTCGCCTCGCGCAGGAGGAATACGGCATCGAGATCACCAAAGTTCAGGAAATCATCCTGATGGGCGAGATCACCCGCGTGCCGCAAACGCCCGACTACATCAAGGGACTCATCAACCTGCGAAACACCGTGATCCCGATCGTCGACTTGCGGCTGCGGTTCGGACTGGAGCAAGAACCGGCCGGCGACGAGACGCGGATCATGGTCGTCAACGTGCAAGGCAAGACGATCGGCATCATCGTCGACGCCGTCAGCGAAGTGCTGCGGATTTCGCCGGAACAAATTGCCGCCCCGCCGCCGACCGTCGCGGGTCTCGGCCAGGAATACCTGACCGGCCTTGTGAAATTCGAGAAGCGGCTGTTGATCATGCTCGACATCGACAAGATTCTGAGCGAACAAGAAGTCGCCGAAGCCACGGCCGCTTAACGCGGCCGCACTCTGCGACGGTCGGTGCGAGCCGGTCGGCGGCGTCATCGACGCGCTGACGCACGGCAATCGAGCGTCGGTACCCTGATTCGTGCCGCAAGCCGCCGCGCCGGACGCAAGGTCCGCCGCAAACCGGGGCCCTCAGAGCAAAACGCGACGATCGCGTCCACCTGCCTATGCCGATCAATCTCATTCACGAAACCGTCACACCCGACCAACTCACGCGCTATGCGCGGCTGATCTACGACCGCACGGGGATCGTGATCTCGCCGCAAAAGCGAACGTTGCTCTCGAATCGGTTGCGCCGGCGGCTGCGCGAAACGGGTATCGAGGGCTACGAAGCGTATTACAAGCACCTCTCGAAGCTACGCGACGCCGATCCGGAGTGGGATGCGTTCCTGCAAGAGATCACCACGCACGAAACGTACCTGTTCCGCGACGAAACGCATTGGAAGTGGTTCCGCGAGCAGTTCGTCGCGGAAGTCGCCGAGGCGGCCCGGCGCGGACAGCGGCAGCGCACGTTGCGGATTCTTTCCGCCGCGTGCAGCACCGGCGACGAACCCTTCACGATCGCCGCGTGCATCGCCGCCTGTATGCCTAACCTTTCGCAGTGGAAGATCGACGTACTGGGAACCGATATCGGCGCGGGCGCATTGGAAGAAGCCAAGGCCGCGACGTTCAACGAACGGGCGATGCGGCTCGTTCCCGACGATTACCGCAAACGGTTCTTCATCAAGTCGCCGACGGCCACATTGTGGACGGCCAAGCCGACCCTCATGTCACTGGTTCGATTTCGACAGCACAATCTGATGGCCGCGCTGTCCGAGCGCCCGTTCGATCTGGTGTTCGTCAAAAACGTGCTCATCTATTTCGACAAGCCGTCGAAACAAAAAGTGCTCGACCACCTTCGCAAGGCGATCGCCCCGGGTGGATTGCTCGTCGCCGGCGCGGCCGAGGGCGTTTCCGATTTGCTCAACGATTTCCAACGCCTGGAACCGTGGCTCTACCGCAAGGCCTAAGGGCCGCAAACCGACGCATAGGGGGCAGCGACGCATGACGCCTTACGAAACGGCCGGCGGCCCGGAAATCGAGTTCGCACTGGCAGATTTCCTCGACGAAGCCCGTCAACTGATCCGGCGGATTCGCGAGAACCTGCTCGCGTTGGGAGCGACCTCCGCCGAGATCGGTTTGAGCCGCGCACGCGACGATGATGCTCGGGCGCTCGACGAGGCGTTCCGCGCAGTCCATTCGATCAAAAGCGTTGCGGGACTCTTGGGTTTGGAGGGAATCGAACGACTCGCGCTCGCAGTTCACGGCGCCTTCGGCGCCGTGAGAACCGGCGATGTCCGGCCTACGGCCGATCTGGTCGGCGCAGCGCGGACGGCCTGCGAACGCCTCGAAGCGATGATCGAGTCGCTCTCATCGCCGGCGACCGAGGAGCCTCGTTGCGACGACGTCCTCGGCGCGATCGCGGTCGCGATGCACGCGGCACAAGCTCAGCCAGAGGCCCAACATGCCGGGTCCTGCCGATCGCCCAATGCTTTGCCTGGCGACGACATCCCGCCGCCGCGCCCCGCACCCTCCCGCGAATGGCCCGCGGCAACGACCGACCATTTCAATGGCCTCGTCGACGAGCAGGCGCCGTCGAAATACCTGGCGATCTTCATCGACGAAGCGGAAATGTCGATCGACAGCATGACGGAAGTGCTGCTCGCCGAGGGCGGCGACGCGCGGGCGACGACCGAGACGTTGCTCATCACGTCGCACCGCATCAAGGGTTCCGCGGCGTCCATCGGCCTCCACCGGCCGGCAAAGCTCGCCCACTTGATGGAAGACATCCTCCAGGACTTGCGCGATCGGGGCGAGAACCTTTCGGCGACGCTCGTGGACGCCATCCTGCGCTGCACCGACGCGCTACGGACCTACGTGCAACAACTCCGCGGCGGCGCCCCCCAATCCGAACACTTCGGACAATTGGCCCACGAACTTCTCGCCGCGCACGCGCCCGCATCGGCCGCGCAGGGCGCCGAGGGCGTTCCGTCGTTCGGCCCCAACGGCGCTCCGCGGGCCACCGTGACCGTCTCCCTCACGGAGAACCAGCGGAACGAAATCCTGCGCCTTGCCCCGCGCGCCATGCCGTCGCTCGCAGGAATGGTCCGTTTCGAACCGGGCTTGATGCTCAGCGGACTCAAAGCGCGGCTGTTGTACGAGAAGTTGTCTCAAGAGGGACAAGTCTACTACTGCGATCCGGCCGCGGAACGACTCGACGAGCTGGACGATCTTTGCGCTTTCGCCTTCGCCGTCGCTACGAGCACGCCCGAAGCCGAGATTGCCGCGAAACTGCAAATGGCCGGCGTGGCAAGCGTTATGTTGGAATCAGCGTTCGGACAGTCGGGCTCCGAAGCCGTGCTCTCAGCGACGGAGGAAACCCCAACTCCTGCCGACGCGACGGCGCGCGAGGCTGGCAGCAGCGGCGATTGCGGCGATGTGCGAAAGTCGCCCCAGCGGTACGCCGCCGCCAACGCCGCCGATGCAGCGAACGCCATATCCCGCGACGGATCCCGCCCGGTTGAGACGCTGCGGGTGGATATCCACCGGCTCGACCAGTTGATGAATCTCGCCGGCCAGTTGGTGATCAACAAGGCTCGCTTCGCCCGCGTCGGCGAAGGAATGCGAACGGCGATGCCGACCAAGCAGACGACCCAAGCGGTCGACAACGTGCGTTCGGTCCTCGAAGGCATCGCCGCCGGAAGCGCATCGGACGAACCTCGCCGGGCTGCGGCGGAACTCCAGTCGATTCGTTCGCAGGTGCGCCGTGCCGCAGCCGACGTCGAGATGATCCAGCGCGAGATGCAGAAGATCGCCCAGCTTCGCGCGTCGATCGCCGACCTGGGCGATGCCGTGCATCAGCTCGACCGCGTGGCCGACGGGATTCAGAAGAGCGTCATGGACACCCGCATGGTCCCGGTCGGACCGCTCTTCAGCCGCTTCAAGCGAGTCGTTCGCGACATCACCCGCGCCAACCACAAGCAAGTGGAGCTCGTCATTCGCGGCGAGAAGACCGAACTCGACAAACGGATGATCGACGAATTGGGCGATCCCCTGATCCATATGGTCCGCAACGCGGCCGATCACGGCATCGAATCGCCCGAGGTCCGCAAAGCGGCGGGCAAGCCGGCGAACGGCACGATCTTCCTCGAAGCATACCACCGCGGAAACAGCATCGTGATCGTCGTTGGCGACGACGGCCGGGGCATGGACCCCGAGCACATCCGCCGCAAGGCGATCGAAAAAGGAATCGTCTCCGAGTCCGACGCCGAACGCCTCAGCGATGCACAGTCGCTGGCGCTGATCTGGGAACCCGGCTTCAGCACGGCCGAAAAGGTCACGGAGATCTCGGGCCGCGGCATGGGGATGGACATCGTCCGGTCGAAGATCGAGCAACTCAATGGCACCGTCGAGCTCGCCAGCCGCAAAGGCGAGGGCACGACGTTCACGATCAAACTGCCGCTGACGTTGGCGATTCTGCCGAGCCTGTTGGTGCGAGTCGACGGCGACGTGTTCGCCGTGCCGCTCGACGCCGTCGTCGAAATCGTAACGATCGCGCCGCACGACCTAAGAACAGTTCACCGCAAAGCGACCGCTCGCGTCCGCGATCGGATCGTTTCCGTAGTACGCTTGAATGAGATTTTTTGTTGGCGGCACGGGACGCTGCGCCTCGACGCGGACCACCGCCAGACGACGCTGGTCGTGCTCGGCGCCGATGGATGCGAAATCGGCCTGGTGGTCGACCGTCCGCTCGGCGAGGAGGACATCGTCATCAAGTCGATGGCCGAGAACTATCGCAACGTTCCCGGAATCGCCGGGGCCAGCATCCTCGGCGATGGACGCGTATCGCTGATTCTCGACCCGAACGCGCTCGTCGAAATGGCGTCGCGCCGCGAAGTCGCAGTGCGGTGTCCGAGTTGAGTTCCGCCCGCACTGCCCACTGTCCACTCAACCCGAGTTTCCGTTGCTGCCAACAGCTGCTCTGCAATGACCCAAGTCACCAACGACAACCGCGTCGAACTCCTGCATTGCTTCTTCTCGGCCGCGACGCACGACGCCTCGGCCGCGATGTGCCGCTGGACCGGCGGGCTGATTTCAATGCAACTCGACGAAGTCTGCGAGATCCCGCTCGAAGAAGTCTGCGCCGAGTACGACTTCGGCGATGGCCCGTCGACGATGATCGTGCTCTCGCTTCAGGGCGAGTTGGGCGGCGACATGATTCTTTCGTTCGACGACAACAACGGCCGCCGCCTCGCCGCGACGCTGCTGAAGCAGCCCCTGAACGCGGCGGCCGAATGGACGCCGCTCGAAAAGTCGGCGCTCATGGAAACCGGCAACATTCTCGGCTGCGCTTACATGAACGCGCTGACCCGACTCGTCGGCACGCAACTCGTTCCATCGCCGCCCACGTTTCTGCAAGACTACGGCGCGAGCGTGTTGCAGCAAGCGCTCGTGGCCCAGGCGATGACTTGCGAAAAGGCGCTCATCTGCCGCACGCGCTTCGAGGAACGCGGTGCGGCACTCGATTGGAACGTGTTCTTCGTCCCTTCCGATGCCCTCCGCGCGGCCATGCAAGACGCGCTCGACAACTAGCGTGGGCGGCCGCACGCTCGAACGCCCCGCACAAGCCGAACGCACTCCGAAGCCCGCAGCCATGCTCGCCACCGCCGACGCCAAAACCATCGCATCCGTACAAACGGCCGGCATGGGCCAGGCCGTCATGGGACGCCATGCCGAATCGCTCGTGGCCGTGCTCGGCTCGTGCATCGGAGTGGCGGCGTACCACCCGCGTTCGCACGTCGGCGTCCTGGCGCACGTCGTACTGCCGGATTCGAACGGCCGCAGCGGACCGCCCGCGAAATTCGCCGACACCGCCGTCCCGTACTTGCTCGAATTGCTCAAGGCCGAAGGGGTAAACTCGACGGGCCTTACCGTCAAAATTGCCGGCGGGGCCAGCATGTTCGCCTCCAGCGGTCCGATGCAGGTCGGAGCCGCGAACATCGAAGCCGTCGGGGCAGCACTCGCCAAGGCCGGGCTGCACGTCGCCGCGCAACACGTCGGTGGGCCGAAAGGCCGCCGCGTGACCCTCGATTGCCGCACCGGCGAACTCCGCGTCGAGATCGCCGGCGTCATTTCCGCCATCCTTTAGCCACGAATTTTTTGCCGGACCGAATCGCGCCCAAGTCGCAACTTCGAACCGCGGGCCGCTTTGAGCGGCGCCGCCAACGTTCAAGGGACATCGCCATGTCGCGCACGCTATTGGTAACCGACGACGCCCTGATCATCCGCGAAATGATCAAAGACGCTGCCGTCGCGGCCGGCTGGGAAATCGTCGGCGAAGCGGAAAACGGGCAGCAGGCAATCGAGCGCTACGAGCAGTTCCAGCCCGACGCGGTCACGCTCGACATGGTCATGCCGGAGTACGACGGCATCCACGCGCTCGCCGGAATTAAGCAACTCGACCCCGACGCACGGGTGTTGGTGATCAGCGCCCTCGACCAGAAACAGACGCTCAAGGAAGCGTTTCGTCTCGGCGCGGCCGACTTCATCGTCAAGCCGTTCGATCCCAAGAACCTCGTGGCGACGCTGGAAAAGATCGTTCCCGTGCCGGCGTCTGCATAGCAATCCGCGCCGCTTACGCGAAGTACCAGCAGCACGCCAGCGCCAGCGCGACGAGCACGGCGGCAAGGACCTTGTCGCTTTGCCGGCGGTCGGCGGCGTCGGCCGGATCGCGGCGATAGCGCGACCAAAGGTATTGTTCGCGCTCAGCGGATCGCTCGGCTGCGTGCGCGAACTGACGAGCGCCAGCACGGCGTAGCAGATTGCCGTGACGAGCGCCACGCGGTGAAACGATTGGATTTCGCGCCCGAGGAGCCGCGGCCAACCCAGGTCGATCGCCAGCGACATCACCGGCCCCACCAGGATCGAGGCCACGGCGCCCGTCGCAGTTGCGAAGCGATGGAAAATGCCGCACATGAACGCCACGAGCACGCCGGGGACAAGGTACGACTCGTAGTCCACCATCTTCAAGAACACGTTGTTCCGCTCGCCGGCGAACGCCAGCGAACCGGCAATCGCGATCGCGACGACGGCGGTCATCGCGAAGCGGCCGACCCAGATCAGGCGATGTTCCGAGGCGTGCGGATCGACGTACTTGCGATAGATGTCGAACGTGAAGAGGGTGGCGCTCGAGTTCATCATCGAGTCGATGGTCGACAGGATCGCCCCGACCAAGCCAGCCATCACAAGGCCGAGCAAGCCGTACCCTGCCGGAATCAACGCCCGCGCAAGTCCGGCAAACGCCGCGTCGCTCTCGTTCGGGTCGAGATCGAGAATGAACGCCGCCGCCATTCCGGGCACGATGCACAGAAAGGGAATGAGCAGCTTGAAGTAGCCGGCCGTGATGATGCCGACGCGGGCGTCCCAGCCGCTCTTCGCGCCGAGGGCCCGCTGCACCATGTATTGATTCGTCGCCCAATAGTTGAAATGCAGCACCATCAGGCCCGTGAGCACTCCGGTCCAGGGCAGCTTCGGATGGGCGGCGGGAAAGAAGACGTGAAAGCGATCGGCGTCTTTTTCCATAAGGCCCGCGATGCCGCCGACATTCTCGTGCCAGATGGCCCTCACGGCGATGATGCCGACGCCAACGAGCAGGAGAATGCTCTGCACGACGTCGGTGTAGATGACCGCCTTGAGCCCGCCGAACACGGTATACGCGGCGGCCACGAGCGCGAGGCCCCAGATGGCAGCTTCGACGCTGGTCTCGAACGACGTGTCGCGCGTCAGGGCGTTGATCGTGATCGCGCCGAGCAGCAGCGCCCCGCACATCTGAATCGTGACGAACGCCATGTTGCTCAGCGAGTAGAGCAACCGGCTGCGGTCGTCGTAGCGGCGGCCGAGGTATTCCGACAGCGTATACAAGCCCATTCGCCGATAGAGCGGCAGAAAGAAGAAACAGAGCATCATCAGGCCGAAGATTGCGCCGTACTCGAAATTCGCCTGGGCGAAGCCTTGCGACAGGCCGATGCCCATCATGCCGACCAGATGGTGCGAGCTAATGTTGCTACCGAGAATCGACCCGGCGACGGCCCACCAGGCGACGCTGCGCCCGGCCAGAAAATAGTCGGTCGCGCCTTCCTCGCGGCGCCCCATGTACATGCCGAACGCGGCGACGGAAAGCGTCGCCACGACCAGCACCACAACGTCCAAGCGATCGAGCGTCAACGTCCCGTCCGCCAACAACGGGCAAAACAGCATTTGCGGATTCCTTTGGGCCGAAGAAATAAGAACTCTCGCCGGGTGCGAGAGAGCGTTCGCGCCCCGGGATGATAGCGGCGCAGCCGCGGCGCGACAATTACGCGTGCCACGCCAGTGGGCACGATTACGACTCGGCAATGCCAACGATTTGCAGCCGCTCGCGCGAGTCGATCCACTCTACGGGAACGCCGTCGGTTCCGTTCGCGGCCGCGACGATTCCGCCAACGATTGCACAGTTCGTGTCGACATCGCCCTCGACGCGCATCGTCGCCCACATCGCGTCGGTGAACGAATCGAGATGCGCCGCGGCTGACCACAGGCAAAACGGCACCGTGTCGCGGGCCGTGATTCGCGAACCGTTGCCCAAGAGGCTAGCAGCCGTAAACTCCCATGCGTCAAGCTCGATTCCCAGCGCCTCCTCGATGCCCAGCCGAATCGGACCTCGCGGGGTATGGTCGCGTACAACGTCGAGCATCTCCTTGCCCGAGAGTTCTTTGCCGCACGGTTGACGGCAACACCACGCCGTGGCGACGGCAATCGCGATTGCGCCGGCGATTCCTTCTTCGTGTGCGTGCGTGATTTCCGCGGACGCCGCCGCCTGCGCGACAACCTCATTCAGATCGCTGCAAAAGTACGCTCCGATCGGCGCAACCCGCATCGCGCTGCCGTTGCCAAAAGAGCCGGTTCCCCCGAAAGCGGATCGGCCCACGGTACGCCACGACTCGCCTTGGGAAATCGCGTGCAGAATGCGAATTGCCGCCGGGCCGTAGCCGCGCGCGGGTTCGGCAGCAAATCGCTCGCCAAAGCGAATCGCGAGCGCATCCTGGTCGATTCGCCCGTGCGCCGAGAGTATCTCGACGATTCCAATCGCCATCTCGGAATCGTCGGTGTAGCGCCACACGGGCGGCGGTGGCCGTCGTTGGTTGATGCACCACACGGGAATGCCAGGCGTGAAAAACTGCTGGCCAAAGGCGTCGCCCACCGACAAGCCGTGAAGCACGGAAAGAGCGCGACGGAGTCGGTCGTTGTGGTCATCTGGCATCGACATGGATCGGCTCCAGCGCCCGTAGAGATTCGGATTCCAGTTGGACGCGACGCAACGTCGTCGGGTTCACGCGGCGTCAGTTTTGGCGGCCAAAACCGCGCAGCCGCAGACTATTCGTCACCACGCACACGCTCGAAAGCGACATGGCCGCGCTGGCGAGAATTGGCGAGAGGAGCCAACCCGTGAACGGAAACAACACGCCGGCGGCAATCGGGACACTAGCGACGTTGTAGACGAACGACAGAAACAGATTCTGCTTGATCGTGCGCAGCGTCGCTCGGGCGAGCGCGATCGACTCGACGGCCAGACGAATATCGTCGCCGACGAGCGTTACGTCCGCCGCGGCGACCGCGACATCCGCGCCGCGACCGATGGCGATCCCCACGTCGGCTTGAGCCAAAGCAGGGGCGTCGTTCACGCCGTCGCCGACCATCGCCACGCGCTTGCCGGATTGTTGAAGCCGCGCAACTTCCGCCGCCTTGTCGCCGGGAAGCACTTCCGCGAGCACGCGATCGACGCCGACCTCGCGGGCAATGGCCTCTGCCACATGTCGGTTGTCGCCGGTAAGCATCGCCGTCTCGAGGCCGATCGCATGAGCCAAGGCGATGGCCTGGCGAGCTTGCGGCTTCACCTCGTCGGCCACGCCGAGAACGCCTTGCGGCGCGCCGTCAACGAGCACGAAGATCGGCGTGTGTCCCGCGGCGGCGATTCGGTCGGCGGCAGCGATCGCGGCGGAATGGTTCGGAGCGGCTTGTTCGAGCAAACGCCGATTGCCGACGACGACCGAATGGCCATCGACTTGAGCGCGAACGCCGAAACCGGCTTCCGCGGCGAACGCCGTTGCTTCTCCAACGGTTACGCCGCGGTTCTGAGCTCCCGCGACGATTGCCGCGGCGAGCGGATGCTCGCTGCCGCGCTCGGCCGTCGCCGCAAACCGCAAGACGTCGCTCTCGGGCATCTCGCCGACCGTCGCCACATCGAACAGCGCGGGTTGGCCCTTGGTCAGTGTGCCCGTCTTGTCGAACACGATCGCGTCGATTCGGGCCGCCTGTTCGAGACTTGCGCCGCCTTTGATCAAAATGCCCAACTCCGCGCCACGGCCCGTGCCGACCATGATCGCCGTCGGCGTCGCGAGGCCCAGCGCGCAAGGGCAGGCGACGATCAGCACCGACACAAACGTCAGCACGGCCAGGTTGAGCCGCGTCGCTTCCGGTCCCCAGACGTACCATGCAGCAAACGTCGCGATGGCCACGATAATCACCACCGGCACAAAGATACCGCTCACCACGTCGGCCAGCCGCGCGATCGGCGCTTTCGACGATTGGGCTTGCCGCACCATCTCGACGATCCGGGCAATCGCCGTCTCTCGGCCGACGCGCGACGCCCGATACCGAAGCGCGCCGGTCGCGTTCATCGCCCCGCCGAAGACGTTCGCACCCGGCTGCTTCTCGACGGGCAGGCTTTCGCCGGTGAGCAGCGACTCGTCGACGGCCGACGAGCCGCTTTCGACGACACCATCGACGGCGATCCGCTCGCCGGGCCGGGCCACGACGACATCGCCGACCACAACGTCGCCGATCGGAACGTCGACTTCGAGGCCGTCGCGGATCACGCGGGCCGACTTCGCTTGAAGCCGGGCGAGTTCGCGGAGCGCGTTCCCGGCGGCCCGAGTCGCGCGGCCTTCGAGCCATCGTCCCAACAGCACGAGCACGATGATGACCGCCGCCGCTTCGAAGTAGACCGGGGCGACGGCGTGCGCGCCGTGTTCGCCCACCGCGGCGACCGTGAAAAACCGCGGAGCGAGCGTCGCCGCGACGGAATAGACGTATGCCGCGCCGGTGCCGACGGCAACGAGCGTGTTCATGTCGGCCGAGCCGCGTTTAAGTGCGGCCCATGCGTCGCGGAAGAACTGTCCGCCGCCGTAGACCATGATCGCGGTGGTCAGCAGCAGTTGGATCCAATGGCCGAGCAATCCCGCGAGCGGCGTGAATGCGCCGTGCGCCATCGCGATGAACACGACGGGAAACGAAAGGGCGGCACTCACCAGAAACCGCGTCTTGAGCGCGGCGAGGTTCATCTCGCGGTGGTGCGCTTCGAGCTCGAGTGGGTCGGCGGCGTCGGTCGTAGCTCGCCCGCCGGCAAGAACACCCGATGCCGAAAGGACGCGCTTCAGGTCGGCAAGCGACGCCGCTTCGCCAAGATAGGCGACGTCGGCGGCGCGATTCGACGCATCGGGTTCGACCGCGACGACTCCCGGCGACTTTGCGAGCCGATCCCACGCTTCAAGCGAAGGCTTATCGAGCGTGAGCCGGGCGTGGGCCGGTTCGACGGGCTTGTAGCCGAGTTCGACGATGGCTTCGAGCACATTCGCAAGCGGGCGGTCGTGCGGATGATAGGTTACGACCGCCCGCGACGTCGGAAAGCTGACGTTGGCGCGTTCGACGCCGGCGACGGAAGAAAGGCGGCGCTCGATTTTCTGCGCACAACCGGCGCAGTGCATGCCCGAGAGAAAGATCTCGGCTTGGGCGTTCTCTGCCGATGGGGTTTGCGTTGCCGTGGCCATGTCGAGGCTCCTCGTGCGAGGATCGACTGCGAACGAATCGGCGTCGCGCGACGCTCGCCGATTCGCGCGCTACATGCAAAGCGTAGGCATCTGTCGGGCAGAGGGCAACCGGGCCGCGTGCGGTGCTCGGATGGCGTCGATGCCTTCCCCCGCGATTGGAAGCGGAGGTCATCGCGTGTATACTAGGCGCAGCGGTGATCACGCTGCATTGGCGGTAATCGCGAGATTGCATTTCAGGAGCCGGATCATGGCTGCTGGTTTTTCTGAATTCGATGCCTGGACTCCGGCTGCGTATGTCCCGCGCCTGCTGACCGTCGTGGATTTCGCGATCTTGCCCGACGAGTTGCCTTCGGGACCGGTGCGCTACGAACTCGATAACGGGCGGCTCGTGACGGATCGCTTGTTGACCATCGAGGATTTGGAGGGGCTGCCCGACGACTTGCCCACGGGACCGGTAAAGTTCGAACTCGACAACGGAAGGTTGGTGCCGATGTCTCCGCCGGTTGACGAACATGGAGCGGTACAGTCGAACATCGCTGCGGAGTTAAAGTTCAACGCCGAACGATCCGGGATGGGACGCGCTCGCACCGAGACGAGCGTGGTCTTGTGGCGCGACCCGGACCGGATGATCATTCCGGATGTGCTCTTCGTTGCAAACCGTTCGCTGCCAATTCGATGCACTCGCGAAGGTTACCTGGCGACCATCCCCGAGCTTGTCGTCGAAGTGCGCAGCAGGAACGACAGCGCGTCGATGATCTCGGCGAAGGTCGCCGACTATCTCAAAGCGGGCGTGCAAGTCGTCTGGGTTGCAGACCCGGCGACGAAGACTGTGACTGTCCATCGCCCCGGCCGCGATGCGGAAGTCTTTCACGACAACGACGTGCTTGTATGCGAGGATGTGTTACCCGGATTTCGCATGACGCTGGCGTCGGCTTTCGCATCGTAGCCCGGTGAGCGATCGAGTTCGCTACTCCAGATAGATCGACAACTGGATAATGAACGAACCGCCTTTCCGTCGACCTCCTCTTGGTTTCTGGGAGCTTTCGTGGCTGGTCGTTTCCCGCATCGGGGCTGTGGTGCTGTTCGTCGCTGCGCTGGACGATCCGCGCGTCGGCTTCGCATTTGTTGGGTTGTCCATTCTGATAGCGGCGCACGCGATTTCCAGAGCAATCCGCGAATCGCATTGAATGTACGTGAATATCCCTCGGGAATTGCCGAAGTACGATCCCGGTCAGTCGTATGACTGGAACTACGACCATGCGCCAAAGGCAACGCCGACCGAGATTGTGCCGCCGATGCCCGGCGCTCTCGCCGGCGGATGGCGCTTCTGCGGCCTCAGCGTCGCTTCGCCGCTGGGTATTGCCGCCGGACCGTTGCTCAATGGGCGGTGGCTGTTGTATTACGCGGGCCTCGGCTTCGACGTGCTGACGTATAAGACCGTGCGGAGCGTGGCGCGGCCGTGTTATCCGCTGCCGAACTTGCAGCCCGTCGATTGCTCCGCGGTCAACGGTGCCGGCGTCGCAGGACAAGTCGACGAGCACGTCGACTCGCTGCCGGCCGCAGACGAAATGCGCGGGACGTGGGCCGTGTCGTTCGGTATGCCGTCGAAATCGCCGGAAGTCTGGCGGGCGGACGTGGCCGAGACGCGGCGGCGCTTACCGCGCGACAAGGTGCTCTCGGTGTCGGTCGTCGGCACCATTCAAGACGGCTGGTCGCTCGACGAGCTTGCCGACGACTACGCCCAATGCACCCGGTGGGCGGTCGAAGCCGGCGCCGATGCGGTCGAGACGAATTTTTCGTGCCCGAACGTCAACACGTGCGACGGGCAGCTTTATCAGCAGCCCTCCGACGCGGCGGTCGTGGCCGAGCGCGTGCGGCACGCGATCGACGACGTGCCGCTCGTCGTGAAAATCGGGTGCGTCGCCGACGACGAAGAGGCGGCCCGGCTTGTCGCGGCGCTCGGGCCTTGGGTCAGCGGCCTGGCGATGACCAACAGCGTGTCGACGACGGTTCGCGGCGGCGACGGCTTGCCCCTGTTTGGCGGGGCGAAGCGGGGAATCTGCGGCCAGGCGATTCGCGAGGCGTCCTTGCGGCAGGTCGAGTGCTTTGCTCGCTTGCGCAACCGGCAAGGTCTCGCGTTTTCGATCGTCGGTTGCGGCGGCGCAGCGACCGCGGAGGACGTGCGCCGCTATCTCGACGCGGGGGCCGACGCGGTTCACATGGCGACCGCTGCGATGGTCGATCCGACGGTCGCGGTGCGGATACGCGCCGCCCCCCAGCCGGCCTCCGTCGCCGAGACGTAAGCTCCTTTGCCTACTTGATTTCCTTCGACGGCGCGGACAAAATGCACGAGTCGGCGGAACGGCGGCCAAGCGGCGCTGCAAAAGCCCCGTTCCGGGTAATAAAACATGGCGAAATCCGTAAGAAAACCGTGAGGCACGACATGGCGATCTTGGCCGCTTTCATTGGTTCGATTTGGTGGTATCTGATGTGCGGGGCGATTCTTGCGGTTGCCATCGCGGCGTTCGTTATAATGAAAAAGAAGCAGAAGGAAGAGGAAGACTAGTCGCCTCGGAATGAGCGGCCAGCCACGAGTAGAAAGGCCGGACCCATGCCTCGCGGACTCCGTTTTTTGGCGTCGCGAGCGAGGGCCCGGCCTTTTCGTTGGGCGACGGCTCTGTGCAGCGTGCTCGTTGTCTGGGGCGCGGCTGCTGCATCCGCAAGCGGCCAGGCCAGTACGTGGACGCTCAAGCCCGGCCCGACGTACCACGGCATGTGCGACGCATCGGCGGCCGTGGCGATCGACTCCGAGCGGTTCGCGGTCGCCAACGACGAAGACAATGTCCTGCGAATCTACCACCGCGACCGGCCGACCGAGCCGCTGATGACCGTCGACGTGTCGACGCACTTGGAGGTCGACCCGGCCGAACCGGAGAGCGACATCGAAGGGGCGTGCCTGCTCGACGGTCGCATCTACTGGATCACCTCGCACGGCCGCAATAAGAAAGACAAGCTCCGCGAAAGCCGCCATCGGCTCTTCTGCACGGAGGTCCGCGGCAAGGGCGATTCGGCGACGCTCGTCGGCGTGGGCAAGGTGTATCAGGGATTGCTTGAGGCGCTCGTGGCCGATGCCCGGTACGCGAAATACGGCCTCGCCGGTGCGGCCGAACTCGCGCCGAAAAAGGAAGGCGGATTCAATATCGAGGGCCTCGCCGCGACGCCCGGCGGGCAGTTGCTCGTCGCGTTTCGCAATCCACAACCCCGCGGCAAGGCGCTCATCGCCCGGATTGACAACCCGAAGGAAATCATCGACGACGGGGCGGACGCCAAGCTCGGCGACCCGTTCGAATTGGACCTCTCCGACGGCGGGCGGCCGCTGGGGATCCGCAGCATCGAATGGGATACCGTCGGCAACCGGTATTGGATCGTCGGCGGCGAATACGACGGGGGCAACCGCTTCAAGCTCTTCGAGTGGTCGAGCCGCACGGGCAAGCAAGCCGTGGCCGTGAAAACCGTCGATTTCGGCCTGCTCGACTTCAATCCCGAGGCGATCTTCCTCTATCCGGGCGAAAAAGGACGAATCCAAATCCTCAGCGACGATGGCACGCGCAAGGTCGACGGCAAGGAATGCAAAAAGCTCCAGGATTCGAGCGCGCAGAGCTTTCGGTCGGCGTATTTGGAATCGCCCTAACCCGGGCCTCGGTCGCATTGCGGTTTTGCGGCGGAACTTTCTCGGCGATCGGGCGTCTAACGACTCGGGCGGGGTCTTTCGGCCCGATTTCGGCCGATTCGCGTAACGTAACCTTTTGCGGCCGACCCAGGCCCGGGCGTAGCACGGCGAAGGTTTTGGCCCGCTCGGTGACATAATTCCGGTCGCGGAAAGTCGTCCGGCATTTACCAGGTTCCGGATTGTGGGTGAGCCGCATCGCCGGGTGCGATCGCGAAGCGGCCTGACGCCGCGGAATACTCTTTACGAGGAACCCCGATGTATCGCGCGATTACGTTGGTCGCAGTCTTGGCTCTCTTGGGCGCAGCTTCGGCGCACGCGATTTGGGGCGTGAGCGACAAAGGAACGTGGCCGGCGACCTGGCCCAAGGAGTTGGAGCCGCTCCGCACGCAATCGAAATCGTACACGGGCAGCCTGGTGAATCGCACGTTCCACGAAATCCGCTTTGCGACCCGCGAGGAGTTCGAGGCCGCCTGGCCGCACTTGCTTAAGGTCAAAACCGACAAGGCGCCGATCTTTCTGTCGCGCAGCCCGGTGACGTATCTCGGGCCGGTGGAAAGCGGCGTCCGCGTGTGGATGGCGCTCGCTTCGAGCAAGCCCATGCCGCCGGGTCCGATCGCGGGCGTGAAGAACGAGCGCGAGCGATGGATATACACCACGCACATCGAGCTGATCGTCGATGGTAAGATCGTCGATTTGAACCGCATCCCGTTGCCGAAGGACACGCCGATCGTCGACGAACGGTTCGACAAGAAATAGCAAACGTCCCGACGAAACATCACGCACCCCATGGCCCGCGGAAGCGGGCCGTCACGATTCGAGGAGTTCATCCATGTCCCGTCGTTCTCTTTCGCGCTACGGCACGCTTGCCGTAATTGCTCTGGCTGTCGGCGCCGCGACGCATTTTGCTTTGGCCCAGAACGCGGCGACTCCCGACAAGAAGCCGGAAGAATCCTCAGCGTTGACGCCCGAACCGGAAGCCCCAGCGGCGGTGCGGCAGGCGATGCAGGACCGCGACTATGCGGCGGCCATCAAGGCCATCGACGCCGCGATGTCCGCCGAGGGCGCGGCCAAGGACTATCTCGCCTATCTCAAGGGCCGCGCGCTGCATTTGAGCGAGAAGTACGACGAAGCGATCGCCCGCTTCGACACGATCGAGAAGGAGTTCCCTAAGAGTCCTTGGATTCGCCGGGCGCGATTCGGGATGGCGGTGTCGCTCGCTCGCAAGGGCGACTTCCGCGCGGCCGAATTGATCTATCGCCGCGAGGCGGAGTATTTGCTGTCGGCCGATCGCAAACAGGAGATTGCGAACTTGTACCTGGAGTTCGCGCAGACGTACTTCAAGCCGCCGAAGGAAGACCAGAAGCCGGACTATCAGAAGGCACTCGGCTTTTTCCAGAACGCCCTCGCCGTCGGACCAAAGCCGGAGAAGAAACGCGAAGTCGAGATGCTCGTGGCCGAGTGCTTCTTCAATCTCGGCAACTTTGCCGAAGCGGCCCGGCTCTATGCCCAGTTCGTAAAGGACTATCCCGACGCGGCCGAATTGATCGAGGCGAAGTTCCGCTTGGGCGATAGCCAGTTGAAGCAGGGCCAACTTGCCGATGCCCGCCGCACGTGGCAGGACCTGCTCGCGGCGCATGCGGACAACAAGAGTCCGCGGATCGCCGAAGCGACGTTCAATCTGTCGCTGACGTACCAGATGCCGAATCCGCAGAGCGATGAGGACTTGGGGCTCGGCGTGGCGGCGCTCGATGCGTTCGTGAAGAAGTTTCCGGAGCACAAGCTGGCGAGCACGGCCCATTTGCGGATCGCCCAGGCGTACGTGAATCGCGGTCGGCACGAGGACGCGGCCAAGCGACTCGCGGCGTATCTAGCCGATGCCCGCTATGCCGATCGCGAAGAAACGCCGGACGCGCGCTCGCTGCTGGGGCAGGCGAATCTGCTGCAAAAGAAGTTCACGGAAGCCATCGCGGCCTGGCGCGACTATCTCGCCAAGCATCCGACGCACAGCGCGTGGAGCGGCGTGCAACAGGCGATCGTCGACGCACAGTTCGCGATGGCCGCCGACCGCCGCGAGGCGAAGGCTTACGACGAAGCTCGCAAACTGTGGACGGAGTTTTTGGCGAATTATCCGCTCGATCCGCGCGGGCCGACGATCTGGTACACGTTCGGCGCGATGAACTTCGACCAAAAGAAATGGGACGAAGCGATCGCCGATTGGACACGGCTCGTGTCGAAGTATCCGAACACCGGCGAAGCGTCGCGCGCGCAGTTGATGATCGGCCACGTGCTCGAAACCAAGCAGGGCAAGCTCGCCGCGGCGCTTGAACAGTATCGCAAAGTCGCCGGTCTGTCGCAGCCCGACGCGGCTCAGCGGATCGTGCAACTTACGGCCAAGACGATGGCCGTGGCGACCGAGCGGGTGTTCCGGTCGAACGAAACGCCGAAGCTCAAGTTCACGAGCCGCAACATCGACTCGGTGACCGTTCGCATCTATGCCATCGACCTGGAAACGTATTTCCGCAAGATGCACCTGGCCAGCGGCGTCGAGGGCCTCGATATCTCGCTGATCGATCCCGACCGCAGCTTCGAATTCAAGGTGCCGAAATACGCCGAGTATCAAGAACTCGAAAGCCAGATCGAGGTGCCGCTGCCGCAGAAGTCTGCACTGGCTGAGCCAGTGGCACCCGGCACTGGGCCAGTGCCACCCGGGAAGAGCGGCGCGATGGCGATTACCGTGTCGAGCAAGACGCTGACGGCCACGACGCTCGTCCTGCAATCGGACCTCGACATCATCGTCAAAAGCTCGCGGAACGAGGTGTTCGTGCTTGCCGAGAACATGGTCACTGGCCAGCCGTGGAAGGACGTGAAGCTGCTGATTTCGAACGGCCAGACGGTGTTTGCCGAAGCGAAAACCGGCGACGACGGCGTGTTCAAGGGCGATTACAAAGCGTTGATTCCGGCCGGTGGCACCGGCTCAGCCAGTGGCTTGGCCAGCGATGACGTCCGCGTATTCGCGGTGGCCGGTTCGCATACCGGATCGAACGTCGTCGGTCTTCAGGGGGTCGGCGTCGCGACCGGGCTGGCCGACAAAGGTTACATCTACACGGACCGCCCGGCGTATCGCCCTGGCGACATGGTTCATGTCCGCGGCGTGATTCGCGGCGTGTCCGGCGATGCCTTTACCATAGCCGAAGGGGCGAAGTACACGATCCAGGTGTTCGATCCGCGGAACCGGATGCTGCATCAAGAGGAAGCGGCGCTGTCGGAGTTCGGCGGCTTGGGAACGCACTTCTTGCTGCCCACCGCGGCCGTGCAGGGCGAGTACCGCGTGCTCGTGACCGAGGCGGCCAAGGAGATCGCCTCGCCGAAGAGCTATCAAGGAACGTTCGGCGTCCACGAGTATCGCCTCGAACCGGTGCGAATCGCCGTCGATTCGGACCGCGCGGTTTACTACCGCGGCGAAGAGATCAAGGGGAAGATTCGCGTGCAGTTCTACTACGGCGCGCCGGTCGTCGGAGCCGACGTGCGCTATCAACTGTCCGACGGCGCGGTCGCGACGGCCAAGACGAACGACAAGGGCGAGATCGACTTCACGTTCCCCACGCGCGAATTTCGCGAGACGCAGACGTTGCCGCTCGTCGTGACGCTGCCCGAACGGAACATCGGCGCGGTCAAGCCGTTCGTGCTGGCGACCAAGGGCTTTTCGATCAATATCTCGACCGTGCGGCCGTTATACTTGGCGGGCGAGTCGTTCGAGGCGTCGATCAAGACCGTCGACGCGGAAGGCAAACCGATCGCCCAGAAGCTCAATCTCAAGGTGCTCGAACGCACCACGGTCGAGGGCCGCGTCGGCGAACGGCTCGTGTCGGAGCACGCGATCGAAACCGACAAGGAAGGCAACGCGCGGCAAACGCTCAAGCTCGACGCCGGCGGGCAGTACATCTTGCGAGCCGAAGGGACGGATCGGTTCGAGAACCCGATATACGGCGCGGCGCAAGTGCAACTTTCGGACGACAAGGACACGGTGCGACTGCGGCTCTTGGCCGATAAGCACACCTTCAAGGTCGGCGACGTGGCGAAGGTGAATTTGCACTGGCGCGAAGCGCCGGCGCTCGCGCTCGTGACGTTTCAGGGCGCTCGGGTGCTCGATTACAAGCTGGTCACGCTCAAAACGGGCGACAACCCGCTCGAACTACCGATGACGGCGCCGCTTGCGCCGAACTTCGAGTTGGCCGTGGCGGTGATGACCGACACGCGGCCGCAATTGGACGCCGAGGGAAAAACGAAGGACGCCGACAAGCCGATCACGCGGCTGCATCTCGCGTCCAGCCCGATTACGGTCAATCGTGAGCTCAAAGTTACGGTTGAAGTCAAGCGGAAGAACGGCGCGGCCGCCGGCACTGGCGTAGCCAGTGGCACCCCCGCCAAACCGGGCGAGGAGGTCGACGTCGTTGTCGCAACGACAGACGCCCAGGGCAAGCCCATCGCGGCGGAAGTGAGCTTAGCCATGATCGAGCAATCGCTGCTCGAACAGTTCTCGTTCGCGGTGCCGGCGATTCAGGACTTTTTCGGCGGCGGGCGGCGCGAAACGGCGGTCCGCACCACGGCGAGCATTACGTTCGCCTATCGTCCGGCGACCCAGGCGATCAATCCGCGGCTCCTGGCAGACGAAGATCGAAAGATGCTCGAACTGGACGAGTCACGGCGGCTTAGCGAACTCAGTAAGCAGATGGCGGCGAGCGGCTTTACGCCGCAGTCGACGCGTCCTGGCCCGACGGGCGGCGGAGAATGGGCCGGACGGCGTTCCGGCGCCGGCGGCGAGCGGGGCGAAGGAGTGGCCGACGAAGCGCCGGCACCAGTCGATTGGTCCACGATCGCGGCCGACCCGAATGCGCCGATGGACGCCCCCGCGGAGGAGTTCGCCACGGCGGGAGCGCTCGATCTGCATGCGCGCAACGGCCAGGCCGCCGCGGAGGATCGGCTTGGGACGCGATCCAAGAGCGAGGCGGCAAAACGCAAGCTGCAGCAATACTCTGCCGGCGGTATGGCGGGCAAGGCGAACTCAAGGGGCATTTCAATGGGATTGCAAGGCGCACCGGCCGAATCCGATCTCGATGGCGACGGTAAGCCAGACGTTTCCGCGGCGTTGGGCGCCCAAACGCTGGCTTTCGACTATGCCCAAACGTTCGCTGGCGACGCGGTTACCTATGGCATTCCGATGGGCAGCACGGACGGGACGGTCGCCTTCGGTCGAATGCTGGGCGCGGGCCGCCGCGACGTCGTGGCCGTCGATCGCTGGGGTAAGATGGGGAACGTGTACTTCGCCGACCTCTCCGACGCCGAGCAGAAGGCCGAAGGCAAACGCCTCGCCGACGCCGGCGCGCTTCTGCTGCCGCAACTGGTCATTCAAGAAACTGGGTATTGGAATCCGTCGGTCGTCACCGACAACGCCGGCAAGGCGACAGTGGCGGTGACGCTGCCCGATCGGTCGACGGCATGGAAGCTGCTCGCCAAGGGTGCGACGAAAGAGACGCTGTGCGGCGAGGCCGACGCTTCGCTCGCTGTGAAGAAGGACCTGTTCGGTGAGCTCAAGTTGCCGCTGGCGTTCACCGACGGCGACGACGCCGAGATCGCAGCGTCGATCCACAACCATGCCATCGACAAGGGGACGATCAAGGTCACGCTCAAGACGACGGTCGGCGGCAAGAGCGACGTGGCGACGAAGACGGTCGACGTGTCGAAGCAGGGGATCGAGCAATTGACGTTTGGGCAAAAGATTCGACGTTCGGCTGCGGAAGGTGAGCCCAGTGCCGACGAAATGCTCATTGAGTTGACCGTCGAAGCCGACGGCAAGAGCGACGTCGTTCGCCGCCGGCTGCCGATTCAGCCCTACGGTCTGCCGGTTTACAACATTTCCGGCGGTTCTGCGGCCGCGGACACGACGGCGTGGGTGGAAGCCCCGGCAAACGTGGCCGACGACGCCCGAAGTTTGCAGATTCTTCTCGGCCCGACGGTCGAGCGGAGCCTGCTCGACGTGCTGTTCGGTCCGGCGACGGTGTGTCAGATCGACAACGTGCGGCTCGCCGCGAGCCTCGACACGGCGACGAGCGACGCGCTCTCGGCGATCGCGCTGGGGAAGCTTCTAAGCGCCGACGACAAGGCGAGCACGACCGTGCAAGCGCTCGACGCGCGGCTGCGATCGACGGTCTCGCTGCTCGTCGCGGCGCAAAATGACGACGGCGGGTGGAGTTGGACCGGTCAAAAAGGTACGGCCAGCCATCGCTATACGTCGGCCCGCGTGGTATGGGCGTTGGCCCTCGCCCGCAAGTCCGGCTATCGCGTGCCCGACGACGGTTTCGACAAGGGCTGCAATTATCT
Source organism: Planctomycetota bacterium (assembly GCA_003576845.1). Taxonomy (GTDB): domain Bacteria; phylum Planctomycetota; class Planctomycetia; order Pirellulales; family PLA5; genus PLA5. The sequence goes on from QEVJ01000080.1 coordinate 24,659, forward strand.
GGCCAGCGAAATCGCCAAGACGCGCGACGACGATTACGAGAGCAAGGCGATTCTGCTGCACGCCCTCGCGGTTGCCGGGCGAGACGACTTTGCGCTCGCGAATCGTCTGCATCGCAATCGGCCGGCGCTCTCGACGAGCGCGCTGTTGCACGTGGCGCTGGCGCTGGCCGAAATGGAGCGCAAGCCGATGGCGGAGGACCTGCTCAAGGTCGTCGCCGAACAGAATCTCGACGCGCCGCAAGCCAAGCGAACGATTGGCGCGTCGCTGCCGTGGACGCACGCGTCGGCCGAAACGCGGGCGCTGTATGCGCTGGCTTTGATTCGCACGTCGCCCGAATCGACGAAGCTCAAGGAGCAAGTCGACTGGCTGCTCGCCCATCGCGCCGGCCATCGTTGGTCGCCGGACAAGGCGACCGGCCCGGCGATGCTCGCATTGTGCGAATGGAACGCCAAGAACCGCGTGAAGGCGGCGCAGTACGAGCTCGACATTTTCGTCAACGACGTGAAGGCCAAAACGGTCGTCGTCGACGATACGACCGCGACGCAGACGATCGACGTCGCCGCGAACCTTTTGAAGAAGGGCAAGCAGCGGATCAACTTCGTGATTCGCGGCCGCGGCGAATATACGTATCAGGCCGTGCTCGGCGGTTTCGTGCCGGCCGAGAAGCTCGCGTCGACGACGCAGGACTGGCACGTCCGCCGCTATTACGAACCCGCGCCGCTCGAATTCGAAGGCAAAGAAATCCCCCGCGGCTTCGGCGTGATCGAAGGGCAGTACACGCCGTTCCGCAACGCGCTCACGCAACTGCCCGTCGGGCAGCGTGGTCACGTCGAACTGACCGTGTCGCGGATCAATGTGCCGGGCAACGTGCCGGAAGAGCAACTCGAATACCTCGTCGTGACCGAGCCGCTGCCGAGCGGGGCGAGCGTGGTCGAGAACTCGGTCCGCGGCGGGTTCGAGCGGTATGAAATCTCGCCCGGCGCGATCACGTTCTACGTCGGCAGTCGCCGGTACGTCGAGCCGATCCACTACGACATCTACGGCTACGTGTCCGGCAACTATCAGGCCGCGCCGACCGTCGTTCGCAACGCCTATCGGCCCGACCAGCTCGCCGCGGCGGGCGTCAATAAGCTCGCGGTGCTCGCGGCTGGCAAGCCGAGCGGCGACGCCTATCGCCTTTCGCCGCAGGAGTTGTACGAACTGGGCAAGCGCTCGTTCGACAAGCAGGATTTCGACGCGGCCGGCAAGCACTTGGGCGAGCTCATCGCGAACTGGAATCTGCGGCCCGAGTTCTACAAGGAGACGGCCCGCATGTTGCTCGACGTGCATCTGGCCCGCGGTCCGGCGAGCGGTGTGGTCAAGTATTTCGAGATCGTCAAGGAGAAGTGGCCGGACCTCGAAATGCCGTTCGACAAGATCGTCAAGGTCGGCGCCGCGTACCACGACATGGGCGAGTACGAACGGGCGTATCTCATCTTCCGGGCGACCGTCGAAAGCAGCTTTTCGCGCGAAAGCGGTGTGGCCGGGTTCTTGGACGGCCAGGGCGAGTTCGTCCGCAGCGTCGACGTGATGCGGCGGCTGCTGCTCGAATACCCGGCCGAGTCTTACGCGGCGGTGGCGACATACGCGCTCGCGCAGCAGGTTTACGGCAAAGCGGCGAACGTCCTCGCCGATGAAAAGCTGAAGGAGAAGAAGATCAATCGCGTCGACTTGATTCGTCAGGCCCACGCGATGCTCGAAGGCTTCTTGACGATGTATCCCGAGGACCCGGCGGCCGATCAGGCGTCGTTCTCGGCGGCCAATGCGCTGCTCGATCTCAAAGCCTACAAACCGGCCATCGCCGCCTGCGAGGCGTATGCCCTGCGGTATCCCAAGAGCGATTATCTGGACAGCTACTGGTATTTGATCGGCTATTGCCACTTCGCCCAACACGAGCACGAGGCGGCCTTGGCCATGTGCAAGAAAGTCGCCGAGGCGAAGCGGGTCGATAGGAGCACGGGCCGCGAGATGGAGAGCGTGAACAAAGACCGCGCGATCTACATTATGGGGCAGGTGTATCACAGCTTGGGCAAGGCGGCCGAGGCGATCGTCGAGTACACGCGGGTGAAGGAACGCTTCGCCGACGCGGCGCAGGCGATCGAGTATTTCGCCCGCAAGGAGATCAAGCTGCCGGAGATCACGACGATCCGGCCCGGCAAACCGGCGGAAGTGAAGCTCGCGTTCCGCAACGTGGCAAACTGCGAAGTGATGGTGTATCGCATCGACCTGATGAAGTTCAGCCTGCTGCGGCGGAACTTGGGCGAGATCACGGCGATCAACCTCGCCGGCATTCGTCCGTATCACGAATCGACGGAAAAACTCGGCGACGGCAAGGATTATCGCGACCGCGAGCACGTGCTGACGCTGCCGCTCAAGGACGAAGGCGCGTATCTCGTGGTGTGCCGGGGCGAGAACTTGCACACGAGCGGGCTGGCGGTCGTTTCGCCGCTGGAGGTCGAGATTCAGGAAGATGCCGCGTCGGGACGCGTGCGGACGACGGTCAAGGACGTCGCCAAGGACGCATACGTCGGCGACGCGCACGTGAAGGTGATCGGCTCGCGGAACGACGACTTCCACAGCGGCGCGACCGATCTTCGCGGCGTGTTCATCGCCGACGGCATCGTCGGCACGTCGACGGTCATTGCCCAGGTCGACGAACGGCGGTATGCGTTCTACCGCGGCAAAGTCGAACTCGGCCCGCCGCCGGCTCCGGCGACGCCGCCGCCGGCCGCGAAAGAACCGGCTCAACAACCGGCTTCGGCGAAGGATGCGGAAGGGGAACTGCTCGAAGGACTGCGCAGCGGCAATCAGATGATCATCCAGGAGCAGCAGCAGAACCTCAAGCAGCTCTACGAGAACAAGCCCAGCGGCGTCGAGGTGCAGAAGGCGTACTGATGCACCGGGGCCCTGTCGCAGCTAAACTCGCGGGTGCCACTGCTGGCTCGTCCAGCAGTGATGAGAGTTGCCGTTTGACGTCGCCTCGCGAATCGCACTGCTGGACGAGCCAGCAGTGGCACCCGCGCGCACGCTCCAGAATGAAATCGAGCAAGCACTGACGGCTATTTCTCCGCCAAGCGCCGCAGGTCGAACCGCTTGCCCGCGGCGTCGCCGGCCGCGACGAAGTCGGCCCGTTCGCTCGCGGCCAGCGTGTGCAGCGACACTTCCTTATTTGGCCGCGATAGCACAACCGTCGCGTTGTGACTGCCGATCACGCGGACGCGGCTCCCTTCGACGACGACGGCTGTTCCCTCGTCGACGCCGATGCCGACCTTGTCCTGATGCTGTTCGACGGCGGTGAGCAGCCGCTTGAGCCGCTTGCGCTGGGTGAAATGCTGATCGACGATGGCCATTTCCAACAGTCCCAGCCCGCGGTCGATGACGATTTCTTCGTCGCGTCCGCTGCGGATCATTACCCGCGACATCGCCGCGGCGCCGGCCGAGATGCCGCCGATCACACCGCCCCGCTCGACGATCGCCCGGAGCGTCGCTTCGGCCTTGGTTCCGGCATAGATTGCGGCGAGGCGGCTCTGGAATCCGCCGCCCAGCCAGACGCCGGTGGCCTCTTCGAGCTTCTTATTGAACGCGGCGCCGTCGGCCATATCGCGCGACTGGGCATCCAGCACGTCGAGCGCCTTGGGTTCGTAGCGGCTCCAACCGGCATACCGCTGCTTGACCACGAGGGTGCTGGAATACTTGTACGCCGATGGAATGATGACGATCTTCGCGGACTTCCCGCCGGCCAGCCTGGCGAACTCGTCGTACACGCTGACCGGCGTCCGCCCGCCGCCGCAGATGATCAGCGAACCGCCGGTTTCGACCGCCTTGGCGGGCAGGCCCAAAGGATTCGCCGGAGCTACTTTTTCCGGCGACGCGGCATGGGTAATCGGCGTCGACGTCACGAGGAGCGCCGCCACTAACAAACGAACCAATCCGACAACAATTCCCGGCCTGGCAGTAATCAGTTTCACAATGAACGTCCTCCCGCCCGAGGCAAGCGAGGTTACGCTTACGACGACTCTTCGCTCGGGACAAAAAGTTTCCACCGTTTCCCAGCCATTCGGTAGCAAGCCAACGCCGCGATTAGGCTCATTGCGGCCGCGACCCAAAACATGATCGGCATGCCGCCATTCTGATGGGACAGAAATCCAACTACTGCAAACAGAACGGCAAACCCGAACAACAACGTCCCGTTGAATGCATAATACTTCCACGCTTGGCGTTTGCGTCGCGCTGTCGTTGGCGGCGCAACGGATTCGCCGATGGTGGCCGCTTCCGGATGAAACGACCGCAGCATTTCGCCGATGGCATCGATATCTTGACTTTCGACGAGAACGAATCGCCGCCGCTCGCCGGTGCAGAATTCGACTACCAGATCACCGACGCTATCCAAGGCCCAAAACCAGCACCGTCGCCGATTCACCGTAATGTTGAGGACGCGCGTACGCTCAAATCGGAAATTACGGGCGTCCTCGGCAAGGAACTCGGGGCCAGCCAGATCGATTTCGTTATATCGTGCCTCGCGAACCGCCCGAAGCTTCAGCAGGCGACCGACCCACGAACGGAGAAAGATCAATAACGCATGTAGCTGGACCGCCGCGGTCGCGTTGTCGTAGAATTGACCGGCGACATACGCCCCGAAAAGTACGTCGCGGGTGACAAAAATCTTGTAAAGGCGATTGGCGCCAAACCAGCGTGGTTCCAATCCATAGAAATACGGCTTCGCGTTCATCGTATCATTGTCGTGTCAGAGGCAGGCGATTCCACTCGGGCAACGATGCCCGATGCCTGAACCCGAAGCCCGGTATCCCAAATCGCCATTCTCGATCCGCCGCAACGGCAATTCGGTGGTTCTTTCCACACACACTATACGTGGCTTCGTTCGATTTTTGTTCGATGAGCCTGAATTTTGCCCCAAATACGTCGTCCGACGCAAGGGCGGCCGAGCTCTCGGCGCGGCGTATACTTGTCAGGTAGGCGGGGCGAACCGGTTTTTTTGGCAATGCCTCCTAACCGGCGGGTACAGTCGATGCCGAAACTTCGCAAAATGTTGATTGTTGCGGCGATGACCGTCCTCGTCCCCGCGTTCGTGGCGATGGCGATTCTGGCGTTGCCGCTCGTCGCGCTCGAACGCCTTTGGGATTTCGCGCTGCTCCGTTGGCATTGCTGGCGGACGAACGTCTGGACGTACCTCGTCTGTTCGCCGCGACGAGGGTGGAACGAGTTTCTGGTCAACAACGTCCTGCCCGCGATCCCCAGCGGTCTCGGCTGCATCTGGACGACGCGGCAAGGCGCCAAAAACGGCCACCGAGCCGAAAACCTGCTCGTCTGGTCGGGCATCGGCAAGGCCAAGCCGTATCTCGCCGAAGTCACGCCGTTCCGCGTCCGCTACCGGTCGCTCAACGACCGCCTTCAGCCACTCAAGTCGCGCTCCCGCGTCGACGAACCGACGCGGCAAGAGTTGCAGACGTTGCTAGGCGAAGAATTGCAGAATCTGCACTCGGCATGAACCGCGCAGCCGCCCGTCATAGTGCGGTCGAACGGCGCGAGGCTCACCACGCGATCGTCAAGCGCCATGCACCTAGCCGACCGTCATCCGCGCGGCCGCATGTCGAACACGCGCATCACGACGATGAGCGCGACCAATGTCGCGAAGAATCGAACTGCCCAGTCGAGCCAGTCTGGAGAACGCATCCGATGCGGCGCGACGACCATGACCACGGCGTAGACCCCAAAGCCAAGGCAGGCAATCACCAACACGACGATCGCGATCGCAAGCACCACGTAAGCAAACGACGAGTAGGCGAAGAGGATCGGCCGCTTCTCGCGCTCCGGCGTCGCGGAAGGAAAGTCGTACCCGCAGTGGGGACAGCGAACGTCGCGCATTTCCATCTGGCCGTTGCATTTCGGGCAGAACATGGCCGTCTCCTCGTTCGGTTGCCGCAAAGGCCGCGCGCTGGCGTCGCGCCCCCACGGGATGTATCATACTACCGCGATGCGTCCCGCGACGAACCGGCGTCGTCCGGCGTTGCGATCGACGAACGCGCTTCCAACCCACCAGTCTCCGGCCTACCGCCTCACGCCTTCCTCGGAGCCTCGTCATGTCGAATTCTCCAACCGCCGTCACCCGCCGCCAGTTCGTCCGCCGCGCCGCTTCGGCCGCTGCGGCAAGTTCCGCCTTCTCGCTCTTTACCATCGCGGGCACGAAAGCTTCCGGCCGCGTGCTCGGGGCGAACGACACGATTCGCCTCGGCGTGGCCGGCATCAACGGTCGCGGCGGTTCGCACATCGGCGGCTTCGGCAAGATGGACGGCGTGCAGATCACCTACTTGATCGATCCCGACACGCGGCTCTTCAAGTCGCGCGGCGAGAACGTGAAGAAGCTCTCCGGCAGCTTGCCGAAGACCGTCGCCGATATCCGCGAAGCGCTCGCCGACAAGAATCTCGACGCGGTGTCGGTCGCCACGTGTAACCACTGGCATTCGCTGATTACGATTTGGGCGTGCGAAGCCGGCAAGGACGTGTACGTCGAAAAGCCGCTCAGCCACAACGTCCACGAAGGCCGGATCGCGCTGGGCATGGCGCGCAAGCACGACCGGATCGTGCAGCACGGCACGCAGAGCCGTTCGAGCCAAGGCACGGCGCAGGAAGTCGCCGCCGCCCGCAGCGGCCGGTTCGGCAAGCTCGTGCTCTCCAAGGGTTATTGCCACAAAGCCCGCTGGAGCATCGGGACGAAACCGATCGCGCCGCCGCCGGCCGGACTCGATTTCAATCTGTGGCTCGGCCCGGCGCCGGAGCAGCCGTATCACGACAACCTGGTCCACTACAACTGGCATTGGTTCTGGGACTTCGGCAACGGCGACATCGGAAACCAGGGCGTGCATCAGATGGACATTGCCCGTTGGGCGATCGCGGGCCCGGCGCTGCCCAAGAGCGTGGTCAGCTTCGGCGGCCGCTTCGGTTATGAAGACCAGGGCCAGACGCCGAACACGCTGATGACCGTGTTCGACTACGGCGACGTCAAGCTGGCCTTTGAGACCTGTGGCCTGGTCCAGGGCAAGTCGAAAGCCAAGAGCCGCGTCGACAACGAGTTCTTCACGACCGACGGCCGGATCGCCGGCGGCAAGTTCCATCCCAACGGCGGCGGCGATCCCGTTTCGCTCAAGGACGTCCCGACCGAGATCCGCCGCGAAGAGCATTTCGCCAATTTCATTACCGCCGTCCGCTCGCGAAAGATCGAAGACCTCAACGCCGATGTGGAGGTTGCCCACTATTCTTCCGCCCTGTGCCACTTGGGCAACATCGCCTATCGCGTCGGCAAGGAATGCCCCTACGAACAGGCGAAGGAAGAACTCAAGCCAAACACCGCGGCAATGGACCTGTTCGAGTCGATGACGCACAACCTGGCCAAGGGGAACGATATCGCCGTCGACAAGCTCGCGGTCCGCGTCAGCCCGACGCTGGCGTTCGACGCCGCACAAGAGCGGTTCGTCGACAACAACGCGGCGAACGAGTTGCTAACGAGGAAGTATCGCGAGCCGTTCGTGGTGCCGAGTAACGCATAGTTTCCGCAGCATCGAAGCGCTACGGTATTTCGGGATCTTGCCGCATTTGCACTTGCCACGGCCTCGCCTATGCCTCGCGTTTTGCTTACCGCTTTCGGCCCGTACGACGAGTGGCGGGAGAATGCCAGTTGGTTGGCGCTGGTGCGGCTCACCCAGGAATTGCCCGAGAGACCGCCGGTGACGACGCGGCGGTATCCAGTGGATTTCGACGCGATGCGGCGGATGGTCGCCCGGGATTTGGAAACGCCCTACGATATTGCGCTACATCTCGGCCAGGCGCCCGGCAGCGCGGCCATGCACCTGGAGATGTTCGGCCTGAACATCGCGGGCATGAGCAGCCAGCGGCCGGAGGACTACGGTCCGCTCGTGGCCGATGGTCCGGCGGCCTATTGTTCCGAGTTGCCGCTGGCGGATTGGGCGCGCAAACTGCGCGCGGCCGGGATTCCCGCCCAGGTTTCTCACCACGCCGGCACGTACCTCTGCAACGCCACGCTGTACTGGTCGCACCACGTGATCCGCGAACGCAGCCTGCCGACCAAGGCAGGATTCATCCACGTGCCGCTCGACACGTCGCAAGCCGTGGCCAGCGCGCGGGAGTTGCCCTCGCTGCCGACGGAAGTGGTCGTCGAAGGATTGAAGGCGATTCTGAGCGAACTGCGGTGACAGCGGCGCCATCGCGCGGCGGATCAATTCTGGTATATAGAAGCCAGGAGTCGGGAGGAGTTTGCACGGTTCACTCTCTCCATATCGCTTGGCTCCAGTCGTGTTCCCCGAGTCCCGCGCCCCTAGCCCCGCGCCCCTCTCATGCCCACCCTCCGCCAACTCGTCGAACGCGACACGATCCAAGCCCCCGGCGCGCCGACCGCGCTCTTCGGCCGGTTGATCGAGCGGTGCGGATTCGAAGCCGTGTATCTCTCCGGCGCGGCGTTCTCGGCCGGCACGCTCGCCCTGCCCGACGTCGGGCTGTTCACGCTCAGCGAACTCGTCGAGCACACGCGGCAACTCACGCGGGCCGTCGGCATTCCCGTAATCGTCGACGCCGATACGGGTTTCGGCGCGGCGGTAAACGTCGCCCGGACCGTCGAAGAACTCGAAGCCGCCGGCGCGGCGGCGATCCAGCTCGAGGACCAGCAGTTGCCCAAGCGCTGCGGGCATCTCTCCGGAAAATCGCTCGTCGACGCCGAGGAGATGTGCACGAAGCTCCGCGCCGCCGCAGCAGCGCGGGCCGACGAAGAAACCGTCATCGTCGCCCGCACCGACGCCCGCGGCGTCACGTCGCTCGACGACGCGATCGACCGCGCGAAGAAGTATCTCTCGGCCGGGGCGGACTGGATCTTTCCCGAAGCGCTCGCCGACGAGACGGAGTTCGAGCGGTTCGCCCGAGAGGTCGACGCGCCGCTGGTCGCGAACATGACCGAGTTCGGCAAGAGCAAGCTGCTCACGCTCGATCAGTTGGCCGATCTCGGCGTGGCGGTCGTGATCTACCCGGTCACGCTCCTGCGAATCGCGATGAAAGCCGCCGAAGCGGCGCTTGGAACGATCATCGACGAAGGCTCGCAGGCCAGTCTGCTCGACCTGATGCAATCCCGCGAAGAGCTATACGAGCTGCTCGATTACAGCGACTTCGAAGTGCGCGACCGAGCGTACTTCGGCGGAACGGGGAAGCAAGGCTTGTAGGAGGCGAATCCCTTCGCCGAACGCACGGATTGGCAACGCCATAGGCGAAAGGATTCGCCTCCTACAGTCGCAACTCTCGTTTACGCCACGCCGAGCAACTTGCAAGCCTCGTCGTAGCCCGGCGCGCGTTGCCCGAACTCGCTGGCCGTCACGCGGGCGAGCCCCACCAACTGCCGCCAGCGGAACGCCGCCCGCGAATTGGCAAACTCGTCGGTCGTCGTGCGGAAGTACTTCTCGGCGTGGAGCGCGCCGTCTTCGCTGATCGCGTATTTGAGCATCACGTCCGTGACGCCCGCCGCGTCATGGCCCACTTGTCCGTAGCGATGCACGATCGCCGCGGCGAGTTCCTGGTTCTGCTCGCGGATCGCGGCGTCGAGTTGTGCTATCAACTCCGCTTTGTCCTGCGAGGTCACCTTCGCCACGTGCTCCTCGAGCGGCCGCGGCTTCCAGGCGAGGAAGTCGCCGCCCCGCTGCACGCGGTCGCGGGCAGCTTGATAACCCGAAAGGATCAAGCTCGCCATCGCGTTCCGCGGGTTGCTCGACAGCGCAATGTGTCGCCAGGCGTTCGCCGAGTCGCACGCATGCACGCCGATCGAGTCGCCGTGGACGCTGCCTTCCGGCTTGCCGGGCTGAACCTGGCGGCCCGTGCGGCCCGAATCGCGGAGCACGAGTTGATTCGTCGCGAGCGACACGGCTTCGGCAATCGCGGCTTGAGCGATTCCCTCGGCGATCGCGCCGGCCACGATGTCGGCGGCCTGATCCGCGGTCGCGGCGAATATCTCCATCCCCACTCGTTCAACCCAGGCGTCGTCGACCCGCCGGTCGCCGAACGACCGCCCGGCGAGCTTGAACTGGTCGAACACGCGGGGCAACATCTGCCGCGGGCCGGAGCCGTTCTTCGCCGAGTGGGGCTCGTTCTTGATGCAATATCGCAGCGACTGCCGCAGCAGCGAGCCGGCGTGTTCCTTGCCGGCCAGTTCGTGCATGTCCCAGGCGCGATGGGCCAGCACGACGCGATGCACCTCCGCGTCGTCGCAAACGGTTTCGAGCAAGTCGTTGAACGCCTCGTCCGCGGAGCGTTCGGCCGCGGCGACGAGCAGCGTTTCGGCGTCGGTCGTCTTTTGCTCGCGGACGGCGGCGTGAATCGCGTCGGCCGACGACTTGCCCGAGGGCAGCGTCGCCGGATTCACTTTGCGCAGCACTTCCTTTTCGTGCCCGCCGAATTCGCCGATCCGCCGGCTGTTGCGGTGCAAGACCTTGAGCACGGGCAAGGCTTGCTGCGCCTTCGGCAACAGGCTCGCCATGTGATAGGCCGGCGCAAGGGCCATCATCGTATGGAAGCCGACGTAATCTTCGCCGCCGAACGTCCGCGCGTTGGCCAGAGCGGCCGCGGCGACGATGTCGCGAAGTTGCGTTCCCGAGTTGAGCAGCTCGACCGCGGTCGGCAGGATTTTCTCCGCCGGCGTTTGCTGCAATAGATCGACGAGCCGCTCGCGGTCGCCGAAAGTGAGCTCGCCCGAGGCGTCGTCGGCAACGGCGGGCGTAAGCCCCATGTCGAACGCCGTCGCGTATCCGACGCTGGCGACGATCATTCCCCGACCGACCTGAGCCAAGAAATCGCGACGATGCGCAAGAGCCATGACCGCACCTCCCGCCGAAGGCGATTGAGTGGGACGCGAAACGCACGAATTCCCCAACACCCCACCATCGTATCCGGCAGCGCGCGGCGACGCCATAGTGCCCGGTCTCGACGAGCGTCACGCCGCAGCGGCCGTCGTGGCGAGAAACTCCCACGCCGCATCGGGTGGTTCGTTCGGTCCGATCGCGTGGCCGACACGAAGATGCACGTGCTTCACGCGGGCATCGTGGCCCGGTTGCGCGACCAACGGCTCGTATCGCAGCGGCACGATCGTCGCGGCAACTTCCGCGCGGAGCGCGGCGACGAACCGCTCGATTTCGGCGATGTCGGCCGCACTTCCGGCCGCTACGGCGAGAATGTCTTCGCGCCGCAACGCCGAGAGCGCGTCGCTGCGCAGCGTCTCGAACGTCGTGGCATTCGCCCGCTCGGCGACGAGCGTCACGTACCCGGCCCGGCGGGCAACGAACCGCGTAATCCGCTCGGCCGAATCCGCGCCGGCGGCCGCCGGTTCGACGACGATGAACTTGCACGCCCGATCCGTCGCCGATACTACTTGCAGCGCCTCGCCGAGCGTACCCGCGTTCGTCAGCAGAATCACCGGTCCCGTTCCCGGCAGATTGTGTACCTGGTGCAGCGAAAGCTTGACGCGGCCGTAGTTTCGCATCCACGCCACGCTCCGCAGGAAGAAATCGGGTATCCGCCGCCGCAAGTACACGAGCATCCCGATCGTCGTCACCGCAGCCGTTAGGAAGAGGAGTCGCGGAATGAACATTTTGCGTTCGAGGCCGACGATCTTCTCGTCGTCCGTGCCGAGCGATTCGAGCACGCTGCGGCTGGCTTGCATGGTCCCTTCGAACACGGTCGTTACGAGCAGGAAGATGGCGACGGCCGCCAGCCCCGCCGTGGAGTTCAGAAAGTTGCTCGTGGCGACGAGACTGCCCTTGCTTTGCTTCGGCGCCCGGTCTTGCAAGAGCGTATAAAGCGGCACGATGTACAAACCGGCCGAAACTCCGACGAGGATCAAACAGATCACCGTCGGCCAGGTCGACCCGCCGTCGTTCGTCGCCGCCGCGAGCGCCGCGGCCGCCGCCGCGATGAACACGCCGCCGATCGGCACCAGACCCAACTCGATCTTCGCGCCGCTCAAATATCCGGCCAGCCAACTGCCGATGCCGACGCCCATGCCGATGAACGCCACGAGCATCGCCACGCGCATTTCGGCCTGCTGGGCTTCGGATGCGTCGGGCACGAAAGCCGCCGTCTCCTCGGCGCCCGGCGGCGGGTTCTCCGCGCCGTCCGGTCGCTCGCCGTGCAGCAGCCTGTCGAACACGGTCTTCGCCTGATGAGCACGGGCCCGGGCCGCTTGCAGATCCTTCGACGTTTCGCCTTCGTACAATAGAGTCTGACGCAAATAGAGCACCATCGACGTGAAGAACGCGATGCCGATGACCGCGAGAATCAGCGGCTTCGATCGGCGCACGACGCTGAGGTTGTTGGCCAGCGGGGCCAGAGGATTGAACGTCAGCGCCCTGTCCCGTGCGGCAGGCGGCACGCGGCCCATGAACATCGAAGCGACCGCCCCGATCACAGCCAGCAAGAACAGCACGAGACCGATGATCCACGTGCTCCCCGCTACGAGTTCGCCCGATTCGAACGTCGGCTTGAGCGGGCCGTAGAGCAATCCGCCGAACGACGTGCCGATGATTTGCGCGAGAAAGCTCGAACCCTCCAAAAACCCGTTGCCCTTGGAGAGTACCGCCGGATGCAGGATTTCGGGCATGATGCCGTACTTGGCGGGCACGAAGAACGCGCTGTGCGTGCCCATCAAGAACACGGAGCCAATGGCGATCGCGGCGCTCCAGATGGCCATCGTCCGCGGTTCGCCCCAACCGGCCGCCGCGAGCGTCGGTAACAAGAACCCGACCATCGCCAGACCCATCATCGCCACTTCGGCCATTTTCCAGAACACGACGATGTTGCGTTTGCTATACTTGTCCGCCAGCACTCCGGCGAGGGGCGAGAACAGGAAGAACGGCGCGACGAAGCACGCGGGCACGATGAAGACGACCGTCTTCTCGTCGATCCACGGCACTTTGGCATAGCGCACGAGCATATCGCTCGCGTAGAACACCGCGATGATGTGCGTCGCCTGGTCGTTAAACCCGGCGAGAAACTGAGAGAACACCAACCCGAGGTAGGTCGGCGTCTTGAGTGTCGGGGATGGCCCCTCGGCCATAGCGCGGATCCTTCGCCAGAGGCGGCGCGGCGGGAAACTCTCGACGAGGACAAGGGTCGCGTTTGCGGCTTAAGAAGCCTTGCGAGGCCGCCTCAAAAGTCTAGGTTAGACTACTCAGGTTATCACAGGTCCGGGCCGGGGCAAAGGGCGGGGCGCCGATCCAATCGGAGGGGGTTGAGGCATCCACCGCATGCGCGCACGCCTACAACCGATCCAGCGAATCGAGCCACCGCCCCAGGTCCGCCAGATCGTCGCCAGTGAGCGCCGTCATGCCGGCCGGGAGCGACTTGCCCGTCACCGGATACTTGAGCGCGCGCCAGCGCGCGAGTCCCGCGTCGATGCGGCGGGCTTGGCGCGAATCGGTTGCGTGAGCGCTGTAAATCGCCAACGGCGCGAGTGGCTCGGTCGGCGACAATTCGACGGTTGGCGGGAGTGCGGCTTCCGCGACCGCAGCCGCCGTAACGCGACCGCGCAGCGCCGCGGCGAGCGAAAGTGCGAACGCGCCGTCGGCTCCTTCGCCGAAGAGCGCGACGCGCGTCCGATCGACGCCGTATTTCCCGGCGACGTGTTCCATCGCCCGGCGAACGAATTCCGCTTCGCCCGGTTCCCAGACCGCTTGCTTCTTCGAGCGAATGACGAGCAGGATCAATTCGCTCGCGTCGCAGGTCGCTTTCCAGCGCTCGATGAGTTGCGCTTCGTTCTCTCCGGCGGCGGCTTTCGTCCAGACGACGAGGCCCAGCGGCACGCGGCCTTCGAAACGCTCGGGCACATAGGCCGCCGCCGTTTCGGCGAACTCGGGCAGCTTGATCGGCGCCGTGCCGAGGTCCAACGACGGCTTCTCGCCCGTGCCAAGACTCGCCCGTGCCGGCGGCAACATGCCCGGCAGCGCTATGTCGAACCCGCCGAGCACGACATCCACCGTCGCACTCGCCCCGTCGCGCTCGTAAGTGACGCTAAGCTTCTCGCCGGGCGACTTTTCCGTCATCGCAGCGGCGGCATCGGAACGCGAGGCGATCGGCTTGTCGTCGAGCTTCACGATCTTGTCGCCCGGCTTGAGTCCGGCGGTTTCCGCACCGCTGCCCGGAAGGACGTGGCGCACGACGAGCGCCATTTCGTCGCGCCGCGGCAACACACCGAGCGTCGCCCGGACATACGCGGGCAACTCGGCGACCAGTTCGACTTCGTGCGTGCTCTTGGCGCCGTCGCGTTCGACCTCGATCGTCGCGCGATCGCCGGCGTATTTGCGGCCGAGCGCTTGCCGCAACTGCGCCCCGCGTTCGATCGCCGCGCCGTCGACGGCGACGATGCGATCGCCGGGCTTGAGTCCCGCCTTCTTCGCCGGCGAGCCGGTCTGGCACGCGCCGATCACCGCGGGCTGCGAGAACAGGTCCGGACTTTTCAGGCCGATTCCTAGTCGTCCCGGCTTGAGGTTCTCGCCTTTGGCCAGCCGCCGCCAGACCTGCGCGATATGTTCCCACGGCACCGCGAACCCGATGCCGGAGTCGTATAATTCGCCGCCTTCGGTTCCGCCGGCGCCGTCGAGCGGCAGCTCGGTGATGAGTCCGAGCACACGGCCGCGGATGTCGACGAGCGGCCCGCCGACGTTGTGCGGCGAGATCTTGGCGTCGGTCTGAATCGCCTTACCCCAGACGCGGCCGACCGCGCTCACGACGCCGACGGAAACGCTGGCGTCCGGTCCGTCGAACGTGCGGCCCAGCGCGATCGCCCATTGACCGGCGGCGATTTCGCGCTGCGGCGCGGCGGTCGGCACGAAAAGCTTCTCCGGCGAGTCGACTTTGAGCAGCACGACTTGCCGCGACTCGTCCGTCGCCACGCGGCGTGCGGCAAGGCGTTTGCCGTCTGCGAGCGTGACGAGAATCGTCTTGGGATCGCCCTCCATCGCCGCCGTGCTGGTAACGATCCAGCCGGCCGCGTCGATTACCACGCCGCTCGATCGCCGCGCGCTCGCGACCGAAGCATCGCCCTCGGCGGCGCCGAGCGTTTCGACCCGCACGACCGACGGAGCGACATGCTTTGCGGCCGCTCGCAAAGCGAACTCCTCCCGCGCCGAGAAATCGTCAGATTGCGCAGCGGCGCTCAATTGAAACACGGAGACACGGAGACACGGAGAGAAAAGGCATACGAGCGCGGCGATCACGAGCGACGGAATCGGAATGCAAAAACGAGCCGCATTCTTCATTCTGCATTCTCCATTCTGCATTCCTCCTCCGTGTCTCCGTGTCTCCGTGTTTCGGAATTGCACGGCGATTCTCATGGTTTCGCCCCCGCTGCTTCGAGCTTGATCTCGACGAGTTCTTCGCCGCGTAAGAGCGTCAGCTTCACCGCGTCGGCCCGGTCGATGCGCTCCAGTCCTTCGACGACGGCGCGGCACGACGGCGCGAGCTGGTCGTCGATCATCAACACCAGATCGTCCGGGCGAATTCCCGCCCCCGCGGCCGGGCTGCCGTCGCGAACGCGGTCCACATACGGCGGCGTTTTCGGCAGCGCGTCGGGCACGAGCACGATGCCCAATCCGGCTAGCGTGTGCGGCTGTTCGGGCTGCGACGCTCGCTCGGTCGTTCGCCGTGGTCCGCGGCCCGCGGCAAGTTCCGCCACGGCGCCGCGAATCTCGCTCGCCGGCAACGCATAGTTCAACCAGGCGTTCGTTTCCTGACTTCGCAGCTCCTTACCGAGCACGCCCAGCAGTTCGCCGCGCGCATTGACGAGCGCGCCGCCGGCCGCTCCCGGATTATTCGTCACCGCGTCGATCACCAGCACGTTGCCGGTATACGGCGTGCGATAACTTCCGCGACGCGCGGCAAGCGACGCCTTCGCCGCAACTACGCCGCGCTGCACGCTTGCCGGTTCGTCGCCCGTCGCCACGTTGTAGAGATTGCTCACCGCGAACACGCGCGAACCCGCGTCAATCGCGTCGAGCGGCGGCGCCTTGGTCAAATCGAAATGCGGAGCGTCTTGCACGTCGACCTTCAGCACGGCCAGCTCCAGCTTGGGATCGGCGCCGATGAGTGTCCCTTCTAGCCGCCGCCCGTCGTGGAGAATCACCACGACGGTATCCGTGTCGAGCACATAGCTCCAGGCCGTAAGGACGTGCCCCTCGGCGGAAATCAACACACCGGTCTGATAAGCCTCCAGGCCGCTCGTTCCGCCGGCGCCGTAAATCTTCACCACACGCTGCTGTGTGGACTCGATTGCCGACGCAGGCGCGGCTTGCGCAAGACACATCGATGAAAACACGGAGACACGGAGACACGGAGAGAAGGCTAGCAGGAGAGCGCACAACGCAACAATTGAAGAACGACGGCCCAGCAGCAGGCCATTGCCGCCGGAAGGTCTACCGAAGACGTTGGGCTTGGTTCGTTTTTTAACGCAGAGGGCGCAGAGGTTGCGCAGAGGGCGCAGAGAATTCGGCAAGGCACTATCACTTCTGCTTTTCCCATCCGCTGTCTCACAGGCCCTCCGTGCCTCCGTGTCTCCGTGTTTCAATAGGCGCCTCAACCTCCGGGACGATGTCCTCTGCGTCCTCTGCGCGACCTCCGTGCCCTCTGCGTTAAAAAAGTACCCGCTCGTTCTTGAGCGAGGCCGAGAACCGTCACGCATCTGCGTCCGAAGCATCGCCAGCCAGGAAGCGTTCATTTCGCCGCCTCCGGCGCAAGGCGCCATTCCTTGACCGATACGGCCGCGAACACGGCTTCGCCGTAGCGGACGTCGATCTTCGTCGGCACACGGAGGCCGTCCTGCTCGCGATAGTCGCCGAAAGCAATCTCGCACGGATCGACGCCGTCGTCGGCGAACATCTCCAGCAATACCAGGTCGCCGCCGTTCGGTGTGAAGTAAAACCGCGCCTCGACGCTGCCGTTCACGGCCGCGAGCACGTCGCATAAATCCTCACGGCCGACGACCGGCGCCGTGCCCCAATAGGTCACTTGCCCGAAGCGTTCCGGACCGTGCCGCAACAGCCGCTGCCAAAGGTGCAGTGCCACGAGCAGCCCGCCGCTACCGGGCGGATCGCGCGTCGCCGCGAGCTCGGAAGCGAACTTCACTCGCGACAATGCCGCGGGCAGGTCGGCGAGCGCCTCGCTTTCGCCAATCTCGAAGATCGCCAGGCTATTGTCCGGCAGCACGCCTTTGACGCGCCACACCGGCGCCGTCCGCTCGAACGAGCCCTTTGACACAAACGCCTTCCACACGCGGTCGCGCTCCCGCTTGTTGAAATGGTAATTCGCGAACCCGCTGCGGGCTTCGTACCAGCGCTTGACCTCCTCCGGCATCGCAGGCTTCTTCGCCGCGCCGCCCCACGGACCGGGCAGCGGAATCTTTGGTTCGTCTCGTTCTGCGTCTTTGTCTTTCTCTTTGCCGCCATCGGGCGCGTCGTCGCTCGGCTTCTCGTCGCTCGGCTTCTTTTCGTCGGGCTGCTTGTCCTCCGGCTGCGGTTTCTTGGGCGGCTGCATTTCTGCCGTCGCGGCTTGGACCATCGCCAGCAGTTCCGCTTCGCGATGCACGCCGGCGAGCCGCACGTGCGTCTCGAACCGCTGCCCTTCGCGGCGAAACACGATCGGCACGCGCCAGCCTTTGGGATGCGAGCCGAGCACGTTCTTCACGGCATTGGCGGAACTCACACGCCGACCGGCGAGGATTTCGATCGCGTCGTCGTAGCGCAGGCCGCGGCGGTAGGCGTCGGAATCGTCGAGAATGCTGTCGACCCGCGGCCGGCCCTGGTCGTCGCTCGAGACGGTCGCCCCGAGCGTGGCATGATCGACGATTCGCCCGCCGCGGAGTTGGCCCATGAACCGCTTGATCTGGTTGATCGAGATCGCGTAACCCACGCCGACGTTCACGCGGCCGCGCTTCTCGAACGAGCCGCGGCCGTTGATGCCGATCACTTTGCCCGCGGCATCGAACAGCGGCCCGCCGGAGTTGCCCGGATTGATCGCCGCGTCGGTCTGAATGCAATCGGCGTATTCAAGCAGCGTTCCTTCGGGATATTGATAGCGTCCCACTCCGGAGACGATGCCATAGGTGACGGTCGGCTTGAAATCGGTGGCGAGCAGAAACGGATTGCCCGAGCAGAAAACCCACTGTCCGACTTTCACGGCGTCGCTGTCGGCGAGCTCGGCATGCGGAAAATCGTCGCGGCCGAGCAGCTTGATGAGTCCCACGTCGCCGACGGGATCGATGCCCACGATCACCGCGTCGTACAGCTTGCCGTCGGCGAGTCCGCACTTCATCCAGTCGCCGCACGCCGACGTGACGTGAAAGTTCGACAGCGCGTATCCATCGGCGGAGATCAACACGCCCGACCCGCCGCCCTGTCCATCCTGGCCGAACACGGCAACGGTCGTCGCGCGGGCCTGCTCCATCACCTTCACCCGCCGAGCCTCGGCCGCCAGCACGTCGGCAGGAACATCGAGCGCCTTAGCCGTATCGTCCGCATGAATCGGCAACGCGCACGAAAAGACCGCCGCAAGCGCAACACTCGCGAAGGTGACCACCTTCGATGCTCGTTGGACCAAGCGAAGCATTCCCCGAATCCCGAATCCCGAATCCTGACCCCCGTTCATTCCACCAACCGCGCATCGCACAAGTTCAAATGATCCGCCACGTCCAAGTCCTCGCCGAAGTCGACGAGAATCGTCAGCCGCTTGACGCCGGCCAGATCGAGCGACAGCGCGACCGGAGCATCGTTGCCGGCGATCGTGCCCTCGTAAAGCGGTTTGTCGTCGCCGGCAATTGTCAGCCGCACATTTCCCGCCGGGCGAACGCGGCTGTCGATGCCGACCGTCGCCGAGAAGGAGCGGAACGCCCGCGGCAAGCGATAGACGAGCTTCGTGCGGCTATGAATCGCAATTCCCTTGGCATACGCCCACGCCGGCGCCGTCCGTCCGTTCTCCTCGCGCGGCAATTGCAACGGGCCGCCGAACAGCGCTCGGTCGACGCGCGGTTGAAACAACTGCGCCAATTCCGGGCTCGCCTTGTCGCCGACGAGCGGCGCGTATTCGACCGACTCCGGCTTGAGGTCGCCGAGAAACAGCGTCTTGGCCGCCGCGAAATCGATCCGCTTCACGGCATCGAGCGAGCGCGCAAATTCCAACCCGGCCGGCGTCGTAATCGTCACCTTGCCGTCGGCCAGTTGCATCGCGGCGGCGGGAAGCGCCATCCCGGCCGCGTCCGTCAGCACGCACGCGGTCTTCTTGAGCTCCCGTCCGACCGGTTGGTAGAACACGATGCCGAACACGCGTTTCATCGCCACGGGCCGCGTTTCGCCGTCGATCTCGAACTGCACCGCGTCGGCGGAAATGTCGCGGACGATGCCCGAGAGCGAGTCGATCGTCGTCTCGCCGCGGCGAATGACGATCTGGTCGCCGCTGGCCTTGCGTGAAGCGATTTCGGCGAACCGATCGAGCACGGCGTCGTCGGCCGCCTGAAAGCGGACCGTGCGGACGTCGCGCCCTTCGAGCGACGCCGGAGCGGCCTCGGCCGATTCGAGCGGGGAGCGCCACGCGAACTTGCCCTTCGTGCGCGTCAGCTCCGTCGCGACGAGTTGCGTGCCGTCGACCAACTCGACCCAAGCGGCCGGCTTTGTGGGTTCGCCGCCGGGCTTGGCGGAAAATGTCACCCGCGCGACATCGGCCGCCGCAAACTTCGCGTCGCCCTCCGCGCCGCGAACGACGACTTCATCGGCCGACATTGCCAGAATCGCCCCGGCAACGCGACGGCCAGCGAGGGTTTCCACCTCGGCGTCCGTCCGCGCGTCGGCAGCGGCGATCGCGGCAATGGCAAGTAGCAGTGCGGTCATGTCTGTTTTGGGCTGGAGGTTAGAGGTTAGAGGTTGGAGGTTGAAGAGACACAACCGCGAGGCGATTCCATTCCCTCAAGCCTCACTCCTCGCTCCTCGCTCCTACTCTTCCTCCGCCGCCAATCGCCGGAAGTACTCCTCGATGATCTCGCGATAGTGGGCCGGAAAGTCTTTGCCGATCTGTTGCAGTGCGGCGTCGCGGAGTTTCGCCGGCAGATTCCCCCAATCGCGGCCCGTGCCGATCTGCTTGTGCTCAACTTTACCTTCGCCTTTGCCTTCGAGCGGGCGGCTTTCCTGCGCGGGCCGGCCCGAGGGCGCGCCGCGACTTGCCTGCGGGTTTTGCTTTTCCCGTTCGCTTTCGGCCTTTTTGATCAGGTCGTCGAGCGAATTGACCACTTCGGCCGCCAGTTCGTTCGTCCGCGGCCCGGCCTGACCGAGTTCGATCCTGCGACCGACGTGGTCCATCCGCCGGGCGATGTCGTCGAGCGAGCCGTGCTCCACGCCTTCGATGTCCGCCCGCATCAGCTTTGCGACGGCAGCGTACCTGGCAGGGATCAACGCCTCGTTCTCGAGCAGCGTCGCCGCGGTCGCCGCGCACGCCTCCGGGCGCACGAGCTGATGCTCGGCCACCGCCCGCATGAACAGGAGCGCCGCGGGATCGGCGACGTCGCCCACATCGAGACCCTTGAGCGCTTCGAGCAAGTCCTCGAACCGCCGCTCCTCGGCAAGCCGCCGTGCCGCAAGCAACCGCAGATTGCTTCGTAGGAAAGCCGGCGTCTTTTCGTCGGTGAGCCAGGCCGCATGAGGCCAAGGGATTGCCGGGCCGGCTCCTTTGGCGTAGCTCACGACGTCCGCGGCTTTCGGCTCGATCACCGCGAGCACCGTAGCCGCGCGATCGACGAGGGCGGCATCCGTTGGCAAAGCGTCCGCAGGCCAAACTTCGGCGGCTGTCGCGAGCGCCTCGGCCGTCGCCTTCCGTTCGGCCAGAAACGCAAACGTCGCCGCCCGCACGGCCCGCGGCTCGGCAACGTCCCAGCTAGCCGTTGTCGCAGTCAGTCCGCCCACAAGGTCACGATTGTCTGCGTGCACCAAGTCCCGACCTGCCGCGAGACAGACGAGCATCAACCCCAAAGTGGTTAGCAAGCGCGCCGTCGTATTCGATCCGCGCGCAGCGTTCCCGCAATGAGCTCTCCGTGTCTCCGTACTACTATTCCCTGAATCCTTGCTCGCTTGGAAGGATTTTGACCGGTTCATTTTGCCGCAACGGTTGCACGCGCCAGTCAAT
>QEVJ01000249.1 GCA_003576845.1 Planctomycetota bacterium
CCGCCCTCCGGATAAGCCAGGAAACGCAAACTCGTCTCCCGTAATCGTATCCGGCCGGGCCAGGCGTAACGTGCTAGCAGTTCACAAACAGCCTCTTAGAGAAACTGGTGCGGATATGTGGCTGGGACCAATTTCAATTGTCGGACGAAGGGAACTGGTTCACGGTTGGTCTCCTAAAGCGGTGTAAACGACCTTGTAGCCACCGAGCACCGGCGCGGCGGAATTCCTATTGTCGGCAATTGCCGACGTCGCAAGACGCTGACCTGATCGACGCGTTCTCCCATATCCAACCCCCAGGTCCTCTTCCACTTCGACGCATCCCTCACCGGCTTCGAAGACCGCGGCAAGCCCAACGTCGCAACGTATCGCCGCGCCGACGACCCGCTGCGGGAATTGGGCCACGAATCCGATGCCGCCATCGCCCACCCAATCACGCGGGCGATGCAACGCAGCGTGCACCGCGCCGCACTTCAAAGCGCCAATCGCGTCTGCTCCCCGATAATCCCGTGTCGTGCTTTCGTGATCCAAACCTATCGGGTCACACGCCCCGCGCCCGATTCACGTGTCCAATCCGCGTTTGCGACCTACGAAGGTCGCGATCGGTACATTTCGCGTCCGAGCCCCTTGGCCCCCGCAAGGTCACTTTGCACGTTTCTTGCTCAGCGAGCTTTCGCCCGCTGGTCCTTTCTTCGCGGTCTTGGCGGTCTTGGGCTTTCGCGCCGTCGGCTTCGGCTTCAGCGAACTCACGTAGGCGAGGCTCAGTGCAAAGTACGCTTGCAACGTCTGCGTCTTCTCGAGCAGCGCGTCGGGTACTTCCACGTAGTCCCGCAAGATTCGGCCGTGCTGCTCGCAGAGTCGGGCGCCGAACTTCTTTACGAACGCTTCGCGCTCCGCCGCCGGCAGCCGCAGCGCCAGCGCGCCGGCGTTGGACAAAAAACTGAACATGTGACCGTTCGCGGACGTGTAGGGCATCGTCGCGCCCTTGCGTTCGACGTTCGGCTCGGCCGCCACGAGGCGCTCGTACAATTCCAACTTGTCCGCCGTTATTTGGCCGGGATCGCTTCTCTTCGCCATAAGGAATCCGCCGGAGGTTCGCGACTTGTCGTCGTTTCGATTCCTACAGTCTATCGCGCAGTTTACCGGACCGTCCACTGACATTCCGCCCCCGACGGCGGCCGCAAACGAATCTCCGTCGACCGCAGATCTCCAAAGGCGTTCGTTTGCTTGCTTGCGTTCCCGCTTCCCGTCTGCCATTCTGCAATGCGAGAGGCGACGTAAACAAGCCACTCTCCATTCCGAATTCCGATTCCTTCTGCCTGCATAGGAGTCCGCCAATGAAGACCGTTATCGCCTTGCTGTTGATCACTTCCACGGGTTCGATCGCGCGTGCTCAAGACCTTTTTCTCCGGGGCGACTTCAGCGCGACGTTGACCGGCGGCTTCGCCTATTCCGGCTCGTTTCGAGGAACGATCGAAAACCCGGGAACGATCGGAACCGCGTTGTTCCATTCCGACGACTTCCGTTTCTTCGAAGCCCAACTCTCGCCGTCGCTCATCGGCGAAACGCTGTTCGACGCTTCCAATCTGGAGGTCCTCCTCGACATTCAGAACGGCGAGTTCGTTCAGCTATGGTTTGGCGGCGCGCATCTCGGGCCAAACGGAGCCCAGGAAGGAGTCGACGATTTTTTCGTTCAATGGTCCCATGAAACCGGGACGCCTCCCGATTCGGGATTCTTTTCGGTCACCGGTTCGTCGGCCGACGTCACCTTCATCGGCGGCGATCTCGATATCCGCGTCGTGCCGGAGCCTTCCGGTTGGATGTTGGGCGTCGTCGGAGCGATAACCCTGCCGATCGCCGTTGGGTGCGCAAAGCGGGGCAGCTTTGTAGGTCAGGCCAAGCGGCAACCGACTCTCCATCTTCGCAAGCCCCAATCCGCGCCGGCCTGACATCCGCCGACGGTTGACCGAACCGCGCTCGGCGTTCCCGCTGCCGTCCTCTCGCAAAAGAACTGTGTGCCGCGCTCCAATCGCCCTCAAGACCCGCGCACGGCCCCGGCCCTAGAGTTGCACTCCGCCCTGCAATCTGCGATTCTGAATTGGCGAGGTTTCCTCGAGGACGGCGGCCTCTGTCAGACCGGGCGAAAGAGAGGCCGCACCTCGCGCTTTCGGCGCCTGGCGAGTTTGCCCGCCCGCTCGATCGAGAGAAACGACCCCGTCCCGCTCGTTTCGACCCCGCCCCGCTGGTTTCGGCCCTGTCCCCGTGGTTTTCTTCCATGTCGCTTCCCGAAGGATCCGTGACGCGGTGCATCGCCCGGTTCAAGGCGGGCGAGCAGAACGCCTTCGACAAGATCTGGGAACACTACTTCGCCGCGCTCGTGAAGATCGCCCGGCGAATGCTCTCCGCCCGTGCCCCCGGCGGAGCGGCCGACGAAGAGGACATCGTGCAGAACGCCCTCTGGAGCGTCTGCCAGGGCCTGCCGCGGAACCAGAGCTATTCGACGGTCGACAGCCGCGAAACCCTCTGGCCGATCCTGGTCGCGATCACCAAGTACAAAGTGACCGACCACTTCCGCCGCGAAGGCGCGCAAAAGCGTGGCGCCGGCCGCGTCTTCAACGAACTCCCCGCGGCCGGCGGCGGCGGCGGCGACGAGGCCGGATCGTCGTCCGGCGGCTTGGCGAACATTCTGGCCGACGAAGCCCCGACTGCCGATGACCTCGTCGCCATGAGCGAGCAGTTCACGCACCTCTTGGGCCTCTTGCACCACGAAGACCTCCGCCAGATCGCCCAGCTCCACATCGAAGGCTGGAAAAACCCCGAAATCGCCGACAAGCTCGGCATCAGCCTCCGAAGCGTCGAGCGAAAGCTCGCCCTCATACGCGACACGTGGTACGAGTGGTGGCAGAAGCAGGAAGGTTAACGTCTACACGTCGTCCTCCAACTCAATCTCCCCTTCCACCGCCCTCTCGTTCGCCTCGCGGAGCAACTCGTCGCGCGCCGCGAAAAGCTCTTCCGGCAGAGCGCCCTCCGGGATGCGTTCGAGAACGCCGAGCGCCTTGCCCGGGCGGTTCTCTTCGTGCAGCAGAATCGCCGCAAGTTCGAGCCGCATCGGCCCACAATGGCCCGGAAAGCGGCGGAGGTGTTCGAACATCAGTGGAATCGACGCCGGATAGCTGCGGCGCTCGTTGAGCAGGTCGATAAGGCCAACTAGCTCCGCTTCGGGAAGCTGCCAGTCCCTGATTTTAGCCGCCATCCGGTGGTGCAGCTCCAGCGCCGCCGTCGCGTCGCGGTTGGCGAGATGCGTGCGCAGGATTTCGAGGCCGGCCCGATGCCGCCGCGCAAAATAGTCGTCCCCAAGACCCGACTGTTCGTCCGGCCGGTGCTGGTAGCCGCGCATCGCTTCCAGGTCGACGTCGCCGGTCCGGCCAAGTACGACGCTCAATAAATCCCAGCCCTGACAATTCACCCCGCGCAGCAGCAACAGGACCGCGGCCGCGACGAAGCCAATCACAAAGCCCGTCGCGTGCGAGAGGGCAATCGCCGCGACGTTGCCGGACATCCACGCCAGCCCGGCATCGGCCAGGACGAGCACGAACAGCAGCGCGGGCACAGGAAGCGCGTAGCCGTAGCCCTTGAACCAAATCCAAGCGAGACACCGAACGTCATTCCGCGGCGCCCAAACGAAAGCCATCGCGGCAACGGCATACACCGCGGCCGTCGAACCAAGCTCCCCGCCCAGCGCCAGCGGCAAATCCGTGCGATGCGCCAGCGCGATCGCCAGTCGCTCCGTTGCGATGGCGTGGGCGATGGCGAACAGGAAATAGATGGGCACGAAGCGATACCAGCCCAGCTTGCCCTCGACGATCAACCCAAAGCCCCACAGAAACAGTGCGTCGAGAAGCAAACGGAGCCACGCCCCGTCGGCAATGTCGCCGGTAATCCAAAAAAACGGGTTGAAGACGCCAATCGCAAACGCCAATTCCTCGGAAACCATGCCGGCGGAAGCAAGCCAGGCCGGAATCGTGCGGGCAAAGAACAAGCCTGAATGGAGCGCGACCAGCGCCATCGTGCCATAAGGCCGATGGTCGACCGGCGCGTCAGTGTTCCAAGGAATGCAGGGGAAGAACATGGGGGAAAAGGCTTAAGTTTCAAGTTTCGTAACAGTTTAGCCGTCTGAAGCACTCACGGCGGCAAGCCGGGGAGTTTGCCGGTGGTTAGGTATTCGCGGATGGCGTTGGTGATTGTTTTCAGT
>QEVJ01000250.1 GCA_003576845.1 Planctomycetota bacterium
GCGCGTAGCTCGGCACGCGAATCTCGAACAGCGTGCGACCGTCCGTCTGCACCAAGTTCGGCAACCGCAATTCTCCGCCCGTCTCCACGCGAAACCGCAACCGACTGGCAATCCAATTCGGATCCGTCGAAAAGTCGTCCCGCGCCCCGGTGATGCTGCCGACTCCGGACAAGTCGACCACACCGCCGGTGCTGGCGATCACGCTGTAACGCCAGCCGTTGCCGCCGCCTTCGTAGCCGTAGGATGGACTGGAAAACGATTGCACGCCGGATAGATTCAAAAGCGACCCGACCCCGTCAGCCGACAACAACGTCACGTGTGCTCGATAGTCGTTCAGCGTGTTCGTGTAAGAAGCGGCAGAAGAGACTTCGATTGTCCCAGCCCCTGCCACGAAAAGACGTGCAGAGTTTCCCGGAAACTGTGCCCCAGGCCCTGGTGCAATGAACGAACTTCCGTTGGCGACTATGACGCCCGAAATCCTCGCGTCATCAGCGACATTGAATGCCTCACCTGGAGCGACCGTAAACGTTGCACCTGAGCCGAGATTGAAGTCGCGAACGCTGATAGGCCCGTCCAAATCCATTAGTGCGGAAATGTTGTTCGGTATCGTAACGTTGTACTCGTTCGCGGCGTCGTTCACCGGCAATCCACCAACCAGATTCCAGTTGCCTGGATTCGAGTAGTCTCCGCTGGCTGGTCCGATCCATGTGGCGTTAACCTCGGCCGCACGAAGTCGGCGATCAGGGGCAATGAGAATGAGCTGCACTAAGGAACTCGCAACGACGACAAACCACTTCCACCTGCATGGTTTCGAGGTTTGGTGACGCAAAGCAAGCAAGATTCGCAGCACGGTGGTCGCCCTTGTAAAGCAGGGTGCGGAACGCAGTTACCCGCCTACTGCGGACGGGAGCTGGCCTTTCACAAACCACGTACCTCTCCGCCGCAGAGGGGTCCGCGCATTCTAGTTGCGAGTAATCCGCCTCGCAAGCGGATGGCCGAGAATCGCGGCGACACGTTCGACGCACCCCGAAGTCCACCACCACCGCTCCCCTTCGCCCCACGACCACATTCCCCGGATGCAAATCCCGCAGCTCCGGAAATCGCGCCAACAGCCGGTTGCACGCCTCGTGCGTCGCGGGTTTGCCGGCGACCCAGCGGGCCAAGGTCCAATGCAGCCACGGCGCGTAGCACATGCGGTTGCAGACCGGGATTTCGCGGGAAACGCGGCACCGTGCCCGGACTTCGGCGGGCGAAATGCGCGGCGACCAGCGCTTGATGCAAAGCGGCCCCAGCTTCCAAACGTCGCGACTTTCGCCGCCGCCGGGGAGGCGGGCGACGCAGATGAGTTCGCGAAAGCGCCGAACCACACCCAGTGCGAGCGCATCCGGCGGCCAGTCGATTACCTGGAAGTCGATGATCTTCGGGCCGCTCGCCGTGGCCAGAACATTGGATGGATTAAGATCGCGTGCCCACGGATACCGGCAGGCGAGGACGTTGCACTCGGTGAAGTCGGCCTGCCGGCCCTTGACCCACGCGCCTACCGACCAATGCAGCCACGGCAGATACCAACGCCAAGCGAAATCCGGATGCCGGCTGAGGCGGCACTTGGCGCGAACGGTCGCGGCGGGGATCGCCGATTGCCAGCGCTTCACGCACAGCGGCCCAACCTTCCACACGTCCCGGCTCTCGCCGCCCGATCGTTGGCGCACGAGCCAGCCGCGACGGGCCAAAAACCGGAGAACTGCAGCGCGAACGTGGCGGCGGTTCGGCAAGCGTATCACGGCACGTCAAACGTCTGAATCGTCGCCAGCGGAAGATCGCCCAGGTAGCGAATCCGCAGCGACGTGACCTGGATTTCCGGATAGTTCACGTATTGGAGACGCTTGTAGACGAAGTCCAGCCAGTGCGCCGACGTCGCCGTCCGCCGCACCCAGAACATGCACGAAGCGTCGGCTTCGTCGTGGTGGCCCAGTTCGTTCAGGGCGAGGCATAGGATCACATTGCTGCAGGGCACGTTCGTGGTCAGCGGCACAACGGTGCCGGAGCGCACCGCGCCTTCGACGCGCGCGACGCCGGCTCCGGCGGCCGTGGACAGGCCCAAGTGCCAGGAATGAAAGATCTCATATACGCCGTCGCGCTTGAGTTCGATCGCGTAGTCATCGGCGTCGATGCCGTAGGTCGTCGGGTCGTAGTTGTGGACCGACTGGAGCGGAATCTGGTGCCAGTTATCGTCGTTCGCCACCGTCTGGACGTAGGAACCGCACATATACAGCAATCGCTCGGGCGCGGGCGTATTCGGCTCCCAGCGGAGGGCAAGATAGCCGGGTGCGGAGACGTTTTCGTCGCTGCCTTCCAGTGTCTGGTCGCGGAGGAGCAGCAGTCCCTTGCCGTGCGAGATCTCCTCGGGCACGAGATTGTAGGCGACCGTTGGCAGATCATCTTGGTCAATCACGCCGGCGCCGTCGGCGCGGAGGCGATGCAGCTTGCATTCGCCTTTGCCAGGTCGCACCAGCGCGCCGGCCAGGTTATATTCGGCCGCCGGCAAAGTGCCGTAGGCGGTGCCCAGACGCACGACAGGCAGTTTACCGGGATGCGACGGGCCTTGGACCGGCGGGCGATGATTGACCGGATCACCACGGTCGCGCTGGGCCATCCGCTTGAGCGTGCGAACGTCGGTGCTAGAAAGAACGTAGGCGTCAGCCATAGCTTTTTCGGCGGGTTACGTCACCAGGCCATCGGCGTTGGTCGGTCCGCCTATCGGCGTGAGGTGCTGGCCGTTGCCGCTAAAATCGGCGCGCACTCCGCTCGCCTCGCCCAGGTCGTAGAACGCGATCAGGCCATTGCGCTGTGCCGCCGTAAGATGCCGGAATTCAAGGCCACGACCGCCGTTGCGGGCCGCCTCAAGCTCCGCATCCGACAGCGCCCGATTCCAAAATCCCCAGGCATCCATCCGCCCGTCGTGCGAATCGGCCAGTGAATGGTCGCTCGCTCCCAGCCGCAGCGCCGCCGTGCCGCTGAAGATGCCACCGGCGTGCGCCGTGGCATCCTTCGATCCGTCGCGGTTGAGAATCAACTCCGCGCCGACCTGGGTCGGATCGTAACGTAGGGCGACGAAATACCATTTGTCCGTCGCCGAAACGCTCAAGATCGACGTGAACACCGTAGGCGTCGTGCCGTCGGCGCACAGCCTGGCCGTCAAAAAACTCGACGAGCCGCTGTAGAGATTCCACTCCCGCATGCCGATGCCCGCGTACTTGCCGGCGAAGTAGGCCAGTCCGTTCGTGTCGCGATAAATCCAGCCCGCGGCCGTGAACCCGCTCGCCGCCGACAGGTTCCAAGCCGCGTCGTGGGCGCGGGAGACGTATTGATTGCTGGCGACGGCGAGTTGCAGTGCCTTGCGCGGCACCGTGTACCGCACGACCAGCTTGGGACGGTCGGCGGCCGTGGCGTGCTGGCGACTGCGGAATTGCAGGCCATCGGCATTCGTCGTGCCGTAGACGACCCAACCTTGGTTCGCCACCGCACCGTCGACCCAATCCTGGACCGTGGCGACGGGGATCTTGATCTGCACCGCGCCGGTGATCGTGTCGTAGTTGCCGTGGCGCGCATCGGGAACGCTGGCGGCATCGATATCATCGAACGCCGGCAGGCCGCCGAGCGACGTAAAGGTGCTCGCCTCGTCCCACGCCTGGTACATCTTGCGAAGCTCGAAGAACTGGCCTTCGACGTCGATGAACAGGTACAGATCGCAGCCGACGATCGTAGCGTTCGACGGGATGCTTGACAGATCGAACTTGAGCAAGCTATACCGCTCGTCGGTCCCGCTGTTGTAGTCGGCGACGAACGTCGTCTCCGTTCCCCGCGCGTTGCCTTGCTCGGTCGACAATGACCAGACGTAGGTGTCGGCCGTGCCGGCGTAGCCATCGACGCCGTCCTGAAACGTCACTTGCGCCGGCACATCCGTCAACCGCGCGTAGCGAAAGGTCGGGTATGCCGACGCCGACGAACCGAAGGTCGCGTTGTATTCGCTCGTCGTGACTAGATCGCCGTTGGCCAGGAAGCAGATACCTTCACCCTTGGGTTCGTTGTTCGGGTGGCTCGAAGGGCGCTCGCCGCCCACGTAGCCTTCCACGACCAGTGGCGCGGCGGTCATTGCTTCGTAGATCGACGTGGCCTGTTTGTCCTCGCGGACGAATACGAACGCGTCCTGGTAATTCTTGAGTACAAC
>QEVJ01000081.1 GCA_003576845.1 Planctomycetota bacterium
AAGCCCGCCGCCAAGATCGAGCCCAAGTCCAACCCGCGCGTGCAGAAGCGGATTGCCGAAATCCGCGCCCGGCTCGAACGCGCCCGCGACCTCGCCGCACAGACGATCGACCAGCATCGGACGACGGAACGCCGCGACCGCGTGGTTCTGATGGTCCGCGACGCGTTCTGGCTGCAAGCCCACTGGGAACTCACCCGGCCCACGATCGAACGCGCCCGCGCCGCAATGGGCCAGGAATGGCATCTGGCCAAGCCGATCCTACGGGTCCTGGAAGTCGCCGACACGGGGACGACGAACGCCGCCGAACGCCACGTTCGCGACATCGAAATCCACGGCGGCGTCAACAACTGGTACATCGACGTCAAAGACCCGCCCAAGAACTATCGCGTCGAGATCGGCTACCGCTCCGGAGCGACCGGGCGGTTCCACGCGCTCGGACGCAGCAATCTCGTCACCACGCCGCGAGCGAACAACCCCGGCGCGATCGACCAGAATTGGGCCGACATCGCCGCCAACTTCGACAAGGTTTACGCCATGAGCGGCGGCTACGCCGAGACGGGCGACAACACCGAACTTCGCGAGCTGTTCGAGGAACGCCTCCGCCGCCCAATGGGTTCGCCGATGGTCACGCGGTTCGGCAACGGCGTCCGGGCGCTGCTCCCTAGCGAAGGGCATTTCGACTTCGAAGTCGACGCCGAAATGATGGTCTTCGGTTCGACCCGCTCCGATGCCTACGTCACGATCAAGGGCGAGCCGATCAAGCTCCGTGAAGACGGCACGTTTACGGTCCGCATGGCGATGCCAGAAGCCCGCGAAGTGATCCCGATCGTCGCCAGCACGAGCGACGGCGTCGAACAACGGACCGTCGTCCTGTCGATCGACCGGAACACGAAGGTGATGGAACCGGTGATTCGCGACGGGAATCAGTGAGTAGGGGTCGCGGTCAGGGGTCAGGGATTGGGGGAACCTTGATTCACGCGCCTTCCGATATTTCTGTCGTTCGCTCGCGATTGCTTTCGCTCATCGAGAGCTACGGAAGCTGTGCCGTCGCCATGTCGGCAGGAGTCGATTCCGCGGTCGTCGCAAAGGCGGCGTTTCTCGCGCTCGGCGATCGCGCCGTGGCAATCACCGGCGTGAGCGCGAGTCTTGCGACGGGCGAGCTCGACGAAGCCCGCGATATCGCCCGCCGCATCGGCATTCGCCACGAATCGCTCGACACGCAGGAGTTCGCGTCGCCGGCCTACGTGCAGAACGCCCCGGATCGCTGTTACCACTGCAAGACGGAACTCTATACGCAGATGCGGGGCCTCTCCGACCGCCTGGGCTTGGCCGTGATTGCCAACGGGGCAAACGCCGACGACGCCGGGGATTACCGCCCGGGCATGACCGCGGCCGGCGAACATGGCGTCCGCAGTCCGCTCTTGGAAGTGGGTATCACGAAGGCTCAAGTTCGTTCGCTCGCGGCCGAGTGGGATTTGCCCGTGTGGGATAAACCGGCGTCGCCCTGCTTATCGAGCCGCGTGGCGTATGGCGAGGCCGTCACGCCCGAGCGACTTGCGATGATCGATCGGGCGGAAGCCTGGCTGCGCGAAGAAGGATTGAGCGTGGTCCGCGTGCGGTATCACTCCGGCGACCTGGCCCGCGTTGAAGTGCCGCGCGAAGCGATCGCCGCGCTCGCCTCCGACGCGATTCGCGAGCGATTCGTCGCCTATCTCAAGTCGCTGGGATTCAAGTTCATCACGCTTGACCTCGAAGGCTTCCGCTCCGGCAGCCAGAACCTGGTGCTGCCGATTCTCGATTCCTTGTAGTCCCGGAGAGGCCGCTCTCCGCGGCGCTTAGGCGAGCACGCGCTCTCGCGCAGCCAGGGTTCTTGGCGCGAACTGCGTCGGAAGCCGTTTGGCGCTGGGACCATTGCTTGCCGTCGTCGGATTCGCAACGGACTGAACGTGGGCGTTGATCGCGGCGAGAAAAGTGAGCCGTGACGAACGCAGTCCGCCGGGCAAACGATCCTGTGGCCGCGCCAGCCGCAATCAGGTAAAACCATGCGCGACGATACCGCTGTCCGCCTCCCCGAATCCCGACCCCTGAATCCCGACCCCCGATCCCATGCCCTTCGACCGCACCATCGCCCTGGCTCAACTCGAAACGGCCGTCGCCAACGGAAAGCTGACCGCCAGCGCCGCCGAGAACATTCGCACCTGGCTGAACGAACCGTGGTATGGCGAATATGCCGATCAGGTCGCGGCTCATCTGGCCGCGATGAAATTCAAGGAACTCGACGACGCATTTTGGACGGTAATCCCTTTCGGCACCGGCGGACGCCGCGGTCGGATGTACCCGATCGGCTCGAATGCCATCAACGATCGAACCATCGGCGAAAGCGCGCAGGGTCTGGCCGATTACGTCGCGAAAGTAAAGCCCGACGGTTTGCCGCTCTCGTGCGCGATTGCCTACGACACGCGGCATCGTTCGCCAGACTTCGCCCGGCTGTGCGCCGAGATCATGGCCGCCGCCGGTTTCAAGGTCTGGTTCTTGAACGGGCACCGGAGCACGCCGGAACTGTCGTTCGCCGTGCGCCACAAGCGATGCTCCTGCGGGATCATGGTCACCGCGTCGCACAACCCACCCAGCGACAACGCCGTGAAAGTCTACTGGTCGACCGGCGGGCAGTTGCTGCCACCGCACGATGCGAACGTGATCGAGCGCGTCGCTCAGGTGCGGTCGATCGCCCGCGTGCCGTTCGAGGCGGCCCTGGCCGAAGGAAAGATCGTGCGCTGTGAGGACGAGGTCGACAAGGCGTATGTCGCGGCAGCATCGGCACAAGCGCTCGGCGGTTCGCGCGACCTGAAGATCGTCTACTCCCCGCTGCACGGCGTGGGGCGAACCGCCGTCGAACCGGTGCTCGCCGCGGCCGGCTTCAAGGACGTGGAAATCTTCGCTCCCCACGCCGAGCCGAGCGGCGATTTTCCGAACGTGCCCGGCCACGTCTCGAACCCCGAAAACCCCAAGGTATTCGACACGATCATCGAACGCGCCAAGCAAATCGGCGCGGACCTCATCATGGCCACCGATCCGGATTGCGACCGCCTCGGCTGCGCGGCGCCGGTCTCCGCGAAGTCGGGGCCGGCCGGTCCCTGGGCGACGATGACCGGAAATCAAATCGGGTCGTTGCTCGCCGACTATGTGCTCGAAGCGCGCCGCACGGCGGGGCGTTTGTCGCCGGAGCACTACGTGGTCAAGACGCTCGTGACGACCGAGATGATCCGCCGCATCGCCGCCAGCTACGGCGCGAAGACCTACGGCAACCTGCACGTCGGGTTCAAGTGGATCGCCGGCGAAATCGACGCCCGCGGACCGGAAAAGTTCGTCTTCGGCGCGGAAGAGTCGCACGGCTACCTCGTCGGCCAGTACACCCGCGACAAGGACGGCGCGGTGGCGGCGTTGTTGCTCGCCGAGCTCGCCGCGAAGCTCAAGTCACAAGGCCGCACATTGCACGAAAAGCTCGACGACCTGTTCTGGCAATTCGGCTGCCACGCCGAGAACACCGTCTCGATCACGATGGAAGGCTCCGAAGGCATGGGCCGCATGAAGCGGCTCATGGCGGGCGTTCGTGAAATGCCCCCGGAAGAACTGGCCGGCTTCAAGGTGGCCGCGGCTTACGACTATGAAAACTTGCGAATCGTGCGCCCCGGCGCGAGCGGCGCGGCCGAACCGCTCGACGCGCCGCGGGGCGACATGGTGATCCTGCACCTGGCCGCGGAAGGCAACTACGTCGCCGTTCGCCCCAGCGGCACCGAACCGAAGGTGAAGCTCTACATGTTCACCTACGAGCCGGCCGAGCAGCTTCACAATCTCGACGAAGCGAAGCGGATGCTCCGCGAGCGCCTCGGGGCCCTGGAGCGCGATCTGCGGGCGTTTGCGGAGCGGCTTTAGAGCGGCGTGCGCTGCTCGCTGAGCCCCGGGGATACTTGCAATTCTTGGTGACTCGTGTACGTTTGTTTGGTAGCGAAGGCTGAGGTGGCAATTCGCACAACGCTCGACGATTGGCTGTGTTTAGGGAAGAACCATGAATAGGCGGTCGAATGGATCTGCATCGAGGCTCGCGCGGCAGCGTCGTTTTTTTGACAGTCGGCAAAAGGTCGATGCTTCCAAGGCCAGCCGAGGCGATGCGTTCCGGCGTCAAAATGTTGCGATTCACTTCGATTGCGCCGAGAATCTTTACCATGACTGGCCCGCGCCGACGTGCATCATCGCGGACGGACCTTACGGCGTGAACGGTTTTCCGGGAGACGAACGCACTCCCGTGTCGTTGGCGGAGTGG
Organism: Planctomycetota bacterium; assembly: GCA_003576845.1. Classification (GTDB taxonomy): domain Bacteria; phylum Planctomycetota; class Planctomycetia; order Pirellulales; family PLA5; genus PLA5. The sequence goes on from QEVJ01000081.1 coordinate 4,322, forward strand.
TATGAACCGCATATTCGAGCCTGGTCGCGGCGCGCGACAACCGAGACGACGCTGTGGTTCTGGAATACGGAGGTCGGCTGGGCGAACGTGCATCCGGTGTTGGTCGCAAACGGTTGGGAGTATCGTTGCTGTAACATCTGGGATAAGGGTCTCGGACATGTGGCCGGAAACGCGAACTCACAGACGCTTCGAAAGTTTCCCGTGGTCACGGAAGTGTGCGTTCACTACGTCAAACCTGCGCGGTTTCCTTCGCCGGCGGGCGAAGTTTCCATGCAACAGTGGTTAAGAAACGAATGGAAACGTTCCGGATTACCGTTTCGCTTGGCAAATGACGCATGCGGCGTGCTCAACGCGGCAACGCGCAAGTATTTGACGGGCGACCATCTATGGTACTATCCGCCGGTGGATGCCTTCGTGAAGCTCGCGGAATATGCGAACCGTCGCGGCGCGCCCGCCGGACGACCGTACTTCAGCCTCGACGGCAAGGAACCGATTTCGGCCGATGTTTGGGGGCGAATGCGCGCGAAATTCTATTGCGACATTGGAATTACGAACGTCTGGCGCGAGCCACAAGTTTCGGGCGGTGAGCGGATTCAAGGAGAGCGCAACGGAATGCGGTACAAGTTCCGTAGCTTGCACGGCAGTCAGAAACCGCTGCGGTTCGTGGAGTTGACGATTCGCGCCTCGACGGACGAAGGCGACGTCGTTTGGGAGCCCTTTGGCGGTCTCTGTCCGGGCGCCGTGGTGTGTCACCACTTTGGCCGACGATACGTCGCGGCCGAAATCGTGCCCGAGTTCTTCGCCGCCGCGGCGGAAAGACTGGCCTCCGCATGAGTCCGACGGTGCCACCGACGCCGCCCGCGAGAAAGCTTCCCGATGCCGCCTGGGAGCATTACGGGCTGTACTGCGCGGTGCGCGAAGCGCTCGCGACGTTGCCGATCTACTTTCGTACCGAAACGCATATCGCCGGTGTGATGGCGACCGACTTGTATACGCTCAATTCCGTCCTCGGCGCGACGATCGAAGAACAGGTTGTCCGCACGCTAAACCTGATTCGTTCGACCTGGGATTCGAGCGGAAAATATGCGCTCTATAGTTTCGTTCGGCAGCCGCAAACGTTTCCCGACGTGCGTCTACGAAAGGCCACGGGCGACGACACAATCCTCGGGTTGGAACTTAAGGGCTGGTATCTACTCGCAAAGGAAACGGAGCCGAGCTTGCGCTTTCAGACGACGGCATCCGCGTGCGCCGAGCAAGACCTGATTGTCGTTGTGCCGTGGGTATTGAGTAACGTGATAAGCGGCGCGCCGATGCTGTTCGAACCGTGGATCGAGTCGGCTCGCTACGCCGCCGAATTCCGCAACTATCATTGGCAGCACCTGCGACAAGCCGCGAGCGATACGGCGATCGTCGTGCCGAGCGGCATCGGTCCGTATCCCGTGAAGGCCGACCAAATTGGCGATCGTCCGGCAAGCGACGTCGGAGGAAACTTCGGCAGGCTAGCGCGCACGGGAATCATGGAGGAGTACATCCGCAAGCTCGATGAGATTTCGCTGTGCGGAATCAAGGCAGAATTCTGGCGGCAGTTTCTCAAGTCCTTTCAAGAAAGCACGACCGACGCGCAAGCTCGCGCCGCCATCGAACGGCTACGAAAACGGGTCCTGGCGGACGGAACGCCGTCGGCGCGGTCGGAGTCGGCGCTGCGGATTCTCGTCGAATTGGAAACGTTGTTGAACGAATAGTCGCCGTCCCTGTGGCTTCAAAGTCGTGATTGGAGTTTACCATGCGATTCGCGCCACTGGTTAGCGTATTTGTCGCCGCTGCATCCGCCATCGTCCCACATTCGCGAGTTGCCATCGCCGACGACGTCTTCGCCGCCGCCGGCGCCGCAAAAGTCGAAGGCAGCGTCGCGTTCGTCGAAGGTCCAGCCTGGCATCCTAGCGGAAACGTCTATTTCACCGATTGCGGCAACAACCGAATCATGCGCCGCGATCCCAAGGGCGTGCTGCACGTGTTTCGTCAGCCGTCGGGCCAGGCGAACGGATTGATCTTCGACGGCCAGGGGCGGCTCATTGCGTGCGAAGGCGCGGGCGAAGGCGGCAACCGGCGGGTGACGCGAACAGAACACGACGGGACCATCACCGTGCTCGCCGACAAGTACGAGGGCAAGCGGTTCAACTCGCCCAACGACGTGACCGTCGACGCGAAAGGCCGCGTGTATTTCACCGACCCGCGGTATGGCCCGCGGGACGATATTGAACAACTCGATGCCACTGGAAAACCGATCGAGGGCGTGTACCGGATCGATCCCGACGGTAAGGTGACGCGCGTCATTGCCGGCGAGGTCGAGCGGCCGAACGGACTTGCGGTCTCGCCCGACCAGAAGTGGCTCTACGTCGTCGACAACCAGAACAGCACGGCGGACGGCAACCGCAAGCTCTGGCGGTTTGCCCTGGGCAGCGATGGCTCGGTCGACTTGAAGAGCCGCACGCTGCTGCACGACTTCGGGCACGGCCGCGGCGGAGACGGCATGGAGGTCGACCGCGAAGGGCGCCTGTACGTCGCGGCCGGGTTTAATGTGCCGAACGAACCGCTCGAATCGGCCGACGTCGCGGCCGGCGTGTACGTGTTCTCGTCCGAGGGCAAGCAGGTCGGCTTCGTGCCTATCAAGATGGACATGGTCACGAACTGCTGCTTCGGCGGTCCGGACGGCAAGACGCTGTTCGTCACCGCTGGGCATACGCTGTGGAGCGTCCGGGTAACGACGCCGGGGTATTATGTCTGGCCGCCGGCGAAGTGAATTGCAGATTTCGCAGATTCTTGCACCGCCGTCGGGCAATGTGGGCGTAACCGCAATGACGCAAAGTCGCAAAGCTTTGCAGAATATGCTGTTGCGCCTCCTTTGCGTCTTTGCGGTTTGGAAGCCGCGTGCAAAATAATTCGCTGGACTTGCGCATCTAGTATCTATGCTGCCCGGCGGGCCGGACTGCCTCTCCGGGCTTGGAGCCGCCGACTTGGAGCCGAAACTCGACGAAGATCGGGCCGGCGACGACAGCGGCGAACCCAAGCTGCCGCCGGGTACGGTGCAGCAGCTATACGAGGAACACGCCGGCGAGTTGCGGCGGTTCCTGCTCGGCGTATTGCGAGATTCCGAAGCTGTGGCCGACGCGATGCAGGCGGCCCTGGTGAAGGCCATCGAGCAAGGCCATACCGCCCGGGACGAATCGCGAAAGGCGTGGCTGTTCCGCGTGGCGTATCACGAAGCGTTGGCGATTCGCCGCCGCGAGGCAACTGGCGCGCGAGTCCTGGAAACATCGGTGTGGCATGTCGAGAGGCTCGGACAAGAATCGGCGCTTCGGGAATCGGCGGCCGAATCCGCCGCGCGGCGGGAAGAAGCGGAGGCGGTTCGCGATGCGCTGGCCCGACTCCCCGCCGAGCTTCAAGCCGTGGTGCGACTGCGGATTCACGAGAACCTTACCTTTGCCGAAATCGCCGCCCGGCTGGAGATTCCGCTGGGAACCGCTCTGACGCGAATGCGAACGGCCCTGGCGAAACTCAAAACGGCCCTCGGCGAACATCGCCCCTGACCCATGAACTTATCCCGCGACGAACTCGACCTCGATTGGCTGGCGTTCTGCTACGCCGCCGGCGAACTCGACGCCACGCAAGCGGCGACGTTCGAGGCGCTCCTGGCCACGAGTCAAGAAGCACGCGAGCGGCTCGCCGCCGTCGTGGCTTTGTCGCAGCACGTGGCGGACGTTCCGCTAGCCGCGCCGACCGTTGTCCAGCCGGCGCGATCGGGCCGACACGTCTATGAACGTTTGGCATGGCTTTCGCTTGGGGCTGCATTGTTGCTCGCCGCGATTTGGGTGGGCCGCAATTTCGTGAACGACCAAGGCCCTGCGTTGCCGGCCGGGACGGGTAGCGGCGACGCCGAGCTCGCGAGCGCGTGGGCCGAGTCGTTCGATGCCCCGTCCGAGGCAATTCCGGAAGAAGATGCCAGCGGCGAATCGCACGCCGATGCCTCCTCGTCCGCTGCCGATACGTCGACCGAAGAACTGCTGAACGTGCCCGATTGGATGTTTGCCGCGCTCGGCGGCGACGAAGTGGGCGACGAGGCGATGCCCGACGAGACTAACGGCGATCGCGACGAGCCGACCTCAGATTCCGTCGATGGTGCGATGCAAGAGGGATAGCGGTTCGAGCCATCGCACGTGGTCATGAGTAATGAAAGTGTATACGCCTATTTGCCTTGTGTAATCGAGCGACACAGGAATTGCGATGTTTGGCCGAAGAAAATCGACGGCGTGGTTGATTGCCTCCGCGACGCTCGTCTGCGTTGTGGCGACGGTCGCCAGCGCCCTTGCGCAAGAAAACGCACTCAGCGGCGAAACGAAGCCGGCGAAGTCGGCCAAGGCCGGGGCCAATGGTCCGATGCCCGTGTTCACGCCCGAGCGCGAAGCCGCGGCGATGAAGTTCGTCCGCGAGCATCATCCGGAAGTCGCGGACTTGCTCGACAATCTCCGTGCGTCGCGCCCCGAGCAATACCGCCGCGCCGCGCGCGAGTTGTTCCGGGCGAGCGAGCGCGTGGCGCAGTGGAAAGAACGCGATGCCGCGCGGTACGAGCTCGAACTCAAGATGTGGAAGATCAACTCGCGGATTCAGTTGCTCACCGCCCGGTCGACGATGTCGCCGGATATGGACGTCGAAGCCGAACTCAAGTCGCTTCTGGCCGAACGGGTCGACACGCGCTTGGCGCTGCGCCGGCACGACCGCGAGCAGCTCGAAAAGCGTCTGGCCGCGGCGGACGCGGATATCGCCCGGCTTTCCGCGGACAAGGACGCGACGGTCGAGCGGCAAATGGCTCAGGTACGCCAGAATATCAAGGCGAATCGACAACGGGTCGGCGCCGCCCGCGCGAAGAATGCCAAGCAGCCGGCGGCGCAGAGAAAGACGCCCAAGGAAAAGCCGAAAGGCGACGCGAAGCCGGAAAAGTAACGGCGATGACGTAACGAAGTAACATCGGCGTGCCGGCCGCGCCGCAGATTACGCGAAGCGTGCGAATTATTTACGTTGGCAAACGATCGAGGACTTCACGGATGCGACTTGCAAAGATTCTTGGCAATAGCGGCCGGTTCGGTTTGACGTGGTGTGCCCTTGCGGCGGCGTTGGTGCTCGGCGCAATCGCGGCGTTCGCTGGCGACGCCCCGCGCGCGTCGGAACCGGACGCGACAATCGTTCCGCCGGCGCGCACCGCGGCGCTCGCGCCGATTCACGAGCGCTTTGCCGCCGACACGGACGAAACGCCCGACTTCCAGCGGCACGTCTCGCCGCTCTTGGGTCGCATGGGCTGCAACGGCCGGGCGTGTCACGGATCGTTCCAAGGTCAGGGCGGCTTCAGGCTTTCGCTCTTCGGCTATGACCACAAGGCCGACCTCGCGTCGCTGTTCGAGAAGGACACCGACCGCGTGAACCGCAACAAGCCGGAAGAGAGCTTGATCCTCCGCAAGCCGACGCTTCAGGAAGATCACGAAGGCGGCGAACGGTTCAAGGCCGATTCGTGGGCGTACCGCGTGCTGCGGAAGTGGATCGCCTCGGGCGCGAACGGCCCGGCTGACAACGCGCCGCGGTTCGAGAAGCTCGTCGTCGAGCCGAGCGAGATCAACTTCGCCAAGAACGGCAAAACGGTCGCGCTGCGCGCCATCGCCCACTGGTCGGACGGCGCGCAAGAGGACGTCACGCCGCTCTGCCGGTTTCGCACGAACGACGAATCGGTCGCCACGGTCGACGAGGACGGCCGCGTGACGAGCGTGTCGCCCGGCAACACCCACGTCGTGGCGTTCTACGACAACGGCGTGACGCCCGTGCAGATTCTGCGGCCCGTATCGGAACTTGCCGGGGCGAATTACCCCGGCGTGCCGACGCCGACGAAAATCGACGAGCTGGTCGTTGCCAAGCTGCGGAAACTGGGCATCGTGCCGTCGGAGTTGTCGACCGACGCCGAGTTCCTGCGGCGCGTAACGCTCGATATCACCGGCACCTTGCCCACGCCGGCCGAGGTCGAGGCGTTCCTGGCCGATAGGTCGGCCGGTAAGCGACAAAAGAAGATCGACGAACTGCTCGAAAGCCCAGGCTACGCGATGTGGTGGACCACGAAGCTCTGCGACATCACGGGCAACAACCCGCGGCGTTCGGCGGAGCAGCAACTCGCCGAGCAGCAATCGCGGCAGTGGTACGACTGGATTCATCGCCGCGTGAAGGAGAACGTGCCTTACGACAAGATCGTCGAGGGGATCGCGCTTGCCGTGAGCCGAGCGCCTGGCCAGAGCTATGAGGACTATTGCAAGGAGATGTCGAGCTACTTCCGCCCGGAGAAGCCGGCCGATTTCAGCCAGCGCGAGACGATGCCCTATTTCTGGTCCCGGATCCGCGAAGGCGCACAGGCGAAAGAGAAGGCGATGAGCTTCAGCTACGCCTTTCTTGGCGTGCGGCTGCAATGCGCCGAGTGTCACAAGCACCCGTTCGACCAATGGACCAAGGAGGATTTCGACCAGTTCACGGCGTTCTTCGAGCCGGTCGTGTACGGCAACACACCGCAGACGCGGCCGCAATATCAGCAGATGATGTCGGCCATCGTCGGCGACTTGAAGGGCGGCATGGCGCAGCGGAAGCTGACCGATGCCGTGAAAAATGGCCAGACGATCCCCTGGCGCGAGGTGTTCGTCGCGAACAGCGGCCGGCCGAATAACCCGGCGCGGGGTAAGAACGCCAAGAACAACAAGAACCGCCGCAACATGCCGGCGCGGCGCGTGGTGACGCCGAAGATTCTCGGCGAGGACGAAACCGTCGACGTGACGCGGGGTGAAGACCCGCGAGCCGCGCTCATGGGGTGGATGCGCGAACGCGACAATCCGTACTTCGCCCGAAGTTTCGTCAACCGCGTGTGGGCGGCGTACTTCAACGTCGGCATCATCGAGCCGCCGGACGACTTGAACCTGGCCAATCCGCCGTCGAACGAACCTTTGCTCGACTATTTGACGCACGGCTTCATCGACAGCGGCTACGACATGAAGTGGCTGCACCGAGAAATCGCGAATAGCCGCACCTATCAATTGAGCTGGAAGGTCAACGAAACGAACCGGCTCGACGAGCGGAACTTCAGCCATGCGGTGCTGCGGCGGCTGCCGGCCGAAGTGGCTTACGATGCCGTAACGCTGGCCACGGCTTCGGACGCCGAACTGGTCGCGTTTCGCGAGGACGTTTCGCGACGGGCGATCGGGCCGTCCAGTTCGGGACCGCGGCGCGGGCCGAGCAACTTCGCCTTGCAAGCGTTCGGCCGGCCGGAGCGATTGACCAATTGCGACTGCGAACGGACGAGCGAGCCGAGCTTGCTGCAAGCGCTGTTCCTGCGAAACGATCAGGACGTGCTGCGGATGATCGATCGGCCCGAGGGCTGGATCAAACAGGTTTCCGCGGAGCTCGGGCAGGACAGCCGTCCCGAACGCCGCGACGTGGCCGACGCGAACGGCAAAGGCGACAAGCAATCCAATTCTGCGCAGGAACGCGAGGACGAAATCCGCCGCTTGCGGAGACAAATCGCGATGCTCGACGTTCGCGCCGAGCGGCTCAAGAAGAATGGCGAAGACGAGCAGGCACAGCGCGTCCGGCGGCGGATCGAGCGGCTCACACGGGAAGCCCGCGAATTGGCCGGCGGATCGCGCGTCAAGGCGGTCGCCGCCAAGGAAGAGGAATCAAAGCGGAAAAAGACCGGCGACGAGAAGGCATCGAGTGAAAACGGCGCCAAGGCCGGCACGCGAAAAGACGCGGCGAAGCAACCGGCCGCCGAACCCGACGTGGGCGCGATGATTCGCGCGGCATATCTCCGCACGCTCAGCCGACCACCGACCGCCGAAGAAGAGCAGCGCATCCGCCGTCACCTCGGCGCCAATGGCAAAGTAACCGGCCTACGCGACGCGATCTGGGCGCTCGTGAACAGTAAAGAGTTCATCGTGAATCACTGAGCAGGGGTCGGGGATCGGGGGTCGGGGAATTGTCAGTCTCGTCCTCAGCTAAGCTCCGACTCTTCTAACCTCTAACCTCCAACCTCTAACCTCCAACCTCTAACCTCTAACCTCCAACCTCCAACCTCCAACCTCTCAACCCGCCATGTCCAACCACCGCTACTGCGACGGACTTTCGCGCCGCGACGTGCTTCGTGCCGGGATGATCGGCGCGACCGGGCTGACGCTCGGCCAATACTTTCGTCTCGAAGCCCGCGGCGCCGTGCGTGCGGCCGCCAAGGCGAAGGCGGCGATCTTCGTCAACCTCAACGGCGGTCCGTCGCACCAGGACACGTTCGACCTCAAGCCCGAAGCGCCGGCCGAATTCCGCGGCGAGTTCAAGCCGATCAAGACAAACGTGCTGGGCATCGAGATTTGCGAGCACCTGCCGAGGCTAGCGGCGTGCGCCGATAAGTACGCGATCCTGCGGGGCGTAAGCCACAACATCGCCGCGCACCCCTTGGGCCAGAAGTACCTCAACACGGGCAACCGACCGGTGCCGTCGCTCGAATATCCCAGCTACGGTTCCGTGGTGAGCAAGGAATTGCCGAGCGAGCCGACGCTGCCCTCGTTCGTCGCCGTGCCCAATACGGCCCATTCGGCCGGTTTTCTCGGCGTCCGGTATAACGCCTTTCAGACAAACGCCGCGCCGCGGCCGGGACAACCGTTCAACGTCCGCGGCATCACGCTCGCCGGCGGTGTGACCGTCGAGGACGTGCAGCGCCGCCAACGCCTGCTCTCCGACCTCGATCAGACCTTCGCCGGCTATGAGAAAAATAGCGATCTCGTCGACGGGCTGGATCAGTTTTCGCGGCGGGCATACGACATGCTCACCTCGCGCGAAGCCCGCGACGCCTTCGACGTCGCTAAGGAGCCGAAAAAGCTTGCCGAGGCGTTCGGCGAGAGTGCCTTCGGGCAAAGCTGTCTCTTGGCCTCGCGGCTGGTACAGTCGGGCGTGCGGTTCGTGACCGTCACGTTCGGCGGCTGGGACACGCACAACGCGAACTTCACGAAGCTCAAGGATCAGAACCTCCCGCAACTCGATGCCGGCCTGTCGGCGCTGTTCGTGTCGCTCGCGGCCAAGGGTCTCTTGGACTCGACCGTCGTGTTCGTGACCGGTGAATTCGGACGGACTCCAAAAGTGAACGGCCGCGGCGGACGCGATCACTGGGCGCGGGCGATGTTCTGCCTCCTGGGTGGCGGCGGTATCAAGACGGGGCAAGTCGTCGGCGCGAGCGACGACCGCGCCGCGCAACCGGCCGGCGATGCGGTCGCGCCCGAGCAAGTGGCGGCGACGTTTTATCGCGCCCTCGGCATCGACTTTACGAAGGAATATCACACATCGAGCGGCCGGCCGATTACGCTCGTGCGCGAGGGATCGGTGATTCCGGCGTTGCTCGGCTGATCGAACGGCAAACCGGGGTGTTCAGGAGCACTGAAGGGCGTGCAAGTTTCACAACCACGCATCTTCGAATCGAGGAGAATTGACATGTTTACATCGTTGCGGGCGTGTCTCGTGACCATCTTGGCGATTGCGCTCGCCGCGCCGGCAATGGCCGACGAGACGAAGCAGCCGGAGAAGAAGGCCGTCAAGAAGGCCGAGGAGAAAACCAAGAACGAGGCGGACAAGAAGGCGCCGGCCAAAGCCAAGGGAGAAGCCGACAAGCACGGCAAGCAACCGGAGAAGAAAGCACCGAAGAAGGAAAAAAAGCAGGGCGAAGCTAAGACGGCGAACGCCGAGAAGAAACCGGCCGCGAAAGCCGAGAAAAAAACCGTCGCCAAGGGCGAGAAGAAACCGGCCGCCAAGGGCGAGAAGGGCCAGAAGAAGGTGCCTGCGGGCATCGTCGGTCCGTTCCAGATGCCTAAGGGAATCAAGCTCTCGCCGGACCAAGAGGCCCAGCTCGCAAGCGTGCAGCAGAAGTACCTCGACAAACTTAGGTCCGTGCAGCAGGTCGCCAAGCTGTCGAAGGATCAGGCCGCCAAGCGCAAGGAAGCATTGAAGAATGCCCAAGCCAAGGGCCACAAGGGCAAGTCGGCCCAGGCATTGGCCGACGACGCGATCGGACTGTCATCGGAGCAGCGCGCGGCCCGCGAGAAACTGGCGGTGCTACGTAAGGAAATCGAAACGGCCAAACGTTCGATCCTGACCGAGGAGCAAAAGGCCAGCCTGCGCGGCAAGAAGAAGGCGACGAAAGCCTCGTAACCGGTGCCACGTGCTTCTGCCGTCGACGCCGGAGACGCGACGGCTGCGGCGTGAGGTTGCAGATCCCAGTTCGGGGCCGGTCGGCGCCGTGCGCCGGCCGGCCGTAGTGTGCGGGCATTCCAGCGGCGGCGGGGATCCACTCGCCGTCGCCCGGTAACGCACGCTTTTTTGCTTGCACGCGATTCCGGAGATGCCCGGCGAAGAAATGGCCGTTGGCGTTCGATTTTCGTGATGCGGAGGTGAAACTCTGGCCTTCCTGCGAAACCTCGCCCTGGCGCCGGGGTTTCCTGAGTATTCGCGTGGGTGTTCGCGGGGCGGTCGCGATATCGACCTTCGCGGCCGGAAAATTGGCCCGGCGTAGCGAGGGAAGCCGCGACCGGGCGAGGCGGCTTTCGCGTACTCCCGATTCAGGTTGAGAATTGGTCGTTTTCATTGTTTGGCACGCCGCTCGGCGTTCCGACCCTTCCGTCAAGGAGACCCAGGTATGAAGAAGTTCGTGCGATTCATGTTCGTGGCGGCGTTCGTGGCGATCGTGCTCGCGCCGATGATGGCGTCCGCTCAAGACGAAGGCCAACCGGGCCGCCGCGGTCGCGGGCAGCGCGGCCCGGGCGGTCAGGGCTTCCAACGAGCTCCGTGGCAGCTTCCGCGCGCGGTGACGCTGACCGACGAGCAGAAGACGAAGCTGGCCGAGATCGAAAAGAAGTACAGCGAAAAGCTGCAGGCGGCCCAGCAGAAGGCTCGGCCGACCGACGAGCAGCGGACGGCGTTGCGGGAAGCATTCCAGAAGGCCCGCGAGGAAGGCAAGCAGGGCGAAGAACTGCGTAAGGTTGCCGAGGAAGCGGTCACCTGGACCGACGACCAGAAGAAGGCCCGCGAAGAGGTGACGAGCCTGACGAAAGAGGTCACGGACGCCGTGATGGGTCTCTTGACCGACGAGCAGAAGAAGGCAGTCGAAGAAGCCCGGCAGCGCCGCGGCCAGCGCGGTCAACGCGGCAACCGCCCGCCGCGGAACGCCGCCTAAGCCGCAGACGGCCGCGAAGCGCGAGACTCTGGTCGCGTCGTGGCAGTTGCGCGTGTCAGCACAAACGTTTTCCGACGCCGGGTCGTGGTTCGAGCAGAATCGCGGCCCGGCGTTTTTCGGAATGGCATTCCGTACGCAAAGTCGACGTCAATAGCGCCTATCATTCCGGATACAGCTTCGTCGACAGATACCGCTCGCCGATGTCCGGCAGGATGACGACGATCAACTTGCCCGCGTTCTCGGGGCGTTTGGCGACTTGAATCGCCGCCCAGGCCGCGGCGCCGCTGGAAATGCCACACATCAGGCCTTCGAGCCTGGCGAGTTGGCGGGCGGTTTCCGCCGCGTCTTCGTCCGCAACCGTCACCACGTCGTCGATGATGTCGACGTTGAGCACGTCGGGAATGAAGCCCGCGCCGATACCCTGGATCGTATGCTTGCCCGGTTGAAGCGGTTGCCCGGCTTTGCGTTGGGTGATGACCGGACTGTTGACCGGCTCCACGGCGATCGCCTTGAAGCGCGGCTTGCGCGACTTGATGACTTCGCTCACGCCGGTGATTGTCCCGCCGGTGCCGACGCCGCTCACGAGGATATCGACCTTGCCTTCGGTGTCGCGCCAGATCTCCTCGGCAGTCGTCTTGCGGTGGATCTCGGGATTTGCCGGGTTCTTGAACTGCTGCGGCATGAAGTAATTCTTGTTGGCGTTGCACAGTTCTTCCGCTTTGCGGACCGCGCCGGGCATGCCCTCGGCAGCGGGCGTGAGCACCAATTCCGCGCCGAGCGCCTTGAGCATGCGGCGGCGTTCGAGCGACATGCTTTCCGGCATCGTGACCATCAGCTTGTATCCGCGGGCGGCGCATGTGAACGCCAGGCCGATGCCCGTGTTCCCGCTGGTGGGCTCGATGATCACCGTGTCGGCGTTGATGCGTCCGTCGCGTTCGGCGGCGTCGATCATCGCCCGGCCGATGCGGTCCTTCACGCTCCACAGCGGATTCATGTTCTCGACTTTGGCGAGGACCGTGCCGACGCAGCCGGCCGCGATGCGGTTGAGCTTGACCAGCGGCGTGTTTCCGATGCACTCGGCGATGTTGTTGTGGATACCCGGCGAAACGGCGGCGGCCATGCGATTACCTCGGTGGTCGAAAGGGCGTGAAAAATGCGCGAAACGCGGGCGGTGCGGCCGGCGGAAGGCCGGCCGGGCGGAAGAGTTCGCCCAAGCCGCACAGGTTGAAATCTGCGCGGAGTATATCAGCGAAGCCGCGGGGGGGTCAACGCCCGGCTCGTTCACGGAAGCGGGCCCCCGCGGCGACATCCGTGGGTTGACCTGGCGTGGCGGAAGTCGTTGGCCAATCGGTGCTTACATAGGCGTCGCCGTCGGCACGGCGAGAGAACGCGCGTAACGTCGCGAGCGCCGCGGTGTTCAATTTCGGGCCCGCCGCCGATAGCGATGCGCAGTCGGCGACCTTGCGGGCTCGATTAGGTTTTGTCGACCGGGCGAAATTTGCCAGCCGATTAGCCAAAAATGGCCGGACAACGCGGCCAGACATCGGGTAGAATTGGCAGCGTCGCCCCGGCGGGTAAAGTTTACCGGGCGGACACCTTCAACGCGAGCAGTGCCATGCGAAAGCTCTGTTTCCTTGCCGCGGGTTTGATCGTGTATGCCCTCGCCGCCGAGCCGGCGGCCGCTCAGTTCGGCAATACGGGACAGACGACCAGCCGCTCCGGCACGTCAACCACCGGGACGTTCGGCAACACCCAGCGCGGCGGCGTCGCGAATCGCCAGCAATCGTCCTTCGCCCGCGGCACGAGCGCGAACACAAACAGCTTCGGCGGGCAAGGCGATCCCTTCGCCAACCTGGGCAACGCCGGCTCGATGCTGTCGAACCGCGCGCAGCAATCGAACGGTTTCGTCGGTCGCGGCGCCGAAGATATGCAGCGGTTCATTGGCGCGGCCGCCGCGGCTCAACAGCAGGGCCAAGGCCAGGGCCGCAATCAAGGAATGAACTTCGGCGGCCAGTTCGGCATGGGCCAACAGGGCCGCGGGCAACAAGGCCGCGGGCAGGGGCAATTCGGCCAGAACGGGCCGTTCGGCGAATTCGTCGACAACCAGGCGGCCGACCAGTTGCAGACGCAACGCCGCTTTCGCACCAAGCTCGCGCTCGGCTTCACGCCGCCCGCGCGACTCGTGTCGACGGTCACCACGTCGTCGACGATCCGCCTGACCAAGTCGCTGCACCGTTCGGTTGGGCCGGCCGTGGATGTCCAGCTTGCAGACTCGGTCGTTGTCCTGACCGGTACTGTTCCCACGACGGCAGAGAAGATGCTGGCCGAGCAGTTGGCGCTCTTGGAACCGGGGGTTGCCCGAGTGCAGAACGAGCTCGTAGTGGCGGATGGAACGTCGCCGGCGAATTGACCGCGCCGTTCGACTGCTCGCCCGTGGCCGGTGCCGCGTAGCCCGGCTGTGGGTAGCTGAGATCGTGAATGGGCGTATCGCGCGGACCGCGAGATGCAGCGTTCGTGTCGTTCTCTTGTGCGGATCGCTGCGGTGTGGCGTACGGTGGATGGACGGTCAGTTGCGGCTGCGAACCGAGCCGTTTGGCCAAGCCCGTCGGAATGCTGATCGTCGTCGTTTCGACGGAGCGTCGGTCGGACGGTGCCGCACCGTTCGTTTGTGCCGTCGCCGCTTTTTCGTAGCTCGCCGGTTGCACGCCGAATCGCTCGATCGCCGAGCCCTCGATCCGCTGCACGTCGACATGGTCGATCTGCGGCGTGCGGCCCACGAGGACGCATTGCTTCGGTTCGCCAGGAATCGTCCTGCCGTTCGCGAGTACCAGCACGGGAGCGAGCGTCACGATTTTTTTCTCTCCGCCGACTTTGTCCCAGGGGACCCAGAAGTCGTAGGCGTGTCCCGCGGTCGACTCGCGGAGATGTTCCTGGAACTTGTCGGCCTTGAACTTGAAGCGGCAGGTGGGCTTGCTCGTCGCCGCGGCCGGTTCGCCGCGCAGCACCGCTTCCGTTTCGTCGTAGGCATAGACGATCAGGTCGCCTTTGACCTTGATCGGCGTCTCCTTGTCCTTGCCGTAGAAGATCAACCGCCCGCCGAAGCCCCGCGACGACGGTCCGTTGGAATGGTGCAGCGTGTTTTCGTTCCAGATCGAAACGATCCGCTGCGGTTCCTCGTAGACTTCCTCCGCTTCCTTCTTCTCGGACCAGGGAACTGCCTTCGACACGTCGAGGTTCGCGCAACCGGCCAGCGAGCCGGCCAGCGCGGCGGCGGCGAACGTGCGTTGCAACAGGCGAGATAACGAAATCGTCATGGAAGTCTCCGGCGATCACCCACTGGATGGCAGAGGTTGGAGATTCGAGGTTAGAGGTTGGAGGTTAGGGCAGCCGCCGCGCGGGGCCGTTGTTGGATGGAGTTTCAAACGTGCTGTAGTTTGCCGGCCGCACGTCATTTGGATACGGCGTGCGCGGGGAGTCGTAGCGCTGTTCGTAGCGCGCATCGCGCGGTTCGGCGTAGCGCGAGTCGTATCGCGGTTCGTAGCCCGCGTCGTAGCGATGGGTATCGAATCGGCGGTCGGTCATCGCCGGATTCGGCAAGGGCGGCGCCGGTTGCGCGTTCGGCGGCGGCGCTTCGAGCGGCGGGCGGAATGTGCCCGGCTGAGAGGGACCACCCGGTGGCACGGGCTGGGCAGGCCGATCCGGCGCCGGCTGGACGTTCACGGGCGGCGAAACGTAAGTTCCGCCATTGATCGTTCCGCCGTTCGTCGCGCCGCCGTTGAGCACGCTCGGCTCCGTCGCTTCCGGCGAAGGCATTTCTTCCGGAGCGGCCGGGTTCTCGTCGGGATAGAACACGGGCACTTCGTCGCCGTTGCCCAGGCCCAAGCCCTTCGGCCCGCCGGGTCCATGGATCCGATACACGTCGGCCATGCACCAGCTCATCCGCGAGCCTTCGACTTGCTTGACGAGGTCGTTGTCCGATTCGCGGCGGACCACGTGCGGCGTCATGATGATCATCAGCTCGGTCCGCTCGTCCGATTCGCTATCGAAGCTGAACAGCCGGCCGAGATAGGGGATGTCGCCGATCCACGGCAACTGCCGATGAACCTGCGACACGCGCTTCGTGATCAGGCCGCCGAGGATAACGGTCTGTCCGCTGGCCGCCATGACGGTCGTTTGGGCGCGTTGCGTGTCGATCCGCGGCGAGCGAATCACATCGCCGTTGGGCGCGATCGAAATCGGAATGCCTTCCTCGTCCGGGCCGACCGCCGACTTCGTTGCGTCGATTTCCATCACGACGAGACCGTCCGGGCTGATCCGCGGAATCACCGTGAGGATGATGCCCACGTCCAAGAGGTCCGTGGAGAAGTTCGTCGTGCCCGTGGTGTTCGACGGATTTGCGATGCCCGTGATGTACGGCACTTGCTGACCGACTTGGATGAAGGCCGGCTGGTTGTCGAGCGTCATCACCTGCGGCCGGCTCAACACGTCGAGGCGGCGGTTCTCCTGCAAGGCCCGCAGCAAGACGCTGATCGACTCGCTGCTGGCCGACATGACGAGACCGCCGAAGCCGAGGTCGGCGTTCGTGCGGCCGACGCCGAAGGACGACAGGCTCTGCGTGCCGACCGTGTCGCTGCCGCCGACCGTCGTGTTGTTGCCGAGCGGCGCGTTGTTGAACGCAAAGCCGGGCAATCCGGCCAGGCTGCGATCGAACAAGATCGAATCCTGCACGCCGAATTCCACGCCGAACTCGTCCACGTCGCGCATCACGACTTCCGCGATGAGCACCTGAATCATCACCATCGGCGGACGTTCGTCGAGCTTCTCGACCAGTTCCGTGATCTCCTTGAAATACCGCGGCGTGGCGCTGACGATGAGCGAGTTGCTCACCGGTTCCGGCACGACGATGACCTCGCGCTCGAACTGTTCGACCGTGCCGATCAACTGGGCGCCGATCTGCTGTTGCAGCGTGCGCTGGTTGGTCAGGTATTGATTGATCGCGTCCGAAATGTTCTGCGCTGGTGAATTCTTGAGGCGATGAACCCGCGTCTGACGCTCGCGAGCATCGGGATCGTCGAGCCGCACGAGCAAGGCTTGCACGATCGCCAGATCGCCGGCCGAGCCGGTGACGATGATGCTGTTCGTGCGTTGTTCGACGGCGATGCGGAGCGGAATGAGGACGCCGCCTTCTTCGTCGGCCGAGGCGATCCGGAAGTTCTGCTGGTTGAACCCGCCGCCGGGGAACTGCCCGCCGCCTTGCTGCCCGCCGGTCGCCTGTCCGAAGAGCGTTTGCAGCGTGTTGGCCAGCGTTTGGGCGTCGGCGTTGACGATCGTGAAGACTTTGATTTGGGCCTCAGCCGGCGGAAGTTGGTCGATCTGTTCGATGAGGGCCACGATCAGGTCCATGCTCTCGGGCGGCGCGGAAACGAGCAGCGCGTTGCCACGCGGCTCGGCGGTGATTCGCACGTCGCTGAGAATTCCGGACGTAACCATTCGCTCGCCGTTTTCGTCGCGAGCCAACAATTGCAGCATTACGGATCGCGCTTGTAGCGCTTGGGCTTCCTGCAACTGGCCGGTGCCCTGTCCGCCGCCTTGGCCTTGTTGTTGGGGCTGGAATTGTTGTTGCTGCTGCCCTTGACCCTGTGCACCGGTAACGCGCGGCGGCTGATACGCCGGACCGTTGATCGCTTGCTGGATGATCGGAGCCAGTTCCTGGGCGAGCGAGTTTTGGAGCTTGATCGTTCTCAACTGGTTGATGTTGCCTTCGACCGTGGCGACGTCCATCTCCTCGATGAATCGCTTCACTTCGGCCATGTCGCGGACTCGGGCCTGAACGAACAGCGTGTTCGTGCGGTAGTCGACGACGACGTGCGCCTTCGCGCCCAAGCCCGTGCGGACGTACTGGTTGAACGTCACCAAGTCTCCGTAGAACTCGCGCAGCGCACGCTGCACGGCAAACGCCGAGGTGTGCTTCAGGCGAAACGTCGCGAACTCCATTCCGGCGTCGACCGGCTGGTCGAACCGCTTGATCAGCTCGATCACCGACTCGACGTTCTCCTTGCGGCCGATGATCAGCAGCGCGTTGGGCTTGACCAGCGGCGTGATGCTGACCGTGCCTTGCCGCGATTCGAGCACCTGCGTGTAGATCGTCGAGATGAACGTCGAGAGCGCCTGGTTCTCGACGTGTTGGAGCTCGTAGACCTCGACGACGGGGCGCGTGAGCGCCGCTTCTTCGTCGAGCCTGCGAATGAGTTCCAGGACGATCTCCACGTCGCGCGGACTACCCGTCACGATCAGCTTGTCGAGCGCTTCGTTGTACTCGATCCGCACGGGACCGAGCGGCGCTTTGGGAAGTTCCTCCTGCTGTTGGTCGCCGGGTTGCGCGTTAGGTTGATCGGTGGGCTGATCCCCGGGCTGAGCCGCCGGCTGACGCGCGTCGCCGGGCTGCGGTTGGGCGGCGTTCGGGTCGACGCGCGGGTTCGCCGGTTGGTTGGCGCCCGCGGCGGGTTGCTCGTTCGCGTTCTGGCCGTTCTGCGCGGCGGCCGGTTGCAGCAGCGTCGATATCAGGCTCGCCGTGCGGCGTCCGCCGGGAGCGGCAATCTCGGCGCTACGCTGGCTCGCTCCCGACGGCGCTTCGCCGCGGCGTGGAGCCGTGGCCGCTTGGAGGATGGCGATCGTCTTGCGGACCTCGGTCGGTTGCGCGTGTTCGAGCGACATGACCTTCATCGCCGAGCCGCGATCGGCCATGCGGACGTCGATCGTCTCGATGAGCTTCAGCCAGGCATCGAGCTGATTGGCCGGACCTTGCAGCGAGAGCTTGCCCGACTTGCGGGCGACGTAAATCCGCACGCTGGCCGGATCGTTTGAGGTCTCGAACGTGGAGACGTCGCCTTCGGGCAATTCGGTGACGCCGACCTTGCGGAGCGTGAGCGCTTCGAGCGCGGCTTCGAAGTCGGCGGCGGAGATGTTCTTGAGTTCGGCCCGGCGGGTGACGAGGATCGGGGCGCGGGGCGTGGGACTCGGGGCGCGGGATTCGGGATTCGGGGTTCGGGATTCGGCGGCTTCCGGCGTTGGGCGCAGTTCGTTGGTCTTACCGGTTGCTTGCGCGAGGCGAACGCTCGCATGTCGCGCGTCGGCGTTCTCGGCGTAGGCCGCGTTCCGCGTTGCATATCCCGCGTCCCGCGTCCCACGTCCTGCGTCCCGATCCTGCGTCCAGGCCGCGACGGCGAGCGAGCCGAACGCTAGCGACGCCAGCGCGCCCCATTGAATCAGGGATCGGCGAGCAACGCCGCGGCGGCTTCGAGCCAACGGGCGGCGCGGATGGCGACCGGCAATCCGTTCGCGAAAATGGCGGGCAATCGCCACAAGCTCCTTTCGTGCAGGCATGGCAAGTTTCATCCTTGAGCGTCGCCCCTGCCCCCACCGCGGCAAGGCTGGTTCCGATAGTCCAAGCACCGATACACCCAGCGCAGAGTCTACGCTACCGGAAGAATCGTCAAACTCTGCCCAGTTCTACACCAAATCGGGCAAAGCGACGAAAACGCTAGCACGGCGGCGATGAAAAGAAGCGCACGCTCGGTTTGAGAAAGCGGCCGCGCCCAATCAGCCGGCAGAATACGGCATCATGATCTCATCCGGCCGCAGTCCCGCGATCGACCTGAACCCGCCGTCGGCCACGGCCCGGCCGAGTTCCGTCACCGTCCGGAAATAGTCGTTCGTCGGCCGGCGCCCATCGAGCCCGCGGGCGAGGTCTTGGCACAAGACGTCGGCCGCGCGGCGGATCACTTCATCCTGCTGCCGCGCGCCGTAGAGCGACGCACAGAGCATGACCACCAGCGACTGCACGCGGGACGACATTTCCGACATCCGGCATTGACGGTCGGCGAGTTTCAACTGGAACTTGCTCATCGTCTTGCTGATTTCGAGCGCCGACCGCTGGAGTTGATCGGCCGCGAACTCGGCGTGCGTTCGGAGGTTCGCCGGCATGTCGGCGGGAAGCGCGGGCCGCGGAATCGAGCGCGTCATCTGGCTCGCCATCCATTTCGCATACGGCGCAATCGCCCCGCGGAGCTTCCAGGCATGAATCGGGTTCATCGGGTTGGGCTTCTTGAGTCCCGCCGCGACCATCGCCTTGCCGAGCGGCTCGAAAAAGTCCTTGCCGTGCTGTTTGACGAGCGATTTGAAGAACCCCATGCCGAGCATTTCGCCTTCGCCCTCGTAGATACACGGGGCAAGGTATTCGTGGACGTTGTCGCCGAAGATATGGCCGTGCAGAAACGAGCGGCCGCCGTGCGTCTTCATGAACAGCTCGATCGCCGCTTCTTTCTGGGATTCGCTGCCGAAGATTTTGGCGACGATGCACTCCATCTCGCCGCGGTAGCCCTGATCGATGAGCGACGAGCACCAGGCGACGAGCGCATCGCAACCGACGACGAGCGCGGCGATCCGGCCTAGGCGGCGTTCGACCAGCTCGCGCGTGATGATGGCGGCGCCGTAGGTGTGCCGAAACTTCGCCCAAGGGATCATGCTGGCCATCATCAGCCGCATCGTTCCCGCCGCGTTGGCGCACAACGCGACGCGGCCGAGGTTTAGTCCGTGATAGGCGATGGTCAGGCCATCGCCGCGCGGAGGCGTAAGCAAGTTTTCCGCCGGCACGCGGAAGTCGCGAAACACGATCCCGCGATTGAAGGCGTGCTTGAGGGCGTAGAGGCCGTAATCCTTAAGCTGGAAGTGTTCGATCTCGGCCGGCGGCAGGTCGACGATCAGCACGGCCGGCTTGTCGTCGATCAAGCACACAAGGCCAATCGTGCGGCCCGGCGCCACGTTGGTGATGAACAGCTTCTCGCCAGTGACGACGAAGCTGTCGCCGTCGCGCACGGCCCGCGTGCGGAGCGCCGTCAAATCGGAACCGGCGCTCGGCTCGGTCAGCGCGAACGCCGACAACCGTTCGCCGCTGGCCAGCTTCGGCAGAAACCGCTGCTTCTGCTCGGCCGTGCCGAACGCGCGGACGGGATCGACCGCGCCGATACAACCATGCACCGACGCCAAGCCCGCCACGGTCGGATCGACCATCGCCATCCGCGTCAGAAACGGCGCGAACGACGCAAACGGCGCGCCCGAACCGCCGTATTGCGGATCGACGAGCAAGCCCCAATAACCGACGCCGCCAAGCTCGCTAAGCACCGCTTCGGCGATCTTGCCGTGCGCATCGAGCAGCGTGCCGGCCGCGCGATGCCTCGCCACCACCGCCACCGAATCGTCCATCACGCGTTGCACGGACGCCGGCGTTTCGGTCGGCGGGAAGTAGAACAAGTCAGTCGGCACGCCGCGGTCCCAAACCGCGCGGTGCACCGGACTACCGGTCGTTTGATACTTGGCCGCGAACAGAGTTTCGACCTGATCGTCGGCCGCGTCGATCGCGCCGGTGCGCCGCGCTTCGTCTTCGCTCTTGCCGCCGAGCTTGAGCGCCGTCTCGGCAAACGAAGGATCGGGCGCGGGCGATTTCACCGACTCCGGCGTGGTCTGTGTCGACATGCGGATTCATCCTGTACGTGAGGTGGCGCGATGGGCAAACTTCCATGCGGCTGCTCAATTCTATCGTCGGCGGGCAAGTCTGGCTAAACTGGGGCAAAACGGCCGGCGCGGCCTTGCCTCGCGACCGTTGGACCGTTTGCTGCGTCCGATTGGAGAGGTTTGTTCGATGGTACTGCATCTGCGTTCTCGATTGCCCGACAGTTTCTTCCGTCACTTCGTTTTCGTCGCGGTGTTTTGCTGCGCTCTGTCGAGTGCGCGAATCGTCGCGCAATCTGACGAAACGGCGACGGAAGACGGCAAATCGGCCACCGCCAAACGCCCGAACGTCCTGTTCATCCTCACCGACGATCAGCGGTGGGATGCGTTGAGCTGTGCCGGCCACGTGGATCTGAAAACGCCGCACATCGACCGGCTTGCTCGCGAGGGTGTGCGGTTTGCCAATGCGTTTTGCACGACGTCGCTTTGCTCGCCGAGCCGGGCTTCGATTCTCAGCGGACTGTACGCCCATAGCCACGGCGTGACGAGCAACTTTACCGAGTATCCGACGAAGCTTGCGAGCTTTCCGCGAACGCTGCAAGCCGCCGGCTACGACACGGCATACGTCGGCAAGTGGCACATGGGCGAAGAAAACGACGAGCCGCGCCCTGGTTTCGATTATTTCGTCACCCACAAGGGCCAAGGCAAGTATTACGACACCGAGTTCAACTTCCACGGCCGCGAGCGAAAGGTCGTCAAAGGCTACTACACGACGGCCGTTACCGACATGGCAATCGACTGGCTCAAGCGTTCGCGCGACAAGCCGTTTCTGTTGATGATCGGCCACAAAGCGCCGCACAGCTTCTATTATCCCGAGCCGAAGTATGAACGCGTTTTTGACGGCGTCGACGTGCAATACCCGAAGAGCGCCTTCGCGCTCGACGACAAGCCGGAGTGGATCAAGGCCCGGCTGCCGACGTGGCACGGCATTTACGGGCCGCTGTTCGACTATCGCAAGAAGTTTCCCGACGCCCGACCCGAGGCGGTCAAGGACTTCGCCGCCATGACCCGGGCGTATTGGGGAACGATCCTGAGCGTCGACGACAGCGTCGGACGGTTGTACGCGCACCTGCGCGCAACGGGCGAGCTCGACAACACGCTGATCGTGTTCATGGCCGACAACGGACTCTTGAACGGCGAGCACGGGATGGTCGACAAGCGGACGATGCACGAGGCGAGCATTCGCATTCCGCTCGTCGTGCGCTATCCACGGGCAATCGCCCCCGGCAAATTGCAGCCGCGCGTCGTCGACGCACAGGTGCTGACGATCGACGTCGCGCCCAGCATTTTGGACTATTGCGCCGCGCCGCCGCCGGCCAAGACGCACGGCCGCTCGTGGAAGAAGCTGCTCGCCGGGGGCGACGCCGAGTGGCGCAAAAGCTGGTATTACGAGTACAACTACGAGAAGCAGTTTCCGTACACGCCGAATGTTCGCGGGATTCGCACCGACGAGTGGAAGTACGTCCATTATCCGCACGGCGACGGAAAACCGGATCGGCACAAGGCAGAGCTGTACCGCATCGCAAGTGACCCCGACGAATCGAAGAACCTCATCGACAACCCGCGATACGCCGGCGCGGTGGCGGAGCTGAAGCGCGAGCTGGAAAGGCTCATCGCCGCCGCCGACGGCGTGCCCGACAAGATGCCGCTCGACGAGGGCATCAAGGCGCAATTGCCGGACAAGGCGATTCGCTGAGATCGGCGATTACGCCGCTTCGCTGCGTGGCCCGTTGCGGTCCAAGAATCGCACGTCGATCGGTTGCCGGACGTCGAGGTGCACGTCTCGCTGCGGGAAGGCCATCACCACGCCTGCCTCGCGGAACCGCTGGTCGATGATGTGGCGGATGTCGCTCTCGATGCGGCGGCGTTCGGCCAGCGACCGCATTTGCAGCCAGAAATGCAACTCGAAAACGAGTGCATTGTCGGCGAAGTCGGTGAACCACACGAACGGCTCGGGATTCGTCATCACCAGGCCGTGTTCCTCGGCGGCCTTCTTGAGCAGCCGCGATACGTCGCGCGTCGACGACCCGTAAGAGACGCCGACGCGGATGCTGGTGCGTATCTTGTCGTCGGTCAACGTCCAGTTGACGACGTTGTTCTGCAAGAGCGAACTGTTCGGCACGATGATCTCGAAGTTCGTGCCCGTGCGGATCCAGGTGCTGCGGGCGCCGATCCGCTGGACGGTTCCGATGACGCCCCCGACTTCGACGACG
>QEVJ01000082.1 GCA_003576845.1 Planctomycetota bacterium
TTCCTCCGTGATCTCAAACCCCAGCGTCATGCCCCCAATGTCGCGTAAACCGGCAAATCAACACAAGACCAATTCCCCGGCCCGTGAACGGTTACCACTACGTCTCCAACGATCAAGCTGCGCGTTGAAATCCTCTACCATTTGTTTCGCGCGCGACGCGAGCTTTTCGGCATCGTAATCATAGACATACGCGTCTCCATTGCTCGCGACGCCACAGCCATAAACCTCGAAAATGGCGTTATCACCGTCTTTCAAGCCGATCGGCAATAATCCTGCGAACTCTTCTTCGTTTTCGCCAGCGATCCAATTGTTTTTCCCATCGTGCGCTAACTGCGTCCAATCGACCGCGCCGATGCTCGAATGCGCATGTAAGTACTGGCGTTTCTCCTCCGCTGTCAGATAGTCAGCCACCGCGTGATAATTGATGCGTGGCGAGCCTTTTGAACGGCGCCGTACCAGGAGAGTAATTCCAATGCTCGTGCGGATAAGATTGGAAAAGATATTCCCTCCTTCTCGCTTCCTTTGCTCGCCGGCAGTTCGTGCATTGCCCTTGAAATTGAAATGGTACACGAGGTCGAAGTCCATGGCGACGTGCTTGCGAAAACCGTCAAAGGCTAGGCCACGCACGAATGAGTTATTACTAACAAAGCTGACAATGCCTGGCCTTTCGCCGAGGCGGTCGGTCGCGTAGCGAAAAAACTTCACGTATGCGTCGCTTAGCGCCGTGCGCAATCGTGCGGATGAATCCTTCACGTTGGTGTCGGTAATCCGCTGGTCGATCACCTTGTACGCACGGTTCCGATTCTGGTCGTTCTCATTTTGCTGATGAGCATTATATGGCGGATTGCCTATGACAACCGTTATCGGTGCCGCCTTCTGTCGCGCGACGCGCTCGCTGTTCGCCTCGGTCATAAACTCAAGTTCGCCTTGCTTGTCGTCAGCAAGGTCGAGCGTATCGACAAAACAAAGCCCCTCAAATGATTCATACTTCCCGGCCTGCTCGAAGAACGCATGCTCGATATTCAGCGCCGCAATATAGTACGGCAGCAGCATGATCTCATTCGCGAACAACCGATTCTTATAAACCGCCTCCAGCTTCGCCTTCGGAATCCGCCGGATCAGATTGACGATGAAGTTCCCCGTCCCCGTGCATGGGTCGATGATGTAGACGTCCTCGCTCCACAGCTTCTCGCCGAATTCCTTTTCCAGCACTTCGGCCACGCTCGCGCACATAAAATCCACGATTTCCTGCGGCGTGTACACGATCCCCATCGTGTCGGCCAGCTTCACGCTGTAGCCCTGAAAAAACCGCTCGTACACCGTGTTCAGAAAATACTGCTTGTCCGACCAGTCGGTCATCGTCCGCGCGGCGTGCTCGATGGCGACATAGAACCGGTCGAGGTCCCGCAGATACGTGTTGCGGTCGAAGCTGTGGCTAGTCATCGCCACCATCACCTTCTCGACCTCCGCCGCGATCACATTCCGCCGCACGAACTCGGGATTGTCGAATATCTCGCGGATCAGCCGTTCCGTGAGAATGTGCTGGATCAGCATCTCATCGACGGCCGCCTGCGAGATGTTCGGGTTGAGACTCGTCTGGCACAGCTCGAAGAATTCGGCGAACGCCTGCTTGAACTTCGTGTTCGTCCGATGCGCCACGTCGATCCTTTTCTTGAGCCCCTCGGCCAGGTCCGGCACCCGCTCCTTGAACTCCTCGACCGCGTGCTCGAACTCCTCGATTTCCGGCTCGATGTACGCGAAGAACTGCAGCACGAGCTCCGCGAGCTTGTCCGGCGACTTCATGTCGACCGAAAAAATCCGCTGGCCGTGCTGATAGAGAACCGCGGTCTGCGTGTCCTCGAAGATGATGTTGGTGAGCGGGTAGCCGGCCTTGCGCTTCTTCTCGATCTCGGCGTCGAGCTTATCGGCCGTGTCCTTCGCTTCCCAATACCCGCGGACGAGATTCATCTCGTCCTTGAACGTTCCGTCCGGCCGGATGGTCTTCCCGTTGACTTCTTTTCGTGCTCGGCGATCAGCGTCCAGCCGTGCGGCTTCCCGGCCTCCGCCATTAGCCGGTGAAAGGCATAGCGCGTGCCCATCTCGAACATCACGTGCTGCCGCGCAAGGTCCGCCAGATCGGCGTAGTACCTCTCGATCAGCTTGAGAACCGCCTTCTTTTGCTTGGCTGTCTTGGATGGTTCCGCCATTACGCCGCCTACTACACTCGGGACTGGGCCAGTTGCCGCAGCCGAGATTCTACCGAGCGGAAATCGAGAACGGCAGCGTCAAAAGGTCGAATTCGGCGCAGCAAAGGAGCAGAACCGGAAGCGGCCGCCAGCTCGCGCCCGCTCGCCTACGACAACAACTCCTTAATCACCTTCGCCGGCTCCACCCCCGTCAGCCTCAAATCCAGTCCCGCGTGCTTCACGCTGAACCGTTCGTGGTTGAAGCCGAGTTGGTTGAGCACCGTCGCGTGCCAGTCGCGGATGTGGCAGGGGTCTTTGATGATGTTGTATGAAAAGTCGTCGGTCTCGCCGTAGATCGTGCCGCCTTTGAACCCGCCGCCGCACATCCACATCGTGA
Source organism: Planctomycetota bacterium (assembly GCA_003576845.1). Lineage (GTDB taxonomy): Bacteria > Planctomycetota > Planctomycetia > Pirellulales > PLA5 > PLA5. Next base: position 2,584 of record QEVJ01000082.1, read on the forward strand.
AGCACCGTGGGTGGTGATCGCGGCCGTAATTGGTCTTCGACAGGCCGCCCTGCGAATAGATCGTGCGGCCGAACTCCCCGCCCCAGATGATCAGCGTTTCGTCCAGCATCCCGCGCTGCTTGAGGTCTTGCACCAGGCCCCAGCACGGTTGATCGACGTCGCGGCACTGGTCGGGCAGCCGCCCCGCCACATTGCCGTGCGTGTCCCAGTTGTTGTGGTAAACCTGAATGAACCGCACGCCGCGCTCCGCAAGCCGCCGGGCCATCAGCGCCGTGTGGGCGAACGTGCCCGGCTTCTTCGCCTCTTCGCCGTACAGCTTGTACGTGTTCTCCGGCTCCTTCGACAAGTCGGTCAGCTCCGGCACGCTCGTCTGCATGCGATAGGCCAACTCGTACTGCTGAATCCGCGTGTGCGTTTCCGGATCGCCGAGCGCGTTGTAGTTCATCTCGTTGAGCGCCTTGAGTCCGTCGAGCGTCTTGCGGCGAACGTCCGATGGCACGCCCGGCGGGTTGTTGATGAACAGTATCGGATCGCCGCCGGAACGGAACGACACCCCCGCATACTCGCCCGGCAACGCGCCCGCTTGCCACAGCCGGGCGGAAATCGCCTGAACCTGCTCGGTGTTGGTTGGCTTCGCAACGAGCACGACGAACGTCGGCAGGTCCTCGTTCGCCGTGCCGAGACCGTAGCTCGTCCACGCGCCGAGGCACGGCCGGCCCGTAATCTGGCTGCCCGTTTGGAACAGCGTGATCGCCGGCTCGTGGTTGATCGCCTCGGTGTGCATCGAGCGAATGAAGCACATTTCGTCGACCATCTTGGCCGTATTGGGCAATAGCTCGCTCACCCACATGCCGCATTGGCCGTGCTTCGCGAACTTGAACATCGACGGCGCGATCGGAAACCGCTTCTGCCCGGACGTCATCGTGGTCAGCCGCTGCCCCATTCGCACGGACTCGGGCAAATCCTTGTCGTACCACTCGTTCATCACCGGCTTGTAGTCGTACAGGTCGAGCTGCGAAGGCCCGCCGACCATGTGCAGGTAGATCACCCGCTTCGCCTTGCCGGGAAAGTGCTGATGTCCGAGCAGCTTCTCGCTGCCGGATGGATCGTTCGCCGCGGCATCGGCGCCGAACGCGACATTCGACAGCCCGCTCTTGGCCAGCAGCGTGGAAAGCGCCGCCCAACCCACAGCGTGCGAGCCCTGGGCAAAAAAGTGCCGGCGCGTGAGGTTCTGGCGGAATTCTTGGAACGGATTCATGGTTATCTCCGGCGTGCGGACGCAAAATCGTCGTGTGCTTCGTTACGACTACGAATGAATCAAACGCGAAACTAACTGCGCTTCGGCTTCGTTTAGTTGCGGAGGCGGAACGGCCTCCTGCAAATACTCGATCGATCCCGGTCGAACGGCAAGTTCGTAAGCCGCCCGAAAGGCCGCGGCCAGGTCGAGCGGCAGGTCCGCACGTCCCGGCCCGACCGGCAGACCAACGACCGGCAGCGCATCGTTGAGGGCAATCGGATACCCTTCTTCATTGCGACCAATTCCCGTCTTGCGGGCAACGAAAACGAAGTACGGCGACGCCGGCAACTCCGGAAACAGATCGCGGGTCGGATTCTCGCCGAAACGGAGCAAGTCGATTTCCATGAAGTGAACCGGTGAGTCGATCAGCCGCAAACGTTTTTCGTGATACCGCGGAACGTATCCGCCCGACTTGTTCGCGTAGCTCAACAACTCGACCACAGCGAGGACGCGCGTCTCTTTGCCTAACTCGCGGACAACCAGGTAGTCTTGATTGACGCGTTCCGCTTCGTCCTCGTCGAGCACGATTTCATGCACGGCCCGCGGAACGGCCAGGGCCAGGCCACCGCGGCCATTTTGGGCACGCTCGCCATACTCTGCGGCGCTGAAATCCGGCCCGACGACGGCGTCCGTCTCGCCCACAAGCAAGTACTCGCCGCGCGGCCCTCGGTGGTAAATGCTCCGTTCGACGTCGATCCACAGACCCACTTCCATCGCGCGATCGAGCGTCAGCCGCGCCAGTTCGCGCACGAACCACCCATGAAACAACGGCCAACGCTGCCGATGTTCGACGAAGGGATCCATGCCTGGAAAGGGAGAGGGCATTTGCTTGAACCTGCGAGCACGACCTACTTATTCAACACCTCATCCAAATTCATCAACTGATTCACCAGCATCGTCCACGCCGCCAGCTTGGCCGCGTCGAGCGACGCATCCGGCTTCGATTCGCCCACCGCGATCAGCTTCTTCGCGTCTTCGGCCTGCTGCTGGTAATAGGTCGACAGCTCGGCCAGCGACCCGCGAATCACCGCGAGTTCTTGCTCGCTGAACGGCCGCGAGACAATGCGGCGGGCGATGAAGTCGATCTTCGCCTCGTCCGAGTCGCCGCCTTCCTTGAGCGTCCGCTCCGCCAGCCGACGCGCCGCTTCGACGAACTGCGGGTCGTTGAGCGTGGTGAGCGCTTGCAGTGGCGTGTTCGTCCGATCGCGGCGAACCGCGCACGTCTCGCGGTTCGGCGCGTTGAAGATCTCCATCGACGCCGGCGGCGCGGCGCGTTTCCAGAACGTATACATGCTGCGGCGATACAAGTTCTCCCCCGAGTCCCGACGATAGTCGCGCGTGTTGCTGCCGATCATCGCCACGGCTTCCCACACGCCGTCGGGCTGATACGGCCGGACGCTCGGTCCGCCGAGTTTCGGCACCAGCAATCCGCTCGACGCCAGGGCGTAATCGCGGACCATTTCGGCATCCATGCGGAACCGCGGCCCGCGCGAGAGCAGCCGATTGTCGCGGTCTTTCTCCAGCTTCTCCGGCGTCGCAACCGCCGCTTGCCGATACGCCGCCGACATCACGAGCAGCTTGAAGAACTTCTTGATATCCCAACCCGACTCGCGGAACTCGACCGCCATCCAGTCGAGCAGTTCCTGATTGGAGGGAAGTTCGCCCGCGACGCCGAAATCGCCCGCCGTGCGCACCAGACCCTCGCCGAACAGCTCTTGCCAATACCGATTGACCGTCACCCGCGCGGTGAGCGGCTGGTCGTCGCGGAGCACCCACTGGGCAAGGCCCAAGCGGTTCCGCGGCAAATCCGCGGGAAACGCCGGGAGCGCAGCCGGAGTGCTCGGTTTAACCAGGTCGCGGCGTTTGTCGTAGTCGCCGCGGAACAGAATGTACGCCTCGGCCGCCGCGTCGCGCTCGTTCATTACGTGCGCCACGGTCGCCCGCGATTCGATCGCCGCCTTTTCCTGTTCGAGCTTGGCGGCCGCAGCGGACAGGTCCTTGAACGCGGCGTCGTAGTTTTGCAGCCACCACGAATACAGGTCGTTCTTTTCCGCGTCGGTGCGCTGGTCGACCGGCTTGGCGAGAATACCGGCAAACCGCGCTAGCTTCGCCAGCGACTGCGCTTCGCCCGGCGCGAGCGCCCGCTTGTAGATCCGCAAATCTTGCAGCGTCACGTTCGCCAGCGGGCCGTCGGTGTGCCGCTGACCGATCTTGAACGGCACATTCGTCCGCGTCGTGCTCTTGAGCGTATCGTTCTCGACGAGATTCTCCTGCAACTCGCCGTTGTAATAGATTTTCACGCCGGCGGGCTTGCCCGAACCGTCGTACGCCACCGTGACGTGCGTCCACTGATTGCCCGGAACCTGATTCTTCGCCACGACCTTGAGCGCGTCCTGCGGCCAGGCGTTGATGATGTGCGTGCCCACGCGGCGGACCTGAACCCAAAAATCCCAGCCGCGATAGCCCTGCGTATTGTCCATCCGCGCCGCGATCGCCCCGGCCGAATCGTTCGCCGGAATCTTGATCCAAGCCGCGATGGTGAACGCCTGATCCTTGTCGAAATCGCCGACGTCCGAAAACTCGGCCGCCGCCCCTTGCGTGCGAAGCGCTTTGTCCGACGTCGGGCCGCTGTGCCAGCTCGTCGATTCGGCCAGCGCCACGTCGCGTGCGGCGCCGTCCACCGTCACTTTCGCCGTGCGGCCGTCGCCTTCGCTCAGCGCCGCGACGAAGTGCAAACTATCCACCGGCACGCTCTTGGCGAGCGACTCGCCGCCCGTCGACGCTTGCCAGGCGTCGAAATCGCCGCGAGCCGCCGTGCGGCGCTCTTCGGCCTTTTGCTTCGCGGCGGCAATTTCGCCGTCGATCTTCGCATACCGCTCGCGATCGGTCGGCATCGGCACTTTCAGCACCGGCGGCGTATCCTTGATGTTGCCGTCCATCGCGCCCTGCGTCGTGTTGTTGAAAAACGCCGCCAGCGAATAGAACTCCTTCTGGCTGACGGGATCGAATTTGTGGTCGTGACAAACGCTGCAGCCCACCGTCATCCCCAGCCACACCTGACCGAACGTCTCGGTCCGGTCGCGGGTATAGAGCACCAGGTACTCTTCGGGAATCACGCCCCCTTCGTTCGTCGTAATGTTGCAGCGGTTGAAGCCCGACGCGATCTTCTGGTCGACCGTGGCGCCGGGCAGCATGTCGCCGGCCAGTTGCTCGATCGTGAACCGATCGAACGGCATGTTCTGGTTGAAGGCGTTGATGACCCAATCGCGATACACCCAGATCTCGCGGAAATTGTCGAAGTGGATGCCGTGGGTATCGGCGTAGCGGGCGGCGTCAAGCCAGTATCGCCCGCGATGCTCGCCCCAGTGCGGCGAGCGCAGGAGCTCGTCGACGAGCTTCTCGTAGGCGTCCATCGACGGATCGTTGACGAACCGCTCGACCACTTCCGGCGACGGCGGCAGGCCGGTGAGGTCCAAGCTCAACCGCCGGGCGAGTGTCCGCCGATCGGCTTCCGGCGCCGGCGATAGCCCTTTCGCTTCGAGCCGCGCCAGAATGAACTGGTCGATCGGCGTCCGCACCCAATCTTGGTTCTTCACCTCGGGCGGAGTCGGACGCTTGGGCGGGATCAGCGACCAATGCGGCTCATACTCGGCCCCCGCTGCGATCCAACGGCGAATCGTCTCCTTCTGGGCGTCCGTAAGCTTTTTGTGCGACGACGGCGGCGGCATCTGCTCGTCCGGATCCTCGGATAGCATCCGCCGCAGCATCTCGCTGTCGTCGGGCTTGCCCGGCTCGAACGCTCCGGACTCGATCGCGGCGTCGCGTTTGTCCAGCCGCAGCTCCGCCTTGCGCGACGCGCTGTCCGGTCCGTGGCAGGCGAAGCAGTTGTCGAATAGAATCGGGCGGATATCGCGGTTGTACGTGAGTGGGGCGTCGCCGTTCGGCTCGGCCGCCGCCATGCCGCCCGCCGTGAGAACCGCTGCGAAAACCACAGCCGCAACGGCAAAAATGCTATGCCGAATGGTCGTTGCCATCTCGTCACCTCGTGTTCGTAGACAAAACTAACTTCCCGCGATGCCGGTAGCCGCACGTTTGCGCGGTGCGGCCCGGCCGTTTGCTTTCGGCGACGTCGCCGCTCGCGCCGACTGCATCGACGGCAGGGCCCGGCTCCAATACTTTAGTCCGGAACGGATGTGCTTGGACATGGCCCGCGCCGCGGCCGCCCGATCGCCGGCCAGTAGGGCCTCGACGATCGCCAGATGCTCGTGGGCCTCTCCAGCGAGGCGATGATAGTCGTTCCTCGCGGCGTCGTGATCCCAGGCCATATCGCGATAGGCGCGAAACAGCGCCTTCAACCGGCCGATCTCGCTCGCCAACAAGCCGTTCCCCGACGACGTCGCGATCAGGTCGTGCAGCCGCTCGTCGATCGCGCGGGCTTTGGCGATGAATCGGACGGCCGAACGCACGGGCGCCGCGATCATCCGCCGCAGTTCGCCGGCGATTTCCGTAAGCGCCGCCAGATCGATCCGCCCGCAAGCGCTGCGCACCGCTTCGCATTCGAGCGCCCGGCGGACCAGACAAACCTCGCGCACGTCTTTGGCCGAGAGCCGGCGGACGATCGCGCCGCGATTGGGCAGCAAATCGATCACGCCCACGGCCGACAGCGAGATGAGCGCCTCGCGAATCGGCGTATGGCTCACGTGGAAGCGTTCGGCCAACTCCTGCGTCACCAGGTGCTGTCCAGGATGAAACTCCCCGCGAAACACGCCGGCCAACAGCGCCGCGACGATCGACTGCCGCCGCGAGCCGCGGTCGAATGCCATCGCATGTTGCGCCTGGCCGTTCATCGCGGGCCGGTCCTGATTTGACGAGGGTATCATGTCGCAAGCTCGCCGCGAAAACTTGACGCGGCAACGCAAATCGCAATTGTTTCGTAGCCGATGCCGACTGACCGTCGGCATTGCGTAAAGGCAGGCATGGCGTGGCGGGACCGCGCCGCAGCTATCGCCGGACTCTCGACCAGGCCGGGGAGCTCGGACCATCCGTCCGATCTCCCTACGCCCAAAAACGCACCGCCGCACGGAGAACCCCTAGTCTAACCCACCCGGGCCGCGGTTGGCAAGCTTGTATTCTATAGAACTTACGCAATCTTCTATCGAAATTATACACGCGCCGCGGCCGCGACCACGCCCCGCGATAGGCGCCTCGTGTCCCCGCCGTCACGAACCGGCAGCTTGCACGCTTTCCAACAGACGGCGGGCTCGAATCAGGCTCCCATGCCGCTGCGGCGAATCGTCCTCGCGATAGAGCGCCGCGGCCGCCCTCCGCTGTCCGCGTGCCGCCTCGGCAAGCGCCCGCGCCACGAGTTGCTCTGCCGTCGGAAAAAACGTCGCTTCGCCGTTAAGGTCGACGCTCGGGAATTCGCCAGCCAGCCCGTCGAGCTGTTCCGCGATCCGCTCGTGCGTGCGGGCGAGATTCAATCGCGCGAGCGCGCGAAGCGGCGGCGAATCCTTGCGGTCGAGCGTCCGCTCGCCGAAATAGGCCAGCGCTTCGCCATAATCGCCCGACTCGAACGACACCTCGCCCATCCACACTGTGGCCATCTGTTTGGCGAACCGCATCGAATCGACGTGGTACTCGGCCGGGCTGGCGTGTTCCAGATCGTAATCCGACGGCCGGCACCATTGCGTGTAGTACCACCGCGGATCGCGCTGCCGCGCGTACACCCGCACCGGACGATCGGCATAATCGAGTTCCACGCGATGATCGTCCCCCTTGAACTGCAGCACGCGGCCCTTCCAGAGTCCCGTCACCCGAGCGAACGTGCGATACTGCTCCAACAGCCTCGACCGCGCTGCGGTCGAAAGCTTGGCTTGAGCCGCCCGCGTGTCGGCTCCGATCGTCCACAGTTCGGCTCCGGCGACGTGCGGCCGAATCGCCTCGGCCACGCGGCTCGGCGACGTCGAAAGGACCACGCGGTTCGCGCCGGCCAACTGCAACTCGATCCGCCGCGCCCGCCGAGATAGGTATAACGGCGTCGCCTCGACGAGCGCGACCGCACGTTTGACGTGCTCGCTGGTAAACGGGTAAACGTACGGCGCCTCCGGATCCTCGCCGTCCTCGGACTTCGCAACATCGAGTTGACGGAGCACGGCGTCGATTTCTTTCGCCTGCGCGATTGTCGCGATGCCGTTGCCATCCGGACCAGGTATCGGCAAGCCGAGCTGCGGGTCGAATAATCGCCAATCATCGCCCATGCGGACGGCGATGGCCCAGAATACGCGCTCGGCGTTTGGCTCGTCGCCGACCGGCGCGGCGAGCGCCACGGCGTCGATGTTCAACTGTCTCAAGAGCAAAATGAACACCCAAGCACGCTCCTCGGCGATCGCCCGTCCCGACACGAGCGCTTGCCAGGGCCGTTGGCGAATGCCGAGCATCGACTCGCCCGTCTCCAACTGAAGATTGCGCACGGTCGAGTCGAACATGGCCGTCGCCTGAGCGAGCGTGTCGCCCGCGCCAGCCGCGCGGCGGGCGATGTCGCGGAGCCAGACGGCTTCCTGGAGCAATCGGCCGTCTTCGCCGCCGAACTTTTCCGCGCCAACGTCGGCAAACTCCGCCTTCTGCTCCTCGGAGAGCGCTGCGAGCAGCGGATCGGCCTTCCAGGCGAACGCGGTGTCGTCGCGCTCGGCCCATTGGTTCAGTTGCAGCACGAGCTGCTCGATCGCATCGCGATCCGGCGTCATTTCCCAGCCTTCCGCCGGCTCGCCCGTCACTTGCCAGCGGGCCAGCGTCCGCTCGGTGCGATCTTCGCGGCTCCGATCGAGACGCGAAACGACGATCGGAAACGGCGGATACGATTCGCCCTCTGCCAGCGGCGGCAGCGGCGGGTCGATTTGCAACGTGTGCTTGTCGATCACCGCTGCGACGTACAGCTTGACCGGCTGACGCCGCATTTCACCCGGATTTTCCGCATCGGGCGTCTCGACGTAATAGTCGACGACGTCGCCTGGCAGCACACCGCGACGGACGAAATCGACGTTCCCCTGCGGCACGTGAACGTACGCAAACACGCCGCTGCGGTTCGGACCGTCCGTCACGCCCGCCAGCACGGGGCGCCGATCCGTCGACCGCGTGGCGTCGACGATCACGTCGGCGGGAATCCGCGCTTCGCCTTGAACCTTGACCGCCTGGTCGAGATTGTTGAGCTGCTCGGCGATCGCCAGAAACGACACGGCCCGCGAAGCCGGATCGAACCCCGCGTCGCGCAGCTTCTCGGCCGAAGACTTCGACTCGCACCCGGAAACGAGGACCAACGCGACCAGACAGGCAAGGAAGCCGGCGCACGGAAGCATCAGCTTGAAACACGGAGGCACGGAGACACGGAGAAAATGCAAAAGGCAAAATGAAGAATGAAAAATGGAATGCTGGCGACCCATCCATTCTTCATTCTTCATTTTGCATTCTTCATTTCTCCCCTCCGTGCCTCCGTGTCTCCGTGTTTTCGTGAGCATGGAATTGTTCTAGTATTGCGAGAAATCGGCCGTTCGCATTGCAGTTGTGCAACGTCCGCCCATATTCTTTTCATCTGCGAGCATCTGCGCCATCTGCGGATCGTGTTCTGGTTGTGGTCGGTGCCCGCTCTGTGGAGAACCCTTCGACCGTTCTGCGAATCGCCAAAATCCTCCGCAGCACGCGCTCGAACTGGTCGAGCGGGATCATGTTCGCCCCGTCGCTCGGCGAGCGGTCGGGATCGGGATGCGTCTCGAAAAACAGTCCGTCGACGCCGATCGCCGTCGCCGCGCGGGCGAGCGGTTCGACCATCGCCCGATTGCCCCCCGTTGCCGCGCCGAGTCCGCCCGGTTCCTGCACGCTGTGCGTGGCGTCGAAGATCACCGGCACGCCGAGTTCCTGCATCTGCGGAATCGCCCGCATATCGTTCACGAGCCGCCCGTATCCGAAAAACGTTCCCCGCTCGCACAACATAATGTTACGGCAGCCGGCGGCGGAAAGTTTGCCCACGACGTGCTTCATGTCCCACGGGGCCATGAACTGGCCCTTTTTCACGTTCACCGCCCGCCCCGTTTTCGCCGCGGCGACGAGCAGGTCCGTCTGCCGCGCGAGAAACGCCGGGATCTGCAACAGGTCGCACACTTCGGCGACGGGCGCGGCCTGGTACGACTCGTGAATGTCCGTCGTCACCGGCAACCCCGTCGCCTCGCGAACCTTCGCGAGCACGGCCAAGCCCTCCTCCATGCCCGACCCGCGAAACGAGTCCAAGCTCGTGCGATTCGCCTTGTCGAACGAAGCCTTGAACACCAGCGGCACCGAAAGCCGCCCCGCAATCTCAGCCAACCGCCGCGCGATGTCCAGCGTCAACGCCTCGGACTCGATCACACACGGCCCGGCGATGATCAACAGCGGCTGAGAACGGCCGACGGAATGCGGGCCGATTTGGACGGGATTGGATAAGGTTGCCATGACGTTCCGTCGATTTGGCGATTGATCGAGCAACGGGCAACTACGAACAAGTTGCCGTCAATTCGACATTAGAGAAGCTGGGCGGGGGGGCGATAGGAATCGTCTTGATGGAATGTTCGGCCTTGCCCGGTGTCGGCGACCACAACTTGCGACCACTGGCGGGTGAAAAGCTGTCGCTTGCGAACGTCAATAACGGCTTCTCTTCGAAATCAAATACGGTCTTCACGTCCAGAGCGGAAATCTCATTGTCGAGTTCGACGAGCAAGTAGCGATCGAACGCGACGTAGATCTCGGAGGCTTGAACGGGAGCGACAGCGGTTCGCGTACCCGTGCATGATCCAGCAACGATTCGCGATATCTGGCTGGAAAAGTCGTGAATTAGATGTATAGCTTTGGACGTCAGTAGCGCCAAATGCGGGCCGACGAACCGAATCGTGTATGCGCGGCCAGGCATTTCCGAGAAACGAATTTGGGTGGGACGCTCCTTTAGAATATCCCGCGTGACGAGCAAGTTCGCGTCTGCGTCTAAGCCGACGGCTCCACATGCGAACTCGTCGCGAGGAATGCCAACGACGCTCACGATGTCCGACTCGGGAAACAAATGGGCTGCAATCGTGACGTTGTCGGATGATCTCGATATCGTGGCCGAGAGCATTCCGCTTTGACGAGCGGCGATTGCAACGAGAATCTCGTTCGGCCGATTGGTCAATCGTGTTGCGAGGTAGAAGTACGTTGGCCGATCCTGATCCGAGTGTTCCGTCACGTAAACTTGCCTATTCCGAACGGATACGATTCTCATCCCTCCTATGCCGGCGGACAAAAGAAATCGATCGCCGTCCAGGGACACCACGTCGTGCGCTCCGCTCGAGAGCACCTGCAAAACCTCGCCGGAAAAAAGGTCAACGATGGCGACGCGCGAAGGGGTGCTTGCGACGCAATAGGAATCGCCAAAGGCGACTGCGTTAACGACATCCCCGAGGTCATTCACAAGCCAAGCCGCTTCACCGGTCGCGTCCGGAAGCGGCACGAGAATCCCGCCGCTTTCCGTACCGAAACATAGTCCTCCCGTAAGCGGACACTCGCCGGCCCACGTGACCTCCACGCCGGGATAGCGGTAACTCGAATCGATGAAAACCTGGCCCGTCATGCCATCTTGCCCTTCTTCAGATTGCGGGCTTCGGCGGGCGTTAGCAACGCCGCGTGCTGCACGTTGTCGCCGCGCAATCGTGCCCAAACTTCACGCGGAACTCGTCGCGGCGGAGGACTGCGCTCGCCATCATCGACTGGAAGCAGCGGATAGCCGTGCCAAAGATGTCCCACGGCAGCCACCGGAAACTTCGCGAGCTGCTGGTTGCGAGTGCCGATGCGGCGCAAGCGTCCGGCAACGTCGTCGCGTAGCACTCCGTACATGTTTCCAGCGTCGTCCACAATTCCATGCCAATCCGCCGTATCGAATATGCCGAACTCGTCTTCGTGCGAAAGCTCCGGCGACCAAGTGGCGTCGCGCGACGATCCGTACCCATGATGTTTGGCTGTAAAAAGGTAACGCAGTCCACTGCGACGCGTCCTTGCTGGGGACTCGTGATCTCCTCCACTGCTCATCGGAATGCCCACGGACAATCCAGCCGCGCTCGTTATTTACTCGCACGCCTCAAACATTTGGGACAGACCGCCCTTCCATTGTACCCCGATTCAGGCGCTCATTCCAATCGCGGCGCAATCAACCGCAACCGCCGCGCCAGCACGTCGATCTCTGCCGGCAAAAAACCGCACGGGTCGCCGTCGACTTGCAGCGGTATCCGCTCTCTCGCGTCGGCCGCTTCCAGACGCATCCGCGCGAACTGCTCCACCTGCCGCGTGCCGATGCGCTCTGCGCGGCCCAACAGCAGCCAGACGTAGTAATACAGTGTATGCCAGAACCCGCCGCACTCGAAGCGGCAGAGGTCCAACCGCCCATCGCTCGCCCGAGTCGTCCAGTCGCGGCCATATTCCGGCAAAAACCGCAACATTCCGGCATAGCAGGGTAGATTGAACGCGAGTGCCCAGCGCGCGAACCGTTCGGCAACCGCTTCTTTGCCCGGCGACTCGGCGCCAACGATGCGGACGACCGGATAGCGGTACGTCGCTGCGGCCGAGAGGATCGGCGCGATGTACGACCAGTGCGAAATGTTGCCGCGCCGCCCGGCATGCAAGCGGCGGATGATCTCGGCGTCGAGGCCGGCGCTGGCCATCAGCAAAAACAGCCGACTCCCCGCCTCGGTTGTCGCCCGGCCGACGTCGAGATCGACGACGCGCCCCCGCGCAATCGTATCGGCGACCGCCGCCGCGTCGCAGGCGATCCCGTGGTGCCGGGCGAGCAGGTTTTCCGTTCCCAGCGGCAGCGTCGCAATCGGAACGCCAGGCTCCGTGCGGTTGACGACCTCCGCGATCGTGCCATCCCCGCCGGCCGCCACGATCGCCCGCAACGCGCCGGCCCGATGCAACCGATTCGCCTCGCCGCAAGCATCGGCAAGGTCGGGCACGGCCTCGGCGGCAAAACCAGCCTCCGCAAGCCGCGAAACAAGCTCGTCCGGCAACGCCCGAGCCTTCGCCCGTCCTGCGTGCGGATTAAACAGCACGGTCACACGCCGCGGCGACGGGTTCGAGCGTTCTGACATCCTTGGCGCCTTTGCCGAATCGGTCGACGGGGAGCGAATCGGCATCGTAGTCGCTGGCCACCCGGTGCGTCTTGACCAAATCTAGACCGGCAAGCACGAAATCGGCGACAGGCACAACGCGGCAAAACGCCGTAGCGATTTTCCGAGATCGACGCGAAACGAGACGGTGCATGGCGAGCTGGGAAAAAGCCCAGCGTCCGCGCCGTCGCCTCACTCGTGAACGCAACTTCCGGTAAGCAAAGGCTTTTCGTTCGGCGTGTATGCTGTGAACTTCGGCATCTGCGGTAATCGGCACGACGCTTGCTAAAGATGCGTCCGTCGTGCCGTGGCGTTTGTCGCGGTTCGACATTTTCTCGTGCTGGCCCGCGGGGACTCCGATGCATTTTTTGGTGCGGGATGCTGACTTGCCCCCAGCGCTCGCAACGGCCAATTGTTTATTGGCCCGTCGGAGTCCCCCTTTTTTTTATTCGCGGTACGTCGATCGTCTCGGCGCATCGCCGCCGTCGTCGAACATCGCAGCCAGGCTGTTTCCCCGAGACTCCCGGAGCGTGCAGGCGATGTACGGCTGCTACACCGGCGAGATTTCGCGCTCGCTGTGCGTACTCATCGCGATTTACGCCGCGGTGGTTGCCTATCGCATCGCGGATATTCTCGGGCTGGAGCGGCCGCTGGCGATTGCCACCGGAGTGTCGATCGCCACGTGGTTTGTGTCCTCGTTCGCGGCCGCCACGTTGTTGCCGCTTTGACCGCCGGCGAGCCTACTGCCTGCACCCGGACCGTCCCGACGGCCGCCATCCCACGCCCGCGCGATTTTTTTGCTAGTCTCTCTTGTAGGGGGGCGTCCCTGTGGCTACAATCCACTTTGGCTAAATGGCCGAAATCGCACACGGCGGCCGATTCCCGTGGGTCGTTGGCGAAGTGCGCGTTGCCGGTTTTTTTAGCCCCTGTTACGAAGGTTTGACGAATTGAGAGCGGGAAGTTGGTTCTGTTCGAATCGGCGCTCGGTTAGCTCGGTCCGTCTGTCCGTACGCTTGGGTCGCGCGTGTGGCGACCTCTTTCGTGGCCCGGAAAGTTACTGTCGCCTAGGGCCGGATCGCCCATCCACAGGAGAGCCAACGTGGGCAAGAAGTTGTACGTCGGGAATCTGAACTATCAATGCAGCAGTTCGGACCTCGAGCAGATGTTTTCGGAATTCGGGACCGTCGCCAGCGCCCAAGTAATTCAAGACCGAGAGACCGGCCGTAGCAAGGGGTTCGGCTTCGTCGAAATGAGCACCGACGCCGAAGCCCAAGCGGCCATCAACGGCCTGCACGACAAGGAGTGCCAGGGGCGCCCGCTGACGGTGAACGAAGCGCGTCCGCGCGAAGATCGTCCCCGCGGCGGTGGCGGCGGCTACGGCGGCGGCCGTGGCGGCGGCGGTCGCGGTGGCTACGGTCGCGGCTAGTCCGTTGTTCCGGGTCGAGATTGCTTGCTTTCGCGACGCGCTCGCGCCGCGCTAGAAGTTCGTTGACCCGTAGCCCCAAGAAGACCATAAGCGGCGAGGTAATCGCTTCCAGCGGTTCCTCGCCGTTTCCATGCGCGGTGAGGGGCTGTGGGTTGCCGCGGAAGTTCGGCTCAAGTTGCCTCCACGGACTTGTCGATACTTGGCCGCATTACCCGCCGGGCAGCTCGGGCGATTGCCGTTAGGCCGTCGCGGAGCGCTCGAGTTTGCTTCGTCGCGCCGCTCGCCGCGCACTCTTATGTCGACCGCACTGAGTTGGCCCCGCCCGGCAGAGCAATCGCTCGCCCGTTCGCCCTCCGCGCTCGCCGCCAGCAGCGACTGCACTGCCGCCGCCGCACCCATCGCCGTCGCCCCAAATGAAAGTCTACCCGCGCCCGGCGAGGTGCTCCGCCGCGATCTGCGGGCCATCGTCGCTGACGGCGCTTTGTACAACGTAATGGTCGGCGTCGGCGAAACGTATTTCTCCGCCTATGTCTTGTCGCTCGGCATGGGCGGCGTCGCCTGTGGCTTGCTCACGTCGCTGCCGATGGTCTGCGGCGCCGCGCTGCAACTGACCGCGCCCTGGGGCATCAAGCGGCTCGCTTCCTATCGCGCCTGGGTCGTGCTGTGTGCCGTCGTTCAAGCGACCAGCCTCCTGTTGTTGCTGGGCGCACAAGCCGTCGCCAGCGCCGCCGCTCCACTCGTGTTCCTCGCGTCGACGCTGTATTGGGCCGGCGGTCTGGGATCCATGCCCGCCTGGAACACGTGGGTCGAAACGGTCATTCCCCGGCACGTTCGCTCGCGGTTCTTCGCCCGGCGAGCGCGCTTCACGCAAGTCGCCACGCTCGTCGGCTTCGTCGCGGGCGGTTTCGCGCTGCAATGGGGCGCGGCGCGCGGCGTCAATGCGTGGATGTTCGCGGCGATGTTTGCGGTGGCCGCGGCGTGCCGCTATGCGTCGGCCTGGTGCCTGGCTTCGCAGAGTGAACCGCGTCGCGCCATGGCCCGCGGCGAGCGGTTGCGGTTCTGCGGGCTCGCGGCCGGCTTCGCCCGCGGTTCGGCGGGGCGGCTCGTCGCATACTTGATGGCCGTGCAGGTCGCGGTCTACTTCTCCGGACCGTACTTCGCGCCGTTCATCTTTCGCGAGCTAAACCTCTCGTTCGCCGACTACACGTGTCTGGTCGGCGTGTCGTTCGTGGCCAAGGCGATCTGCTCGCCGCTCTACGGCCGCCTTGCCGGGCGGATCGGATCGCGCGGCTTGCTCAAGGTCGGCGGCATCGGCATCATTCCCGTCGCGGGCCTCTGGCTCTTCTCCGATAACTACTGGTATCTCCTCGGCATCCAAGCCCTCGCCGGCGCGACCTGGGCTGCGTACGAACTGGCGATGGCCCTCGTGTTCTTCGACGCGATCCCGCGCGGCTCGCGGACCAGCGTGCTGGCGTTCTACAACTTCGGTAACGCCGCGGCGCAAGTCCTCGGCGCGCTCCTCGGCGGCTGGACGCTCGCGCAACTGGGCGAGCATTACGACTCGTACCACCTGCTGTTCGGCCTCTCGTCGTGCGGCCGCTTCGCCGCGCTCGGCCTGTTGTGGTGGGCAAGTTGGAAGGTGCTCCCCACGCGGTTCGCCGTCGTGTCGGACGCCGGATCTTCGACGACGGATGCAAACGCGCTCGCCATGCAAGTCGATGCGGTCGCGCAGCCAAAGCGCCGCGCGGCGTGAACTCGCGACCGGCGACTTTTCCGCTCGCGGCGACCTTGCCGCCGTGGCCGCTCGCCGGAACGCCCGCGGGGTTGTCGCCGCTCTGCGAGGAGGTTATCACAGGGTCGGCGCATCCGCGGCCCACTGCTCTGCGTGCCACGGCTGGCTTGTCCAGCAGTGCGAGCCGCTGTTTGACGTTGCGTCGCGAAACGCACGGCCAGACAAGTCAGCAATGGCATCCGGCGTCGCGAGCCGAACGCCGTCCCGATGCGCCCGAATCCGAGCGTCCGCCGCTTTCCGCCGCAATCACGAGGTACTCATGCAGCCAACCCGCTACCGCTGGACGAGCGAACTGACGCGCTATCACTGGTTCGTGCTGATCGTCGCGGCGCTGGGCTGGATGTTCGATTGCCTCGACCAGCAGATCTTCAATCTGGCACGTCAGCCGGCGATGGATGAGTTGCTGGCGACGACGCCGGGCGAGAAGGCCGATCCGAAACTGGTCGCTCAATACGCGCCCTATGCCAACGCGATCTTTCTGATGGGCTGGGCAACCGGCGGATTGTTCTTTGGGGTCATCGGCGACCGCTACGGCCGTGCGAAAACAATGCTCTGGACGATTCTGCTGTACTCGCTGTGCACCGGCCTGAGCGCGTTTTCGACGACCTTTTGGGATTTCGCCCTGTATCGCTTCGTCACCGGCTTGGGCGTCGGCGGCGAGTTTGCGGTTGGGGTCGCGCTCGTCGCCGAGGTCATGCCCGACCGCGCGAGACCGCATGCGCTGGGCCTGCTTCAGGCCCTTTCCGCGGTCGGCAACATAACGGCCGCGTTCATTGAAATGGGCACGTCCCGGCTCGAAGGAGCCGGTTTCTTTACCGATCTGGTGATCGCCGGCCAGCAGATGAGCGGTTGGCGCATCATGTTCATCGTGGGCACGCTTCCGGCACTCCTCGCGGTTCTCATTCGCTGGCGGCTTAAGGAACCCGAAAAGTGGCAAGCCTCCGTCAAGTCCGGCGACGTCAAACGCGCTGGGTCCTACCGCGAATTGTTTGGCGACCCGCGATGGCGCAAGAATGCCCTGGTGGGGATGCTGCTTGCCTTTGCGGGTGTCGTAGGTCTGTGGGGCATCGGTTTCTTCAGCGTCGACTTAATGGGCCGACTCTTTACGGCGCATTTTCGCGAAACGGGATTGGCCGAAGCTGCCGCAAAATCCGAAGCGCGAACCTGGGTCGCGATTGTCTCGATCCTGCAGAACGTGGGCGGTTTCCTGGGGATTTGGGCTTATAGCCGCTACACGCACCACGTCGGGCGAAAGAAGGCGTTCGCGATCTCCTTCTTGGCGGCAATGAGCGTTACGGCGCTCGTGTTTGCCAATATCGGCGCCGAGCGGCAGTTCACGATCGCCGGAAAAACGCTTTTCGCCGACGTGCTGTGGATGATTCCGCTGTTGGGTTTCTGCCAACTCGCGTTATTCGGCGGCTATGCAATTTACTTTCCCGAGTTGTTTCCTACGCGATTGCGCAGCACCGGCACGTCGTTTTGCTACAACGTCGGGCGGTTCGTGGCGGCGATCGGTCCCGTCGCGCTTTCTTCGTTGCGCACGGACGTTTACGGCCACTTCGGAGAAATCGAATCGTTCCGGTATTCCGCGGTCACGATGTGCGCGGTGTTCTTGATCGGACTTGCGGCGTTGCCGTTCGCTCCCGAGACGCACAACAAGCCGCTACCGGAGTGACTCGCAGTATTTAGCCCCCGGTGAACACACCGGGGGGCAATTGGCTAGCCATCGCACCGCCGCTCGATCCTTCGACGCCCGCGCAAAGAGCATCCCATGCCGCATCCCGCACCCGGCGAACCGTCGAACCGCACGAAATACCTCACACTCGCCGCCGCGCTGCTCGGCTGGGCGTTCGACGGCGCGGAGATGGGCGTGTTTTCGCTCGTCGGTGGGCCGGCCATGCGCGATTTGCTTCAAGGTGAATCGCCCGAGGCGCAAGGTATTTGGTTCGGCGTTGTGATGGCTGGATTCTTGGTCGGTGCGGCGACCGGCGGCGTCTTGTTTGGTTGGCTAGGCGACCGAATCGGGCGCGTGCGAGCCATGACGCTTAGCGTCTTTACCTATGCGTTCTTCACCGGGGTTTGCGGCTTTTCGCAGGAGCCCTGGCACCTGGCCGTTTTGAGGTTCGTCGCCGCTTTGGGAATGGGCGGCGAGTGGTCGCTCGGCGTGGCCTTGGTTATGGAAGTCTGGCCCAATCGCTCGCGGGCGTTTATGGCCGGCTTGATCGGCGCTGCGGCCAATGTCGGTTTTCTCGCCGTGGCCGTCGTAGGGCTCGGATTACTCGCCTTGCTCTCGCGCGTCGAAAATGCGCTTGCGGCGCTTGGCTTCGCGCAAATGTCGATCGACTGGCTCGTGGCAAATCAAGGCTGGCGGATCATGATGATGCTTGGCACAGCGCCGGCGCTGCTCACGTTCTTGATTCGGTTGTTCGTACCCGAGTCGGAGAAATGGCAGCAGGAGCACGCGACTGGCTCGACCAAAGCGTGGGAGACTCGCGATCTTTCGGCGGTATTGGTCGCGCTCGCGGGTCCGGCGTTGATGATTTACGTGTGGTCCGGACCTCTCTCGGACGCGGTTTCGGTTGGCGGCTCTCGATTGCTTGCGGCGCTGGGGATAACGGTCGTCGGTTTGGCTATTGCAATGGTCGGTTATACGTTTCCCGTGCGCCGGTATCTGCGACGGCAGGCCGCCATGTCGACGGCGACGGATGCCGAAGTGTTGAAAAAAACGCTCGGCCGGATGATGCTTGGTGCGTGTCTTTCGGGTGTCGCGTTGATCGGCACATGGGGTCTGACGCAGTGGATTCCCCGCTGGGCCGATCAGATGAATACTATCGATTCGATACCCGCCAAGGAATATGCCGGCATCGTTACCGCCGTTGGCGCGATCCTGGGCACGATTTTGGCCGCGATGTCGGGCGATTGGTTTGGACGTCGCCGGGCGTATTGCGTGCTGTGTCTTACGTCGATGGCGTCCGTGTGGTCGATGGTGTTTTGCACGAACGGCTACGGCCCGACGTTTCTTGCCTTCGCGTTCCTCGTGGGCGCGACGACGGCTTCTTTCTATGGCTGGTTGCCGCTGTACTTGCCGGAGCTCTTCCCGACGCGCGTGCGGGCAACTGGGCAGGGATTCGGTTTCAACTTCGGCCGCATTCTCGCCGCTGTTGGCGTGTTGCAAATGGGACCGCTCGAGGCGTTATTCAAGGACAAAACCACGATCGCGGGCATCGCCATCGATGGAGGGTTTCCGCGGGCATGCATCGCGATGAGTTTCGTATACGTAATCGGGATGGCCCTGATTTGGCTCGCTCCCGAAACCCGCGGCAAACCGCTCCCGGATTGAGCCGAGACATCCATGACCCATTTGCCCGACATGACCGCCGAATATCGCCCGCTCGGCAGGACCGACATTCGCGTCTCGCCGGTCGCGTTCGGCGCCTGGCCGATCGCCGGGATGACGAGCATCGACGTGAACGATGCCGATAGCCTCGCGACGATCGCCGCGTGTCTCGACGTGGGCATCAACTTCCTCGACACCGCGTATTGCTACGGCCCGAACGGCGAGAGCGAGCGGCTCATTGCCCGGGCGATCGGCGCAAATCGCGATCGCGTGGTCATAGCAACAAAGGGCGGCATCCACTGGGGACCGGACGGCGCGCAGACGCTCGATGGCCGGCCCGAGACGCTCCGCCGCGAGTGCGAGGAAAGCTTGCGGCGGCTCGGCACCGACCGTGTCGAGCTGCTCTATCTGCACGCCCCGGACCCAAAGACGCCAATCGCCGAGTCGGCCGGCGAACTCAAACGGCTCATGGACGAGGGCAAGACGCGGTCGGTCGGCGTGTCGAACGTCGGCGTCGAGGGCCTCGCCCAGTTTCACGCCGTGTGCCCGCTCGCCGCGTTTCAGCCGCCGTACAACATGCTCCAGCGCGAAATCGAAGCCGATTCGCTCCCCTGGTGCCGCGAGCGGAACATTTCGGTCATGGTCTATTGGCCGCTGATGAAGGGCCTGCTCGCCGGCAAGCTCGCCCGCGGCCACGTGTTCGACCCCCGCGACGGCCGCCGCAAATATCCGATGTTTTCCGGCGAGGAATGGGAGAAGAACCAGGATTTCGTCGACCATCTGCGGGCAATCGCGGCCGAGATCGGCAAGACGGTCGCCCAGGTCGTCGTGAATTGGACGATTCATCGCCCAGGAGTCACCGCGGCGCTCTGCGGCGCGAAGCGGCCCGCGCAACTTCGTGAAAACGCCGGCGCGATGCGCTGGCGGCTCTCCGCCGAGCACCTCGCGCGCATCGACCGCGCCATCGCCGAACGCGGTACGCCGATCACCCGCGGCGCGGTGCGATCCTAGTCGTCCGTCTCTGCGAATTTGATAGGCGATAACATTCGTAGGACGGATTGCAATCCGTCCCACAGTGCCGCTAGCACCTGGCGGCCTCATCTAGACAGAGCATTAGGGCGCCGGCGAAAGGTGGCGCTAATCGCGCAAGGACCCCGCGTTCCACCCGGCCGGATACAGCGACCGCGGCACGCGCCGCGGTCTGCCGTCGCGGTCGATACACGCCAGCACCGACCGGCCGCGGACCAGCAGATCGTCGCCCAGATACACCTCGTAAGCGTGCTCCATCCGCGCGCCCCGGATGCCCGTCGTCGTCGTCCGCACGCGGAGCAGGTCGTCGTACCGCGCCGGGCGAAAATACTCGACGTTCAATTCCGCCACGACGAGCATCAGGCCGTCCTCCTCAAGCTGCCGGTAAGTCTGCCCCGCCGCCCGCAGCAACTCGGTCCGCCCCTGTTCGAAATAGGTAATGAAATTGGCATGATGCACCCGCCCCTGCCCGTCGGTTTCCTGATAGCGGACGCGGATTTCGATTTCGATCGACGGGTATATCGCCATGTCTTGCCGTTTACCGTAAGCTATTGCTGAAAAGGAGTTGCGTCGATTCCTACATCATGCCAGTTGTCGCCATGTTACGCTAGTTTGCATCGCATTGGCGGTAGATTGGCTGTCAAACCCCCGGGTCGCGGCCGACGGGCCGCTCGATTCGCCATCGTCGTGTGGATCCCCGCGCGGCGCTGGCGAATCGCCCGGCGTTCATCAACGGGGGGCAATTATGGACAACACGAAACTCGTCGCGGCGCCTGATGACGCCCAAGTCGCTGGAGGCCGTCTGTCTTCGGGCAATGGCACGTGGACCGCAGCGGCGTTTCGAGACGATGGCCGATCTTGCGGCAGCGATCCGACATTGTTTGCCCAATTCGGCTCGCCCGAACGTCAAGTCGTTTGCGTACCGCACCTGGCGACGCCTCTTCGGGCGCGAGTGACGAAGGCTACTCGACGGACGATTTCGGGACGGAGTTCGTGCGCAAATTGGCGGTGATCGTCCAGTCACCAACGAATACGCGGCGACATGGAGCGAATATGGCCAGTTTCTCGTGTCTCGGTTCGCCCTTTACAGCAGCCCCTCATCGGCGAAGCCGAACGCTTCATCTTGAGAAGCGTCCGTTCACGGTGCGCGAGTGGGCCACTGATGAAGGAATTCTCCACGACAACGGAGGCAGCCGCGCCAGCGCAAGACCAAGCGGGCCAAGGGCGGCGAGCACGCTTACGTGTATTACCGTTGCACGTACGACAACGTGGCGGAGCACCCGCGAACCCGCGTGACCGAAGCGGAAATCAACCGGCAGTTGCTCGGCGCCTTCGACCGGGTGCGCATCGAGGACGACGGCGTGCGGGAATGGTTCCGCGCCGTGCTGCACTCGCAGACGCGGGATGATCGGCGGGAAGCGCAAGCGATGCGGGCCGAGCTCACGCGGCAGGCGACGCTCCTGGCAAATCAGCAGGACCGGCTGCTCAACAGGCGGCTGGACCACGAAATGACGATGGCCCGGAAACACACGAAGCTTCGCGACCGGCTGATGTCGATCGAGCTGCAACGGGATGTCGTAGACCGTTCGCGGGACGAAACGGCCGAGTCGGCGGTCAAAGTTTTCGAACTCTCTCAAACGCTTCGGCGGCAATGGTTTGCGGCCGACTACGCGGCAAAACGCCGAATCCTCGAAATCATCTTTTTGAACTGCACGCTCGGCGGCGTAACTCTTGTCCCCACAATGAGAAAGCCCTTCGACGTGCTCGCCGAAGGGCTCGTTTCTGAAAAAAGTCGGGGCGAGAGGATTTGAACCTCCGACCCCCTGCTCCCAAACCGACGCGGGACGTATTGAGCAATCGACCTAATGCGAACTGGCATAACGCTTTTCGTTGATCGCTGATTTGCTCGTGTGCCCCTTTTTTGAAGCATTTGGGTCACAAGCAAACGGTACAAGCTTTCTCGCCATACCACTTTCTTAGAAGGGTGAAGTATGGCGACGCAACGATCGAAGCGCGGGCGCGAAGAGTTGATGACGTGGTGCGCTGCGGAAGGCCGCTGGCGGAAACGCCGAAACGGTAAAAGCTATGCCGTGAGTCCGCGGCAACTCGGGTTTGCGGACGGGGATCGCCAATCTTCGCGCATTGCCGCAAATGAATGGTGGCTCGCGAAGCGCAAACAAGTTGATGAATCGGATCGACGGTCCGCGCAAGTCGCCAGTATCCGCGAAGCGCATGACGTTCGTACCGCAGTCTTGCAGGCGCGGGATAGTGCGGCACGTCGCGATAACTACTTGTCGTATCTAGGTTGGAACTTGCTTTGTCGCGTCATCGACAAGCACGTTCGCGACGGCGCAGCGCTGCCGCCAGAGTTTTTCGCGTCGCTTGTCGCCGACGAATTCGCAACTCCGCCCGAAGACTCGCATTCTCCCGTCGTTGCCGCCGCAATTGCGAGACTGAATCAGCTTGATCTTGAACGCTTGCTGCCGCTGTTGAATCTGCCGGGCGTCGGACAACCGCAACCGTGGTTGCGCGCCGACATATCTGCGCCGTCGGCGCGCACGATACGCGGCCAGGTTGACGACTATCTAGCGATGCGCAAGCAACGCATGGATCGCGGCAAGATCAAGCCGAACACTTACGATACGACTCGGGCTTGCTTGGAGCATTTCGCAGCGTTCGTCGGCGAAGATGCACCTATTTCCGTCATCGACGAAGCAAATGTCGTGGCGTACTTTAATCACGTTTTGGCGACGAAGAGCAAGAAAGGCCACGTGTGGGGCGCGTCGCAGCAACGTCGTTGCATGGTGGAAATGAAGCAGTTCGTTCGCCGTCTATACCGTTTGCGAATCATGGACCAGCTTCCGCGGAACATCGCGGAGCCAGACAACGAACTTTCGATTTCGCTTCCCGCGCCGAAGATCGACATATACACGAATGACGAGATTGCCGCGATACTGGCGAACTCATCGCCGCGGTATCAACTTGTCTGGTTACTTTGCCTGAACTGCGGTTTCACGCAACAAGATGCGTCCGATCTTGCGCAAGATGAAGTCGATTGGGCGGCGGGCAGGATTATCCGCAAACGGGGAAAGACAAAGCAGCATCAAAGCGTTCCCGTCGTCAACTACTTGCTTTGGCCGGAAACGTTCGCGTTGCTCAAACAGTTCCGATCCGACGATCCGCAACATGCGATATTGAACACGTTTGGCAAACCGATCCGCAACGACACGTTCGACGGAAAGCTCGTCAAACGCGATTCGGCGAAGGAAGCATTCAAACGACTGACGCGGCCAGTCGTTTATAAAAACAAGAAAGGTTGCAAGGATCGCACGATTCCGCCCAAGGTAGTCGTTCGATCAAGAATGTCGATCAAACACTTCCGCAAAACCGGCGCTTCGTTGATCGCTAATGAATTCGGCGACGAACTCGCCGAGAGATACCTTGGACATTCTGCCAAGTCGATTGCCGGCAAGCACTACATTAAGCGGGATCAAGAGCGCTTCGACCGGGCAATCGAATGGCTCGGGCAAGCGTTGGGTGTGGTGAAATAGATCGCCACTCACCAAACAATCCCGAACTCGCGAAGCTTCGCCGAGATTTCTCGCACCGCGTTTCGGTCGATTGCTCCGTTGGTCAAAACGGCCGATCTTCCTGAGTCAAGTACGTCTTCGATGGTGCGAAGCTTGTTGCGTCTCAGCACGTTGATCGTCTTATCAGAGAATTTTAGCACGACCGCATCAACAACGGTGTCCAAAAGAGCCGGATTGATCGCGCGTCGATGCTGGGCACAAGTCGAGGCAGCGCGCACTGGCAATGAGATAGGCCAGTACCAGCACTTGCTAACGAACCTGCCAGGACGAAATGAAACGCAGTTTCCGCACGTCGCAGGCGACGGATCGACCGCGGGGGCCGCTAGAGCGGCCGCTTGCTGCTTGAGGCTTTCAATCTCGCGTTCGATTTCGTCGGGAGTTGGGCTATCTTCGTTCATTTAGGTTTCTCGAATCGGCCGTGGATTTCAAGCGCGGACTTTCCGGACAACTGTGCTCGGCGCTTCGCTTCGCGTTCGTCGGCGAGTTGTTTTTCGTTCTCGCGGATTTTGGCCCATTGCTCTTTAGATTGCTGATATGTCAAGTGCTGTTCTTGTCGCCAGAAATTAAACACTGTCGCTCCGACCTCGAAAGCATCGACCTTCATAGGACCGAAATAGCGGCGCGTGTGTTCGCTCAGAATGTACAGTCTGAGGACGGGGGGCGCGGCCGCCAACATTTCCTCATGCGCTTCCGGTCGATACAGCACGTCAATTGCTTCATCGACCAACTGCCGAATCAGGTTAATTACTCGCAACATGTGCGCGTCTGGACGATCATCGCGACGCTGGGATTCCACCAAATCGTACATGCTGCTGAACGTCAGCACGTTCCCAGCTTCGTCCGTCACAGTGTAGGACGGCGGGGGAGTGTCTTTTGCGGATGCCCAAAGCGCGATCGCCAAGTCGCCTGATTCGCTCGAAAAAC
>QEVJ01000083.1 GCA_003576845.1 Planctomycetota bacterium
GACTTGAGACTTGTCCATCGAGCCTACGTCATTTGCGGTGTTGTACGAATCGGGGCCTTGTTTGGTCGTGAACAAGCCTCCGGGCGTGTTGACGCAGGCGCCGCCGGGGATCGATAGTTTGGAGCAGCGGATCAAGGACTTTTTGGCGGCGCGCGAGGGTCTTGCGCCGCCGGTTTATTTGGGCGTGCCGCATCGGTTGGATCGGCCGGCGTCGGGGGCGATGGTGTTTGCACGGCACCCGCGGGCGACGCGGCGGCTGGCGGATCAGTTCGAGGCGCGCTCGGTCGAGAAGACGTACTGGGCGTGCGTGGCGGGCGCGGTCGAGCCGGCGGAAGGGACGTGGCGGGATTTTTTGCGGAAGATTCCGGATCGGCCGCAGGCGGAAGTCGTCGACGCGTCGCATCCCGAGGGGCGCGAGGCGGTGCTGCACTATCGGACGATCGGCACGACGCCCTACGGGTCGCTGCTCGAGATTACGCTCGAGACCGGGCGGACGCATCAGATTCGGATTCAAGCGGCGTCGCGCGGGCATCCGCTGTTGGGCGACGCGCAATACGGCTCGCGAATTGCGTTTGGGGCGCAAACGGAGGACGTGCGTGAACGGGCGATCGCGCTGCACGCGCGGCGGATTGCGTTTCGGCATCCGGCGACGCGCGAGGCGGTGTCGGTCGTGGCGCCGGTTCCGGTTCCGGTGGCGTGGGGCGCCGTGGGTGTGGAGGGATGAGTGGGAAGTGGGCAGTGGGTTGTGGACAGTGGGCGGATTTTGGCTGGAAAGTGTGCCACTTGTCTGGTATGAATGCTGGCGAGCGCGTTGTTTTGATGTGATGGGGGTGGCGGCGGTATGCACTGGCGAAGCCAGTGGCACCCAGCGGCGGCGCTGTGTGACGTGTTGGATGTTACTTGAGCTGCCCGCTACGCGATTTTTTTGTTGCAGGCGTAGGTAAGGATCCGCGGTCCATCTTGGACCGGCCGAGCGAGGGAGTTATTGAACATAACCCCCCGAATTCTCCAGGAGTTTGTTTAATAACCTACCTGGGTTTTGGGCGATGAACGCCGGCGCGACCGTCAGTGTTTTTTCCCGCGAAACGATTTTTTTGGCGGCGTTTATGAAGATTTTGGTCGTCGGCAATGGCGGGCGGGAGCATGCCCTGGCTTGGAAGCTGGCGAGAAGCCCGCGGGTCGACCGCGTGTTCGTGGCACCGGGGAATGCGGGGACGGCGCTGGATGCGGAGAACGTCGATATATCGGCGACTGATTTTGCGAAGCTGATCAAGTTCGCGCAGCAGAACGATGTCGGGCTTACGGTCGTCGGGCCGGAAGCGCCGCTGGCGGCGGGGATCGTCGATGCGTTTGCCGCGGCCCAGTTGCGGGTGTTCGGGCCGTCGAAAACGGCAGCGGAGCTCGAGGCGAGCAAGGTGTTCTGCAAGAACCTGCTGCGTCAGGCGGATGTGCCGACGGCGGATTATCAGGTGTTTCGCAACCCGGCGGCGGCCGCGAAGTACCTGCTCAGCCGCGAGGACGTGCCGGTGGTGGTGAAGGTGGACGGTCTGGCGGCGGGCAAGGGCGTGTTTGTGTGCGCGAAGCGGGCGGAAGCGGTGGCGGCGTGCGAGCGGATCGCGGAGACGCGCGAGTTCGCCGAGGCGGCGAATCAGATCGTGGTCGAGGAGCGGCTCGACGGGGAAGAGGTGAGCGTGCTGGCGATCACCGACGGGCGGACGATCGTGACGCTGCCGCCGGCGCAAGATCACAAGCGGGCGTTCGACGGCGATCAGGGGCCGAATACGGGCGGGATGGGCGCGTATTGCCCTGCGCCGCTGGTGGACGAGAAGGCAATGCGGATCATCGAGGAGCAGGTGCTCGTGCCGACGGTTCACGCGATGAAGCGGTCGCGGCGGCCGTTCAAAGGCGTGCTGTATGCGGGCCTGATGATGACGAACCAGGGGCCGAAGGTGCTGGAATACAACGTGCGGTTTGGCGATCCGGAATGCCAGCCGCTACTCATGCGACTGGAGAGCGATTTGCTGGATTTGCTGGAAGCGACGGTGGACGAGCGGCTCGAAGAGATCGAACCGCCGGTGTGGGATCCGCGGCCGGCGGTGTGCGTGGTGATGGCGAGCGATGGTTATCCGGGGGCGTACAAGCGGGGGCAGCCGATCCGCGGATTGGATGAAGCCGGCGCGCTCGCCGACGTGAAGGTGTTTCACGCGGGGACGGCGACGATGGATGGCCAGATCGTGGCCAACGGCGGGCGGGTGCTGGGAGTCACCGCGCTGGGGACGACGATTTCGGCGGCGAAGCGGCAGGCGTATACGGCGGTGAAGTGCATCCGGTGGGAAGGGGCTTGGTGCCGGAAGGATATTTCGGACAAGGCGGTGGCGGGGATTGGGAGGTGAGAGACGGAGGCAGAATGCAGAATGAAGTAGGTCGTCATTTTGCATTTTGCATTTTGCATTCTTCATTTCCCCAGTCTTTGCCGCCGCGAACGGCGAGCGCGATGAGGGCGGCGCCGAGCGTCATGAGGGCTGCGGCGAAGTAGAAGGGGGTGGCGCCGCGGGGGATGGCGAGGCGGTCGGCGAGCGCGGGGGTCGTGTAGAGCGGCAGGGCGGCCATCGGGCCAAGGATGCGGGCGAGCGAGCTTACGCTTTGGGCGACGCCGAGGATGCCGCCTTGCTTCGTGGGGTCGCTGCGGCGGGAGATGAGGGCGTTGAGCGACGGCGTGATGAACGCAAAGCCGGTGACGATGATGGCGAGCGCTGCGAAAAGCGCGGCGAGCGACGGATTTGCGAGCGAGTATGCCAGCCACGCGAATCCGCCGACTTCGGCGAGCGCGCCGATCGTGGCCATCGTTCCTTCCGGAATGCGCGTGGAGAGGCGGCGGACGAGGAAGCCCTGGGCGAGCGTGAGGACGAAGCCGACGAACGCGAACACCAAGAGCACGTTGCGATAGGTGAACTGGAACGGGCCGTACTTGTCCTCGAGCACCATGGCCAGCGTCGACTCGAAGTTGGCAAACGCGAAGACGCACAAAAACGTCGTGAGCAAGAGCGCGAGCAGCGACGGCACGGCGAGGGCGTCGCGGAGGGATGCGAGATTGAACCAACCGCGGGCGGCGTGCGCGGGCGGGCCGTTGGGGAGCGATTCGGGCAGCTTGAAGAGCGCGAGCAAGAACGCGGAGGCGGAGAGGGCGGCGGCGGCGTAGCCAGGTCCTGGGCCGGGGACGGCGGTTTCGCCTTCTAGGGCAAAGTATCCGAGGAGCGGGCCGAAGGTGAAGCCGAGACCGAAGGCCGCGCCGACGAGAGCCATGCCTTTGGCGCGGGTTTCCTTGGTGGTGACATCGGCGATGTAGGCGTGGGCGGTCGAGATCGTAGCGCCGGCGACGCCGGCGCCGATGCGGGCGACGAAGAGCCAGACGACGCTTTTCCAGACGGTGGCGAGTCCGAAGAGGGCGTAGCAGATTGCGGAGCCTGCGAGACCGACGAGCAGGACGGGGCGACGGCCGATGCGGTCGGAGAGCCGACCCCAGAGGGGCGCAAAGAGAAACTGCATGGCGGAGAAGCTGGCCATCAACGAGCCGATCAGCAAGCC
This sequence comes from Planctomycetota bacterium, assembly GCA_003576845.1. Taxonomy (GTDB): domain Bacteria; phylum Planctomycetota; class Planctomycetia; order Pirellulales; family PLA5; genus PLA5. The sequence goes on from QEVJ01000083.1 coordinate 3,586, forward strand.
CATCTTGGGCGTGTCGCGTTCGATGCCGAGGACGGTCGCGAATTCCTGGGCGTACAAGGGGAGCAGCGGCAGGACCATGCCAAAGCCGAGCAGGTCGATGAAGACCGCGAGAAAGACGACGAGGAGGGAAGCTTTTCGCGGGCCGGGAAGCTCGGTTGACATTTCGTTCGATCGGTCGTTGGTGGCGGCGATGCGGCGGGAATGGATGAGCGCTACCGGGATTCTCGATCGCGGCGGCGGTGCATTGTAACGCCATGCGGCTGGCGGGATGAAGGGAGGAAACGGGGTTCGATTGGCTGTGACCGCCATTACGAAAACAAGCCGGGTTCGTTTCTTAACGCAGAGGTCGCGGAGGCTGCGCAGAGGTCGCAGAGTGGCCAAGCGGCCATAACCAAGCGCGTTGTTGAAACACGGAGGCACGGAGAAATGCAAGTGATGAGCGATGAATGATGAGTGATGAACGATGAACAACCACTGGCCAGGCATATAGGCGGATCAATTCTCGATGGATATCTTTGTCAACCGTCCGTTTTCTCCGTGCCTCCGTGTCTCGGTGTTTTTTGTACTTGAAATCTTCTCAGGATGCGACGATTCCAAGCGTTAGTAGTGCAGAGCAGTCGTCGGTTACGACCAAGGTTCAGGTTGCAGTGGGCAGGGGGCGCTGCGTTGTTTCCCCTTTATCCGGCTTGGGGCGGTCTTTATCATTGTGGGTATGATCCACCACGACGCCGCAACTCGCCGCCGGATGGAAACTCTCGATGCCGACGCGCTTGCGGCGCATCAGTTGCGGCGGTTCAACGCGATCGTCGAGCGGATACTGCCGGAGAACCGGTTTTATACCGAGAAGCTGGCCCAGGCAGCGCGGCCGCTCGCGTCGCTCGAGGACCTCGCCGGTTGGCCGATGACGTATAAGGAGGAGCTCAGCGGCAGCGCGTCTGCGGTGTTCGCGAACAATCTCACCTGGCCGCGGGAACGCTACGCGCGGCTGCACCAGACGTCGGGCACGAGCGGGCGGCCGCTGGTCGTGCTCGATGCGGCGGACGATTGGCAGTGGTGGATCGAATGTTGGCAGCACGTGTTCGACGCGGCGGACGTGCAGGCGGGGGACGCGGTGCTGCTGGCGTTTTCGTTCGGGCCGTTCATCGGGTTCTGGAGCGCGTACGACGCGGCGGCGGCTCGCGGTTGCATGGTCGTGCCGACGGGGACGATGGCGACGCTCGCGCGATTGGAGCTGATTCGCACCAGCGGCGCTTCGGCGCTGTTGTGCACGCCGAGCTACGCGCTGCATATCGCGGAAACGGCGCGGCAGCATGGCATCAACACGCGGTCGCTGGGGATTCGGGCGGTGATCGTGGCGGGCGAGCCGGGCGGATCGCTGCCGAGCGTTCGGGGCCGGATCGAAGAAGATTGGAACGCGACGGTGATCGATCACGCGGGGGCGACGGAGGTCGGCCCGTGGGGATTCGGCGATCGGCGAGGACAGGGCTTGTTCGTGCTGGAGACGGAGTTCATCGCCGAGTTTCTGTCGGTCGACACGGGCGAACCGGCGGACGAGGGGCAGTTGGCACATTTGATTTTGACGTCGCTGGGGCGCGTGGGGGCACCGGTGATTCGCTATCGGACGGGCGATCTCGTGCGGCCGTCGTGGCGGGGCGTGGACATCGGCGAGGGACGGACGTGCCGGTTCGTGTTCTTGGACGGCGGCGTGCTGGGGCGGGCGGACGACATGGTCACGGTGCGCGGCGTGAACGTGTTTCCCAGCTCGATCGACCAGATTCTGCGAGGATTTCCCGAGGTGGTCGAGTATCGGGTGACGGTGACGCGGCAAGGGGAACTCGACCACTTGCACGTCGAGGTCGAAGACCGGCTCGGTGAGCCACAGCGGATTGCGGACGAACTGCGGGTGCGGCTCGGGCTGCGGGTGGAAACGACGCTGGTGGCCGCGGGAACGCTGCCGCGATTCGACGGGAAGGGGAAACGGTTCGTCGATCGGCGGAAGGAGGCCGCTAGCCAAGGGTGACGAATTGGGACGGCGGGCGTAAAATGGGATTATGCGGCGGCGAGGAGGGCTGCCGCGATTGCCGCACTCGTTACGGATTTGCCTGCATGTCGGCCAGCACCAACTCTCCCGCCCGGTCGCAGGCATCCGCCGCGGTCGTGTTCAACGTGCCGAACCAATTGACGACGCTGCGGTTCGTGCTGTCGGTCGTGCTGTTCGTAATCATCGAGCGGCAGCAATATCTGGCGGCGATGTACGTATTCATCGTGGCGGCGGGAACGGATTGGCTCGACGGGTATTGGGCCCGCAAGTATGGCCAGGTGACGACGCTGGGACGGATTTTCGATCCGTTCGTGGACAAGATCATCATCTGCGGGACGTTTATCTTTCTGGCGGCGATTCCCGGCTCGGGCTTGGTGGCTTGGATGGCGGTGGTGGTCGTGGGGCGCGAAATGCTAGTGACGGCGCTGCGGGGGTACATCGAGCAGCACGGCGACGATTTTTCGGCGAGCATGTCGGGCAAGCTGAAGATGGTGTTTCAATGTGCGGCGGCGGCGCTGAGCCTGTATAGCCTGACGTGGCCGACGGCGGTTCCTGCGCCGCAGTATGGCCCGTTCTATTCGCTGTTGCCCGTCGATGTGTGGAGTCGGCCGGAATGGCTGGTTTGGTCGCTGGCGGCGGCGGTATGGCTGGCGGTGGCGTCGACGATTTATTCGGGCGTTGGGTACATTTTCGCCGCCGTTCGCATCCTTCGCCGGTAAGAGACGCGCGACGCCGCGGATCCGATGCTCGAAGCTCTTCTCGTTGCCGAGGCGCTGCCGGAGGACGTTCCGGAGGTGAAGCTGACGTCCGTGGCGGTTTCCGCGTTACTGGCGGGAAGTTGCGTCGCGTGGTTTTGGATCCTCGCCCGCTGGCGGCGCGGCGAGGCGATCGTGGCGACGGAACCGCGGCGACCCGTGCCGTGGCGCGGCGTGGAGGTCGTTCTGATCATCGGGTTTCTGATGGCGCTGACGATCGGCGGCGCGGTGCTTTCGCCGCGCGAGGATAAGCCGCTCGAACTCGACGACTTTGCGACGACGTTTCTCGTGGGCGCCGGGTTCAACATCGCGCTGGCCGCGGTCGTGGGCATGTTGCTGGCGGTTGTCCGAGGAGCGGATGGGCGCGACTTGGGGCTCGTGCCGAAGCTTCCGGACGATCTGGTCGTCGGGGGCGTGGGGTGGCTCGCGGCGCTTGTGCCGGTTTATGCGCTGCAAGTTGCGCTCGTGTATCTCGTCGCGGACGAACGCCAGACGCATCCGCTGATCGAGACGCTGGTCGAATCGCGGCGCATCGACGTGATGCTGGTGGCGGTGTTCGCGGCGGTAATCGTCGCGCCGATCGTGGAGGAGTTTTTCTTTCGCGTGGTGCTGCAAGGGTGGTTGGAGAAGCGAATTGCTCCGGAGGGCGGCGTCGAGCCGGTTGCCGTCGATGCTCAGATGGAAGGGCCAGATGCGACGGCGCCGTGCGACGCGCTCGGGCCGCTTGCGCCCGTGGAGATCGAAACGCCGTGGGACGCTTTCCGAGCGCCACACGCGGATCTGGGGACGCGTCCGAACGGCCCGAACGGTGTGGCGGACGGCGCGAGGAGCTTTCACGGGTGGCGCGGGATTCTGCCCGTCGGGATCAGTTCGTTCTTGTTTGCGGCGGCGCACGCCGGCACGTGGCCCGATCCCTTGCCGCTGTTCGTGTTGGCGCTGGTGCTCGGATATGTGTATCGGCAGACGCATCGCCTGTGGCCGAGCGTCGTGCTGCACATGCTGTTCAACGGGCTGTCGCTGGCGGTGGTGTGGTTTGGGGTGGATTGACGGCGGGTGTAGGGTGGGATGTGCGGTAAACGTCTCACTGATTCGCTGCGATTCGCATGTTTTGAGTCAGAGAAGTATCCCCACCGCGAACGTCAGGTCGCAGATGCCAGCGGGAAACACCATCGAGTTTACATCGTCGCCGGGGGCGTTGTTCGAAAATGAGTGTAGGTCGGCTGGTATTCGACAAGGCCGGCGGCGACAGGCCACAACTTTAAAGCCCGAACTGGACACCGGCAGCCGCTTCGCGCATGATGCTCTAGCCGGTTGACGCCGGACTTGCCGCTTTTTCTCCCGCCTTTCCTTCCTGCCGAATGGGTGTTGCCATGTCGCGTTCTCGTGTTTCTCGCCGTGCTTTTTTGCGGACTTCGGGCGTTGGGGTTGTCGGGGTTGGGTTCTTTTCCAGCTTGGCGCCGGCGGCTTCGCGGTCGGCGAACGAGAAGCTGAACATCGCCTGCATCGGGACGAGCGGGCAGGCGGGGTTTTCGATCGGAAACATTCGCGGCGAGAACATCGTGGCGTTGTGTGATATCGACGACCGGCTGTTGGGCAAGGCGGGCGGGGAGTTCAAGGGCGCGGAGAAATACGTCGATTTCCGCAAGTGTCTGGACCAAAAGAATATCGACGCGGTGACGGTGTGCACGACCGACCACACGCACGCGCCGGCGTCGATGAAGGCGATCAAGCTCGGCAAGCACGTGTATTGCGAGAAGCCGCTGACGCACACGGTGAGCGAGGCCCGGGCGCTCGCCAAGGCGGCAGAGGAGCACAAAGTCGCGACGCAAATGGGAACGCAGATTCACGCGGAGAACAATTATCGCCGCGTGGTCGAGCTGATTCAGGAGGGCGTGCTCGGCAAGATCACGGAAGTTCACACGTGGGCGGGGCGAAGCTGGGGCGGCGGCGATCGGCCGAAGGAAACGCCGACCGTGCCGGAATGGCTGCACTGGGACCTGTGGCTTGGCCCGGCGCCGGAGCGGCCTTATCACCCGACGTATCAGCCGGCAAACTGGCGGAAGTGGTGGGACTTCGGCGGCGGGAATCTGGCCGACATGGCGTGTCACCACATGGACCTGCCGTTTTGGGCGCTCGGGCTGACGCATCCGACGACGGTCGAGGCGGAAGGGCCGAAGGTGCATCCGGAGACATGCCCGTTGGGACTCGTCGTGCGTTACGAGTATCCGGCGGAGAAGGATCGGCCGGCGGTGAAGCTGACGTGGTACGACGGGGACAAGATTCCGCGGGAGATTTTGGGAATCGGCACGGGCGGCGGCGGGAACATCTTCGTCGGCGAGAAGGGGAAGATGTACGCCGACTACGGATCGTTCCGCGTGATGCTCGACAAGGACACCGGCCCGCTGCCGAAGATCAAAAACCCGATTCCGAACTCGATCGGGCACCACAACGAATGGATCAAGGCATGCAAGGAAGGGACGCCGACGACGTGCAACTTCACGTATTCGGGGCGGCTGACCGAAGCGGTGCTGCTGGGGAACGTCGCGTTCCGCACCGGGAAGAAAATCGAATGGGACGCGGAAAAGCTGGAGGCGAAGAATGCGCTGGAGGCGAAGCAGTTCGTGAGCAAGGAGTATCGGAAGGGGTGGGAGTTGTAGGGGCGGGATTTGGGATTCAGGATTCGAGGCGTGCGGACCCGCGTGCGTCGGTGGCACAGTCGGGAGACCGTGCCACAGCGCGGCGTTGGCGTCAGTTGCCGAGAAGGTGGACCTCGACGGGCTCGCCTTCGGCGTAGGTTTTGTCGCCTGGTGGCAAGACGAGGAGCGAGTTCGCTTGAACGAGTGTGGCCAGATCGGCGGAGCCTTGCCAGGGGAGCGGTTCGACCCGGCGATAGGCGTTTGTTTCACAATAGGCTGCCGGGAAATAGGTCGGACGGTCGCCGCGCTGGGCGACCGGTTTCGTCAATGTGGCGGAAACACGTAGTGCCGCAATGTCGCAGCGGCCCGAGAGTTTCGCGATTACCGGGCGGACGAAAAGCTCGAAGCAGACGAGGCTGCCGACGGGGTTGCCGGGGAGGCCAAAGACGAGCGTTGGGAGAGTGCCGGCTACTTTGTGGCCGAACCAAAGCGGTTTGCCGGGCTTGAGGTTCACTTTGTGGAAGACCTCGTCGACGGCGAGCGACTTGAGAACCGCCGGCACGAGATCGAGCACGCCGGCCGAGACGCCGCCGGAAAGTAGCAGCACGTCGTGCGCGAGGCCCGCTTCGATGAGCCGCGCAAGATCGTCGACGTCGTCGCGGGCGATGCCGAGATCGACGGGAGTCGCGCCGGCTTCGCGCACCGCTGCGACGAGCATCGGGCCGTTGCTGTTGCGGATTTGGCCGGGGTCGGGCATCGCCGAAGGAGCAACGAGTTCGTTGCCGGTGGCGAGAACGGCGACGGACGGGCGGCGGACGACTTGCACTTCGCCGCGACCGACTTCCGCGAGGGCACCGACTTCGATCGACCGCAGTCGCGCGCCGGGCCGCAGGACGACCTGACCGCGAACGAGCGAGCGGCCGCGGCGGAAGATGTTCTGGCCGGCGACCGTGCGGGCTTCGTCGAGCGCGATGCGGCCATCGGGCGCGATGGATGAGCGCTCGACCATCACGACCGCGTCCGCGCCGGCGGGAATCGGCGCTCCGGTCATAATGCGGGTGGTCGTGCCCGGTTCGACGATGAGCCGCGGGACTTCGCCAGCGGTGATTACTTCGAGGAGCCGCAGCGTTGCCCTGCCCGACGCCAGGTCCGCGGCGACGACGGCGTAGCCATCAACCATCGCCTTATCGTGCGGCGGCGAATCGACGTCGCTCGCGACTTCTTCGGCGAGGACGCAGCCGAGTGCATCGCCGAGCGCGACGCGCACCGGTGGAAGCGGCGTGGCGTGTGCGAGAACGATCTTGAGTGCTTCGTCGACGCTGAGCATCAATCGGTGTTACAGTTCGCGAACCCGCTCGCGTTCGTCGAGCAGCGCGACGGGCCGGCCGCTGTGGTCGGTGAGCGTGGTTGCCGGGTCGAGACCAAGGTGCTGATACAGGTTTGCCATGATGTTGCCGGGCGTGTAGGGCGTGCCCTTGTGGCGGCCGCCGTGGGCGTCGGTTTCGCCGATCGCCTGGCCCGTCTTGATGCCGCCGCCGCAAAGCAGCGCGGCGCCGGCATCGGGCCAATGATCGCGTCCGTCGCCGCGCGAGATTTGCGGCGCGCGGCCGAACTCGCCCCAAATCACCACAGCCACATCTTTCTCCAGTCCGCGATCGTACAAGTCGGTCACCAGCGCCTCGACGCCCTGGTCGAGCTGTGGCAGTTGGTCGCGCATGTCGCGGAAGTTCTTTTCGTGCGTGTCCCAGTCGCCGAGCTTGAGCGTAATGACCGACACGCCGGCCTCCGCCAGACGCCGCGCCATGAGCAGGTTCTCGCAATACTTGCCGTAGCGCTCCCGCGTGCCGGGCGGTTCCTTGTCGAGATCGAACGCATCGCGAACCTTGGGCGAGACGATCATTTCGAGCGCCCGCTCTCGGAACGGATCGCCGACCGTTTGCTCGGTCTGGTCGACTTCGCGGCGGAGGGCGTCGAAATGGTCGAGCAATTGCCGCCGGTCTTTCATGCGGTCGAGCGAAACCTCGCGGGCGAGGCTAAGGTTTTCGATTCCTTCGTCGCGCGGCACGAACGGCAGGTTTGCGCGGCCCGTGTAGAGCGGGGCTTCGTATTCGTACAGGCCCGGCGGTTCGTACATCAGGCTGACGTAGGGCGGCATCCCGTGCGGCGCGGATCGCAAGTGGCTCACCACAGAGCCGAACGCGGGGCGTTTGCCGCGGTCGCCGGAGCCGGTGAGGATGTAGTGCGGCGTGTGGTCGCCGAGGTCGTTCGACTTGATGCCGCGAACGATCGCGAGCTTGTCCATCAGCTTCGCTTGCCGCGGCATGTGCTCGCAGAGCCGAATTCCAGGCACGTTCGTCGCGATGGTCGAAAACTCGCCGCGGATTTCGGCCGGGGCGTCGGGCTTCATGTCGTAGCTGTCGATGTGCGACGGCCCGCCGCGAAGCCAGACCATGATGACCGACTTGGCGCTGCTCGCGGCCTTCGCCGAAGCGCCGGCCCGGGCGCGGAGGACGTCGGCGAGCGTCAGACCGCCGAATGCCAGTGCCCCGACACGCAACACCTCGCGGCGGGTGATTCCGTCGCACAAGCGGGTCGAACGGCCCAGAATGCTCAACATGGCAATCTCCTTGCTTGCGGGTGAGCGAACGGGTTGGTAGGCGGCGCCAGTCAATAATGAGCGTAGCCGGTCGTTTGCGGCGGGGCAATCGGGGAATCCAACGCGGCGGCACGCGGGTCCGCGGGTGTGTTTTGCCCTGCAATGCGAGCCAATCGCCCGGTACACTGGTGTCGCCGCGAGCGCGATTCGTCGCGACGGGGTTGGATTCTCCTTTTACTTGAGTGTTACACCGATTGCCCCCGGTGTATTCACCGGGGGCTAAACGACATGAATCTGCTGGCTTCACTTCGCCGAGCCATTCGGGACATCCTTGCGGCGCGTATCGACGATCCCGCGGTGGTCGATGAACTCGTCGGCACGATCCGGCCGAGCACGGATCCGAAATTCGGCGATTATCAGGCGAACTGCGCCATGCCGCTCGGCAAGCGGCTCGGAAAGCCGCCGCGGGAGATTGCGGCCGAACTCGTCGCTGCGGTCGTCGCGCGGCCGGAAATCGTGGCTATGTGCGAGCCGCCGGAGATCGCCGGCCCGGGCTTCATCAATTTGCGGCTCCGCGACGAATGGCTTGCCGCGGAGGTGAATCGGGCCGCACGCGACGAGGAGCGGCTGGGCGTCGGCATCGCATCGCCCGCGAAGACGTACGTCGTCGACTATTCCGGCCCGAACGTCGCCAAGCCGATGCACGTGGGGCACATCCGCTCGACCGTCATCGGCGACGCCCTGTGGCGAACGCTCAAGTTTCTCGGCCACAACGCGATCGGCGACAACCACGTCGGCGACTGGGGCACGCAGTTCGGGATGATCATCTACGGCTGGAAGCATTTTCGAGACGAGGCGGCGTACAAGGCGAACGCCGTCGAAGAACTCGCGCGGCTCTATCGGCTCACCAGGCAGCTCATCGACTACTGGGACGCCGCAACCGCATTACCAAAGGCTACGGACCGTTTGGTAGAGATTAAGACGCGCCTCTTGACGATTCAGACCGAATCGGAGAACGACAAGATCGCTGCGAAAAAAACCTCGGCCGAACTTAAGAGATTGGGAGCGGAGCTCGACGATATCGCCGCAGTAATGGCGACGCTTCAATCGAAACTCGACGCGGTCCACAACAACGCACGTCTCTCGGTCCTCGCCGTCGATCACGCCGCGATCAACGACGCCGTGCTGTCCGAAACGGCGAAGCTCCATGCCGGCGATCCGGAGAATCTTGCCTTGTGGCGAGAATTCCTGCCGCCGTGCATGAGCGACATCGAAACCATTTACCGCCGCCTGGGCGTGAAGATCGACTACACGCTCGGCGAGAGCTTCTACCACGATCGACTTGCCGGAATCGTGGAACTGCTCGCCCGCAAGAACCTCGTCCGCGAGAGCGACGGGGCCAAGTGCGTGTTCCTGGACGGCTTCGACTTCCCGATGATCGTTCAGAAGCGCGACGGGGCGTTTTTGTACTCGACCACCGATCTGGCCACGATCGACTATCGCGAGAAAACGTGGCGGCCCGACGCGATTTTGTACGTCGTCGACCATCGCCAGAGCGGCCACTTCGCCCAACTGTTCGCGGCCACGCGGTTGGCCGACCTCACCGACGCGGAACTTGCCCACGTCAGCTTCGGCACGGTGCTCGGCGACGACGGCAAGCCTTTCAAGACGCGGAGCGGAGACACCGTCGGACTCGGCGGGCTTCTCGACGAAGCCGAACGCCGGGCGCTGGCCATCGTCAGCGAAAACGACGACGCGAAACCGCAACCGGAGCTTTCCGCCGAAGAGCGAGCCAACGTCGCGCGGATCGTCGGAATCGCGGCGATCAAGTACGCCGATCTCGCGCACAACCGCACGAGCGATTACGTGTTCAGCTACGACAAGATGCTCGCCACCAAGGGCAACACGGCGACGTATATGCAATACGCCTACGCCCGCGTGCGAAGCATCTTTCGCAAGGGCGACGTCGACATCGACGCGCTGCGGCGGGAAGCGGCGGCAGAGATCGTTTTCACGCACCCGAGCGAACGGGCGCTGGCGATCGGACTCTTGTCGCTCGAAGAAGCGCTCGACTCGATGCTCGCGGGCTATTACCCGCACCACTTGACGACGTATCTGTTCGACGTGGCCACGCGGTACTCGACGTTTTATCAAGAGTGCGACGTGCTCAAAGCCGAGCCGGAATCGACCCGCACGAGCCGGTTGCTGTTGTGCGACCTCACCGCGCGGACGCTCAAGCTGGGGCTTGGCTTGCTGGGAATCGAGACGGTGGAGAAGATGTAATTGAAACGGGATTCGGGGATGGGGATTCGGGATTCCGGGGGCGGCGCTAACCGCCACAGAGTTCCTTCATTGCGAACACCGATTATTCTTGCTGAGCGTTCGGAACCCACTCGTAGTCCTCGGGCCGTACGGACTCGCCGCCATCGCGCGTGAACAATGCGGCGAGCACGTTCGCGTCGATGTCGCCCCGAATCGGGATGACGCGCTTATCGCCAAATAGCACCAGGTATCCACGCTCGGAAGCCTTGCCCAGGCCGGCTTTCGGTGCGTCGGGATCGAACGCGTAATCGTCGGGCTTCGTCCACGTAACCGCATTATCTGCTCCGACTTCGACGAGCAGAATTGTATTCGTGTCGCCGTCAGGGATTCTCGCGATGCCGCGTTTGGCATCGGGCGGGAACGCCGTTTCCTTGCCGACGACCGCGAGAAAGCGCGTCTTGCCTAATTTCGTTTCGCCTAGAGGCTCGAATACTCGCGGCATTTCGGCAATCAAGGCCATGTTGTGTTCGCTGTCCCATGGCTCGTCCAAGCGAAACTTATCGTACAACGCCTTTTCGTCGAGATACGGAAGCATCGCTACTCGCCAGCTCAAGAGCGGTTTACCGTCCTCGCTGCCAATCGCGGGAAGCGGCAACATGCCATTCGTCGTCGCCTGCCAAACCGCAATCGACTTGCCGATCGTCGACAAATCGTTGGCGCGCCGGTTCATTTGTACGACGGAATCGATTTGCCGCAGCGCCACGGGCATTGCCGCGAACAATTTGTCGAGCGCGGCTGGTCGGCGCCATGTTGCCTTCACGACGTTGGCATCGCGAGTCACCATGGGCGAATCGAGGAATTCCCGCAGCGTAATTGCAAGTGAGTCTGCGAGTTCCTTTGCGCCGTCGCGCGACAGACTTTCCAAGACGCGCCTTCCAGTGACCACCCACAAGCCCTTGGCAAGCGTCAGATACTCTTCGGCCGTTGTCCTGAGGGCTTTTGCACTGTCATCGTCGTACGCGGTGAGCTGGATCTCCGCGAGTTGCCCTCCGGAAAGGTCGACCCAAGCGCTCGCCGATCGGATTTGGGACGGAAGGTCGTTCACGGCCTGAAAGGGTTCGGGGACGGGCCGTACCTTCACGATTGCCGTGAAGCCGGCGCGAAGTGGTTCGAGCATTCCGACAGCCACGAGATCGTGATTCGGTTCCAACTTCGTAAGCTCGTCGATAAGCGGCGACTTTACATCGCGTGCGTTCCACATCGCGACGAGCAACTCGGGGGTCGAAGCCCACAGAGCCGTGCGGTCGTCGGGGAACGCTACCGCTTTATATTCGCCCGTAGAAAAGACATAGATCGTCTTGCCGGCGACCGCTGTCGCTTCGGCCTTACGGCGGCTCGCCGGCTCGGTGAACGCTTTGGAATCGAACGGTTTATTCGTTCTCATGACAAGGCCAAGGTTGAAGCGTCCTTGCATTCGCTCCAAATCCGCGGGAATCGTTGCGCCGTAGAGAAACGCCAGCCGCTCGACCGTCGCCGGATCGAAGCGCCCGTCCCAAACAGTTCTGGCCATGAACGCGTCGATCTTTGCTGGGGCGACTGTCGGATTCGCAAAGATCCGAGCCGGATGGACGACGATCGCCGCTTGGAAGTCCGGCGTCATGTATGCCGTATCCATACGATGGTCTGCAGCGCTCGCCGGATTCGTGTCAATTCCCAGGAGGATAACGGCAAAGCCGATCGCCCAAGCGAAAGCCGCAAGCTGACTCGTGAGACTCATCATTAGACCTCGCGTAAAGGTTTTCTCGCCATACACGTTCCGCCCTTCGCATCTTCGGATGGGACTTTCAATCTTTGCCTGCCCGTCGATGAATTGCAATCCTTGGACGTGTTGGGATTCGCAGGAGTTGTCGAGTAGAATTGCCGCAGCCGGATTCTGCCACAAGTGCCCGTGCGGCGTCCGGACTTCATCGAACCCGCGAGCCGTCGGATGCGAATCCTTGCTCGTTCTTTTGAAGCAGATCTTTTGCATCCTGTGTTGGCAATCGTCGTGACGGCGGCATTTACCGCGGAATCGTTCGCGCAAGCTGCCGACCGGCCATGGTCGCGGCACGTCATCGACAACGCGGGCCGCGGCGCCGATGGCACGCGATGGGCCGATGTGAACGGCGACGGCCTGCTCGACGTCGTCACCGGTTGGGAGGAATCGGGCGAGATTCGTTTGCGGCTGCATCCGCCACGCGAGAAAGTTCACCAGGCGTGGCCCGGCATCGTGGTGGGCAAGGTGGCGTCGCCGGAGGACGCGGTGCTGGTCGATCTCGACGGCGACGGGGCGATGGACGTGGTGACGAGTTGCGAAGGGCAGACGAATTCGCTGTTCGTACACTGGGCGCCGCGGGACCGAGCGCGGTTGCTCGACGCGGCGGCGTGGCAAACCGAGGCGATTCCCGCCGCAAAGAACCGCGAGGCCTGGATGTTCGCCGTGCCCGCTCAAATCGACGGCCGCCGCGGCGGCGATCTTTTCGTCGGATCGAAGAATCGCGGAGGCAAGAACGGCCGATCGGGAAGCGTGAGTTGGTTGCAAGCGCCAAAGAACCCGCGCGACCTCGCGGCTTGGAAGCTGCGGCCGATTCGCACCGCGGGCTGGATCATGTCGCTCGTTGCCGAAGACTTCGACCGCGACGGGGATGTCGACGTGCTCGTTTCCGATCGCAAAGGCGAGCGCCGCGGCGTGGTGTGGCTCGAGAATCCCGGCCGCGAGAGCGTCGAGAGCGATGGCGAATGGCAGGAGCACGCAATCGGCGCGGCGGGCGAAGAAGTGATGTTTCTCGATCTGGCCGACATGAACGGCGACGGGCGGCGGGATGTCGTCGCCACGTCGAAACCGCGCAACGTATTCGTCTTCGAGCAGCTAGCCGACCCGCGCGGCAAGTGGAAGGCGCGGCGGTTCGAGCTATCGGGCAATCTCGGCCGGGCGAAGGCGATCCGCGCCGCCGACATCGACCTCGACGGTTGCCTGGACCTCGTGTTCACCTGCGAAGGAGCGACCGGCGGCAAGTCCGGCGTGAGTTGGTTCCGCGCCGACGGCGATGCGTGGCATCAGCGCGACATCAGCGGCACGGGCGGCGAGAAGTTCGACCTGGTCGACTTGATCGATCTCGATGGCGACGGCGATCTCGATGCGATCACATGCGAAGAGCGCGACAACCTGGGCGTGATCTGGTACGAGAATCCGGCACGGGCGAAGCGGGCTGAGTAAAATAGAGCGAGTGCCGCGAGTGTTTCTGCGGCCGACTACTTCTTCTTCATTGGCGACAATGCATCCTGTTTTCGTCGGTTGCGGAATGCTTATTGCCACATTCGCCGCAGCGTTCTTGCCGCAAGCGGTTTGGGCGAATTGGCCCTCGCAATGGGTGCTGGGTTTGGGTGGGGTTGCATTTCTGATATGGGCGCTGATTGACGGCTGTCGCAGCGGCAAGTTCATCACTAACCACGGCGTTCTGTCGCGCACAAAGTCGAGGGTCAAGTTTTACACGAATGCCGGCCTACTGCTCGTTTTGATTTTGACTGGCATCGGGTTTCTTGTCGCGATGCACCCGTTCGCACAATGACCCCGTCGAGTGACATGCCGCGAACGCGTCCATCGCTTAGTGCCGCGCCGTCGCCGTTCCGCGTTCGGCAAGACGAATCTGCGCCCGGCTTTGTGTGATGATCCGATCGCGAATAGCGAGCAACTCGTCCGTGTTCGCCTTGCGGCCTTGGGCCGTGCGAAGCTGCTCGCGGGCGACGGCGGCGTCGAGATGCGAGACTTCGATCGCCCGGCCGGTGAGAACGGTCACCACGTCGTTGAGCACCTGGACGAACCCGCCGTCGATGTAGTATCGCTTGGCGTGCGATCCTCGGCCAAGTCGCAGCTCACCGTATCCGAGCCGACCGATCATCGGGCTATGCTTCGGCGCGACGCCCAACTCGCCATCGAACAGCGGCAGGGCGACGAAATCGGTCGATTCCGAAAGCACCGTTTGCTCGGGCGTTACGACGACGCAGGTGAGCGTGCCGGAAGTCGTTGGTGCGGCGTGGTCAGCCATGGATCAGGGGTTGGGGGTCAGGTTTCAGGGGTCAGATGAGATTCGGCGTTCGGGATTCGGCCAACACAGCATTGCGGAGACTCTTTCCCCGAATCCTGAATCCCGAATCCCGAGCCCTGCTTCTAGCCTCGTGCGGCCAGCTTCTTCTGCTGCTCTTCGGCTTGTTCGATCGGACCGACGTACATGAACGCCTGCTCGGACAGGTGGTCCCACTTGCCGTCGCAGATTTCCTCGAAGCTGCGGATCGTGTCGGAGAGCTTCGTGATTTCGCCGGGCTTGCCGGTGAACACTTCGGCCACGAGGAACGGCTGCGACAGGAACCGCTCGATCCGGCGGGCGCGATGCACGACGAGCTTGTCCTCTTCGCTCAATTCCTCGACGCCGAGAATGGCGATGATGTCCTGCAGCTCGCGGTATCGCTGCAACGTCCGCTGCACGCGGCGGGCGACGTTATAGTGCCGCTCGCCGACGTATTGCGGATCGAGCACGCGGCTCGACGACGCCAGCGGATCGACCGCCGGGTAAATACCTTTTTCGGAAATCGCGCGTTCGAGATAAATGAACGCGTCGAGCTGACCGAACGCCGTCGCCGGAGCGGGGTCGGTCGGATCGTCGGCCGGCACGTACACGGCCTGCACCGACGTGATCGCCCCGCGATTCGTCGAGCATATCCGTTCTTGCAGCGCGCCCATTTCCGTGGCGAGCGTGGGTTGATAACCGACGGCGCTCGGCATCCGGCCCAAGAGCGCGGACACCTCGCTTCCCGCTTGCGAGAAGCGGAAGATGTTGTCGACGAACAGCAGCGTGTCGGCCCCGGTCGTGTCGCGGAAATACTCGGCCATCGTCAGCGCGGAGAGGGCCACGCGGAGGCGGCTTCCCGGCGGTTCGTTCATCTGGCCGAACACCATGCACGTTTGCTCGATGACGCTCCGGCCCGTGTCGCCGATTTTGGCCTCTTGCATTTCGAGCCAGAGGTCCGTCCCTTCGCGGGTCCGCTCGCCGACGCCGGCAAACACCGAGTAACCGCCGTGGGCACTCGCGATACGAGCGATGAGTTCGGTGAGGATGACCGTCTTGCCCAGACCGGCCCCGCCGAACAACCCGGCCTTACCGCCGCGGACGAACGGCGTGAGCAAGTCGATGACCTTGATGCCCGTTTCGAACAGTTCCGTGCTCGTCGAAAGCTCGGTGACGGGGGGCGACTGGCGATGGATCGGCCAGTAATCGTCGGCGACGACCGGCCCGCGCCCGTCGACGGGATCGCCGAGCAGGTTGAACACGCGGCCGAGCGTCGCTTTGCCGACCGGCACGGTCACCGGCTTGCCCGTGTCGATCACGTCTTGCCCACGCATCATGCCGTCGGTGCTTCCCAAGGCGACGCAGCGGACGCGCCCGCCGCCCAAGTGCTGCTGCACCTCGCCGGTCAGATTCAGCTTCACGCCCTTGTGATCGGACACGATCTTCACGGCGTTGTAAATCGCGGGCAGCGCGTCCTCTGGAAACTCGGCGTCGAACGTCGAGCCGATAACCTGCGTGACTTGTCCCATGTTCTTCGTAGCGGTAGCCGTAGCCATCGAAAACTCGTGATTTCGCGTTATGGTTCTGAATTGGGTGCCACTGCTGGCTTGTCCAGCAGTGCGATTCGTGCGAGAGCCTCAACCGGCAATTCTCACTGCTGGACAAGCCAGCAGTGGCACCCAACCCCGATATCGAAAGTTGCCAATGATCTAACCTCTAACCTCGAATCTCCAACCTCTTACTTATTGAGCGCCTCGACACCGCCCATGACTTCGAGGAGTTCGCCGGTGATCCGGCCCTGACGAGCCCGGTTGTACGTCATCGAAAGTTGCTTGATGAGCTCGCCGGCGTTCTCCGTCGCGCCTTTCATGGCGACCATGCGGGCGACTTGCTCGCTGACCGCCGCGTCCAAGAAGCACTTAAAGAGCTTGACCTTGAAGCTCGCCGGGACGACTTCTTGCAGGATGCTCTCGGCCGATGGGAGGAACTCGTACTGCACTTCGCCTTTCTTGCCGGTTTGTTGACCTTGCGCTTCCGCCGCCTGGCCCTTCTTCGCCGGGCCCGCTTCCACGCTCAACGACCCGAGCGGCAAAAGCGTTTCGACGACCGGCGTTTGCCGCGCGACGTTGATGAATTTCATGTACGCCACGTCGAGCCGGTCGAGCGTGCCGGCCGCGTAGGCGTCGAGATACCGCGCGGCAATGACTTCGACTTCCTCGAACGACGGCTTGTCGTCGAAATGCGTAAATCGTTCGTCGGGCTTCTGGCCGCGATAGCTGAAGCCAGTGATCCCGCGCTTGCCGGAAACTTCGAGCGTCGTCTTCGGCACTTCGGCCTTAAGCTGCGTCCAGCGCTCGTAGGCGGCGCGAATCACGTTCCCGTTGTATCCGCCGCACAAACCGCGATTGGCCGTCAGCACGAGCAGCGTCGCGTTCTTGGTTTCCGTGCGTCCGGCGAGCAGCGGGTGTTTCACTTCCGCGCCGCTTTGGGCCAGGTCGCGCACGAGCTGCGTCATCCGCTCGGTATACGCCGTGGCGGCGTGCGCGCGGTCCATCGCCTTCTTGAATCGCGCGGTGGCGATCAATTCCATCGTCCGCGTAATCTTGCGAATGTTGCGGACCGAACGGCGGCGTTTGTCGAGTGCGCGGGGATTAGCCATGAATCGGGGGTCGGGATTCGGGAATCAGGATTCGGGGGACTACGATTCGGGCGTGACGGCGTGGAGAGTGCATTTCCCGAATGCCGAATCCCGAATCCTGATACCTAGCCTTTCGCTTTCAGCGCCGCGAATTGCGCCTGGTATTCGGCGATCGCGGCTTCGAGTTCTGGGTTGCGGTTGGTGGTCTTGTCGAGTTCGACATCTTGCGTGTCGACGATCTTCTTGCGAATCTCCGGCTTCTGGTCCCGCATGAACGTGAGGAAACCTTTTTCCCACGCCGCCACGTCGGTCCGCGCCAGCTTGTCCAGGTGTCCGCGGGTGCCGGCGTAAATGCTGAGCACTTCGTCGATCACGTCCATCGGAGCGTATTGGCCCTGCTTGAGCAGTTCCTGCATCCGATAGCCGCGATCGAGCTTGGCCTGCGTCGCCGCGTCGAGGTCCGTGCCCAGTTGGGCGAACGCTTCGAGCTCGCGAAACGCCGCCAGGTCGAGCCGCAAACCGCCAGCCACCTTCTTCATGGCTTTGATCTGTGCGGCGCCGCCGACCCGGCTCACCGAAATGCCGACATTCATGGCCGGGCGCTGGCCGGCGAAGAACAAGTCGGGCTGGAGATAAATCTGCCCGTCGGTAATCGAAATCACGTTCGTCGGAATGTACGCCGATACTTCGCCTTCGAGCGTTTCGATGATCGGCAGCGAGGTAATCGAGCCGCCGCCGAGCTTGTCGCTGAGTTTGCACGCCCGTTCGAGCAACCGGCTGTGGCAGTAGAACACGTCGCCGGGATACGCTTCGCGGCCCGGCGGTCGCCGCATCAAGAGCGACAACTGGCGATACGCCTGGGCCTGTTTCGACAAGTCGTCGTACACGACCAGCGCGTGCTCGCCCTTCCACAGAAAATACTCCGCCATCGCCGTGCCCGCATACGGCGCGACGTATTGCACCGGCGCAGGAGCGCTCGCCCCGGCCACGATGACCGTCGTGTAGTCCATCGCGCCGTGCTTCCGCAGGGCCTCGATGACGCCGGCGATCTTCGCGTCCTGCTGGCCGACCGCGACGTAAAAACACTTCACGCCGGTGTTCTTTTGATTGATGATCGCGTCGAGGGCGATGGCGGTCTTGCCCGTCTTGCGGTCGCCGATGATGAGCTCGCGCTGGCCGCGGCCGATCGGCGTCATTGCGTCGATGGCTTTGATGCCCGTTTGCAGCGGCTCGCGAACCGGCTGCCGCTCGGACACGCCCGGCGCGATCGTTTCGACGGGTCGGCGTTCGCTGGTGACGATCGGGCCCTTGCCGTCGATCGGGTTTCCGAGCCCGTCGACGACGCGGCCGATGACCGCGTCGCCCACGGGCACGCTGAGCAACTGGCCCGTGCTGCGGACTTCGTCGCCCTCGTTGATCTTCAGATAGTCGCCGAGGATGATGATGCCGACCGAGTTCTCTTCGAGATTGAAGGCCGTGCCCGCAACGCCGCCGGGAAACTCGACCATTTCGCCGGCCATGACGCCGGACAGGCCGTAGACGCGCGCGATGCCGTCGCCGACCTCGAGCACGCGGCCGACTTCGCGGACGTCGATCTGCGATTCGTAAGTCTCAATTTCCGTCTGGATGACGGAAGCGATCTCGTCGGCTTTGAATCTCATGGACGCTCCTGTTGATCATGGCCGATCGCACCCGCTTGAGCTGAGTGGCGACCGAGCCGTCGTATACGGTATCGCCGACGCGGAGGACGACGCCCCCGATCAGGCTGGGATCTTGCTTGACGACCAGTCGCGGATCGCTTCCGGTCTTCTGTTTCATTTGCGTGGCGATGTGCTTCGCCGTTGCGTCGTCGAGCGGGGCGGCAGAGCGGACCTCGACCATGACGCGGCCGCGAAGCTCGTCCAAGTCAGCGACGGCGGCATGGTAAATCGCCCGCACCAGGTCCAGCCGGCCGTGACTCGACACGACCTTCAGGAAGTTCAAGAGCAGCGGCGACACCCGGCCGCGAAACACGCGATCGAGAATCTTCACCTTCTCGTCGTGCTCGATGAAGCCCGAGCCCAGGATCGCCTCGAACTTGGGATGGACGTCGAGCGTCTCTTTGACGATCGCGCCGAGTTCGTCGAGCACGGCCTCGGTCTTGCCGGCCTTTTCGGTCGCGCCGAGCAACGCCCGCGCGTACATCGCGGCCACTTGCTGGCCGCCGACGTCGACGGTCGCGGCATCGGGTCTTGCTTCGGTGTCGGCCATGCGCGTGACGACTCGAAAAACGGCGTAGGGTGGGCTGTGCCACCACACTCTCCTAGCAAACTCACCTGCAAAACACCGACCGACTCCAACGTAGGACGGACTTGAAGTCCGTCCCACACCCGCGGTCAATCGCGCCGCCGCGTCAATTGACGCTCGGGCTTTGGGCGAATCTCGCGACCGCGTCTTTGACGAGGCGGTCGTGATCCTTCGCGCTCAACTTCTCATTGATGATCCGGCCGGCCAGCGCCACCGCCTGATCGGCGAACGTCTCGGACAAGGCCTTGAGGGCCTGATCCGTCGCCGTTCGCAGTTCGCGCATCTGCCGGTCGTGCTCCAATTGGGCGGCGCTCTTGGCCTCGGCGACGATCTGGTCCTTCGTATGCTCGGCATCGCGCCGAGCTTCGTCGAGCATCGCCCGAACCTGATCCGCCGCCCCGGCCAGCTTGGCCTCATACTCGGCCATCATCCGCTGAGCATCCGCCGCCACCCGCTCCGCAGAAGCAATGTTCTCGGCAATCCGAGACTCCCGCTTCTCCAGGCCGGCGACGATGGGGCCCCAGGCGAACTTCCACAGGATCGCCATCAGGATCAGGAATACGACTAGGCTCCAAATCGCCAAACTGGATTTGAATTCGGACGGGTCTTCGAGCTTCGCGTCCGCGTTGGCATGACCGATATGCTCGTCGTGCCCGTGCCCACCGGTAGCGGCCGCCATCCCAGCCGCGGGCGCAGTGGCACACGACAGGGTAAGCAATACCAACAACCATTTAATCCATTTCGGCGCCACGATCATATCTCCTGCCATACAGAACAATCCAAGCCGTTGTCGAAACCCAATTTCGTCGTGGAATAACCGACCGAAAGTTCGTTCGAGCTACGGCTTCATCGCATCGATGACCGCTTGGCTCCATGGATTCTGCTGCGAGCAAATAAACAGCGCATAGAACGTGAAGCCTTCGATAAGTGCGGCCGCGATGATCATCGCCGTTTGGATATTGCCAGCCACCTCCGGCTGACGCGCCATGCTTTCCAAAGCGCTGGACGCCAACTTGCCGATTCCCAAGCCCGAACCGATAGCAATGATGCCGCAACCGATTGCGCCGGAAAAGCTAATCGACGTCCCGCCGTCGGCCGCAAAGGCCGGAGTTGCGATGGCCAATACTGCCACCACCAGAATTGCCAACTTCACGAATTGATTCACGTCTCAATCTCCTGTAAACGCTTGCAGGTACGGCGACGGATCTGCTACCGCACTAATGGTGATGGATCGCGGCGCCAATGAACAACGACGACAAGAACACAAACACGTAGGCCTGCAAAAAGGCCACGAACAACTCCAGCAAACTGATCATGGTCGACCCGAACACGCTGATCGGTGCAGTAATCCCCCAATAGGGACTCAGCGCGCCTTCGATACTAAAGGCCATTCCCATTATGCTAAGAAGCACGATGTGCCCAGCAACCATGTTCGCCAAAAGACGCACTGCCAAGACCGCGTGCTTGATGAACAAACCAAGCACCTCGATCGCCCAAATCATTGGCTTGAGCAGGATCGCCAAAATGAAGGGCAGGTCCATGTGCGGAATCTGATTCATCACATAGCCGACAGGACCAAACTTGATGACGCCACAAGCCATCCCGGTCATCAAAGTCACAACTGCCAGCGCAAATGTCACACCAAAGGCCGCCGTAGGCGAACCGGCCCACGGAACTAGGCCAAGCAGATTACAGGCGAGCACGAAAAAGAACAGTGTCCACAATAGCGGCAGAAACTTGTCGGCGTCGTGCTTGCCAATTGCCGGTCGCGCCACTTCATCACGGATAAAAAGCAGCATCGACTCAAAGAGATTCCAAAACTTTCCCTTGGGGCGTTCGCCGGTGCGTATCATGCCCGCGAGTCGAATGAAAACAAACGCAAGAATCGCCGCGGCAACGAGTTCGAGGACCATGAACTTCGAAACCGCCCGCCAGTCGTCGGACTGATAGAGATTCTTGAGCTTCACGCCCGGCAACTGCGGGATCAGTATTTTCCCATCAAGCGCCTTGTTGAATTCTTCTGGCGTCGCGTGCGGATGCGCTTCGCGAAGAAACTCCGGAACCTCGTCGCGCGAGGTATAGTTGTGCCGCCACATGAAGGCGGGCACCTCGAAGTAGTAGCTGTCCTTGATGTGAAGAATCGGCGAAGCCATTACCCGTACTCTCGTCTCGTGCGTCAGCGGATCGTCGCCCGCCTGGCAAAACAGGATTTCCTAACTTCGCAAACTCATTGCCGACGACTCGCCAGACGCCGCCTTCGCCGCGCTCTTCACGGGAATCATCCGCACCATCAACAACGTCTCGACGACCAAGGTCACAAGGTAGCTCGCGACGACCAGCCCGAAGAAACCTGACTGCGCCAACGGCCCGCCGCTGGAATCGACCATCAAGCCAACCGTCATCGGGCCACCCAGACGTATCAACATCGCCAGCAACAAGGCCGAAACCGCGTTCGGTCCGCGACTTCGTGAGACTATCGCCAACGCACACATTCCGGCAACCCAACACAACACACCAGCGCTCAACGCGGCAATCCAGCCCGTCGCACCATGCTGCCGCGAAGCGTAAAGCCCGAGTAGCGAAATCAGCGCAGCGACGGCCAGCGTGAACCACACCCAACCTGCCCGCAGGCTCAAGGGTTCGCGAACGGTGGCGGCAGAATGGGCCGTTTGGAATGCCACGGGCAATCGCACGTTCGCCGTGCGGTTCTGGTTGGAGTCGAGAACAAGTCCGCGAACTGGTCGGTTATTGTCGCGGCGGTTCGTTTGCGTCGGACGAATCGGTGCCGCCGTCACCGGCGCTCTTACCGCGTCTGGTTACTCGGAACTGCCCTGGCGATGTCTTAGTCATTCTCAATAAGTGCCACAGCCCAAAGGACACGCCAAACGCAAATCCCGCCAATCCTAGAAAACCCGTGCCCCATTTGGAGTCGAGCCATTGCCCGAGAATCCCGGGCAACACCATCTCCAGTGCCACCGTTGTGATTCGCGAGACCCACTCGATGGCCAGCGCCATCGGGGGCCGATCTGGCTCGCGGTCGTCCACGTTGCCTCGCACCTTAGCGGGCGCGCCTTGGCGGGACCGATCCGTTCGACACAACCTTTAACGCGACAACAACTTAGCGGACTCGCGACGAGGACGAATCTCGCCGGAAAAGGACGGCGTCCGAACACCCAAAAACTTGCACACGTTCTCGGAAAGACGGCAATGTATCCAAGCCCATTCCGGACTGTCAACCGGGTACGGGGGCGAACTTCGTGTTTTTTTTCACAAAGTCCGATCAGATCGCGTAAGGCATTCATATAAAATGTGTTATGTCGCGCATCCGATCGCCGCGACTCACTCCTACAGAGGGAAAGCGTGCGATCTGCGTACCGCCACCAAACGAAAACCCACCGCTTTGGGGGAAAGCAGGTTGCGAGTTATTGGCATCTCGATTAAACTGAGATTGATCCGTCGCTCCCATACGACCGGACTGTAACCGGGAGCTTCGGGTTCCCGCACGCCGCGGACCAAGGCGGCCCTCGTCGGGGTGACTCAACAGGGTTTGGTCCCGGTGCCCGCCCTATGTCCCGGTGTACGCGTCGGGACGAAATCACTGCCGGTCAGGGACGGCCGATTCACGTTGTATCGCGATGCGCTTGGCCGTAGAAGCGGCGAGCACAACGCCCGTGGAGGTACGAGCCGTGGTTACATCCGCATCGCTTAACTCGCACACTGCCAAGGACTTGGCCGAAATGGCCCGCAAGCGCGGCGTCTCCGGTTGGCACAGCATGAGGAAGGAACAACTCGTGCGGGCGCTGGTTCGGCTTGCCCAGGCAAAAGCGAAGAAGCCCGCCGCTCGCGCCGCCGCCAAGAAGTCGCGGCCCGCTTCGGCGCCATCGCGCCGCGCCGCCGTGAAGAACGGGCGCGCCAAGGGCGCCACGGTAAAGCGGTCGAAAAC
>QEVJ01000251.1 GCA_003576845.1 Planctomycetota bacterium
GGCGAAGTTTGCGCAGGACTTTGCCCGCTACAAGGCCCAGGAGGTTCACCCATTCATCGACGAACTGGTGCGGGTCGACCGGTTGATCGTGCTCGTCGACATTCCGATGATCCTCAACGCAGGGCCGGGCTTGCTCAACGATTGTCATGCGATTCTCGGCGAGTTGTTCCGGGCGATTCATCCCGGCGGGTGGTTGCGGCGTCTCTTCGGCCTCGCCCGGCGGACGCCGACGAAGATCGCGTTCGTCGCCAACAAGGCGGATCTCGTGGCCGACGAGGATCGCGACAATCTCAAGGCGCTGCTTCGCGAAATGTGCGACGAGTACGAGAACGCGCTCGACCGGGTGACTTGCGACTACTTTTGTGCAAGTCCGATCAAGTCGACGCACGACTCCACGCGGCGGCCGGATGCGGAATCGGCGTGGCTGGTGGGCCGTCCGTTGAGGGACGAACTCGGCAACGCGCTCTCCGCGTCCGCGGCCGAACGCGAATACCGCACATCGCGCGTGCCGGCCCGCTGGCCGAGCGACTGGCAGGTGGGCCACTTCCGTTTCCCGATGGTCCACCCGCGGGTGTCGAAGGCCGTGTTTCAACCGCCGGGACAGATCGACCTGCCGCGGTTGTTTGAGTTTGTTGTGGAGTGAGGGGCGCGGGGTTAGTTCCGGCGCGAGGCGTTGTTACGGATCAACTCGTCCCATTCGCGGGCTTCGGCCTCCGATAGCTGCTCGCGCAACTGCGGATAGACGTGGTCCGTGATGATCGCCCGCAGCTTGAGGTCCTTGTCGATTTCCGGGGACGGCCACAGCGATTTGAGTTGGATCAGCTTTTCCGCTGAGAGTCGCCGTTCGCCTTGATAAAAGCTCACGGCGCATTGGCCCGCGATGCCGAACGCCTTGAGTTCCGGCTCGGCGTCGAGAGCGGCAAGCTGGTCGTACCAGACGAGCGCTTCCGCGTAGCGGTCCTGGTTCAGGCACAGCCGGGCCAACTGCTGCTTGGCGCGGCGAATCGGTAGGGCGTTGTTGGCGTCCTCGGGAAAAAAGTCGACGACCGCGCGGAGGCGAGCTTCGAGTTCGCCGCGTTCGCCGCCCACCGCTTGCGCGTCGGCGAACAACAGCGGCAATGCGTAATCGTACTGTGCCTGGGCCGTTTCCTTCTTCTCCACGCCAGAATTCGTCCCGGCCGTCGATTCGAGGAGGTTTCCTTCGCGGAGCAACCACCCGCCCAGCAGCCCGACGGCGAATACGGCGACCGCCAACCGCGTCCAGGCCCAAGTTCTCCGCGCCGCGGGCATGGCTCGCGTCTTCATCACGGCGTCCAATCGCATGGTGGCCGCCCAAGTCGTCCGATCGAGCGCCAGGTCGAAGTTCGTATCGTCCAACAGCGCCGCCGCGTCGCTTGCATCGAGCGGCACCGCCCGCACATCGGCGAGCAGGTCCGCGGCCGTCGCGTACCGTTCGTCCGGATCCTTGGCCAGCATCCGGTGGACAATCGCGCAGAGTTCTGCAGGCAAATCGGGCCGCGCTTCGGCCAAGGGCGGCGGCTTCTTTTGCAAATGCTGGACGGCGACGCCGAGCGCCGTGTCGCCGGTGAAGGGCGTTTGTCCGGCGAGGAGGTGATACATCGTCACGCCGAGGGAATAGATGTCGCTGCGGTGGTCGAGCGGCCGCCCTTCGACCTGCTCGGGACTCATGTACAGCGGCGTGCCGAGCGTGACGCCGACGCGCGTCAGGTCCAAGCCCTCTTCCGCGCCCAGAATCCGCGCCAGGCCGAAATCCGCTACCTTCACCAGCCCGTCGCGCGTGAGCATGATGTTCTCGGGCTTGATGTCGCGGTGGACGATGCCGTGCTCGGCGGCTTTGTTGAGCGCGGCGGCGGCTTGCCGGAGGATCGCGACCGCCAGCCGCGCGTCGGCCGGACCGTGGCGGGCCAGAAGCTGGCGAAGGTTCAGGCCCGCGACGTATTCCTGGGCAATGTAATGGATGTCGTCGGCCAGGCCGATGTCGTAGATCTGGACGATGTTGCCGTGGGCGAGCGCCGCGGCGGCTTGGGCTTCGACGCGAAACCGCCGCACGTACGCCGGGTCGGCAGAGCGATCCGGGTGCAAGACTTTGAGGGCCACGCGGCGCTTGAGCGAAAGCTGCTCGGCGAGATAGACCTCGGCCATGGCCCCCGCGCCGAGCCGCCGCTGTACCTGAAAATCGCCTAATTGCCGGCCGCTGAGGTCGGTCGAGGCCGCCGCCGAGTTCGTCGCGGGCTCTCCAAGCGGTGTGGCAAGCGGTTGGCTCATAGACCCTTAAGTATGCACGGCCTACCGCAAGGCGGCAATTGCACCGGGCCTAGGCGCCGAACCCGGCTCCATCCCAAACCGCGTCGACGGCCGCTCGGGCAATTCGCCTTGCCCGATGCGCAGTCAGTTTGCTCGTTCCTTCGGCCACGGCGTTTGTCTCCTGGCCAATCGTCCGGTCGATCGCGGCGACCGCCCGCTGCGCCGTTGCGACTCGACTGGCGCGGATCGGTCGCGCGCTCGTCGTGCGTTCGGCATCGGCCACGACCCGATGCACAAGCACGGCGGACGCCGCGGCCGATGGTCCCGCCGCCGGCAATGTCTCTCCGAACCGCTGCTGCAAGATCACCAGATCGCTAAGGTTGATTACGCCGTCGCCCGTCAGGTCGCGCGACGCGAGGTAGTTCGCGTGGCCGATCGAGGTAAACTGCGCCGCCAGACCACTCGTGCGATCCGCCAAGTCGATCGTGCCATCCCCGGTTACATCGCCCGTCGCGACGCGCACGACGCTCGACAGCGGGCCGGCAATGCTGTTATAGGCCAGGTCGGTCACGGTGGGCGCGAGTGCGACCGTCGCCCGATCGAATGCGATCGGCTCGGCGAGCGTCCAGGTCGCTGTGAGCGTCGCATAGTCGTAATCGAAGCCGACGATGCCGTAGCTCGCGACGTTGACGCCGCCGACGGTCAGATCGTCGGCGCCCACGATGACGTCGGAATCGAAGCGGACCCTGATCTGGTTCAGATTCGACCAGGGCAGGACGCTGGATGTACCGCCGAGCGGAACCGCAACGCCGCCATCGCCCAGTCCTTGCGTCCGCAAGTGGTCGATGAAGGCGGGCGTCCAGTGCGCACTGGCACCGAATACGTCCGTCACTTGCGGCGCACTCGTTTCCAAATCGACCGGAAGCGATAGCTGGCTCGTCGGAATCACTGCGGAACTCACCTGCCCAGGCAGGGTCCAACGCACGAACGCCGACGCGCTGCCGGTCGTCTCGTAATACTCGACCTGGAGATTATAGGACGTGTCGCCGGCCAGCGTGGTCGGCGCGGTGAACGTATTGAACGACGAGTTCATCCAGCGGTCGATGAGCGGCGTCTGCGGACGCGATTCACCGAGCGGCCAGATCCAGACGCGTATTCCGTCGCTCGCCTGAATGCTGATCCGATATTCGCCCGCCGCCAGCGATCCGAGCCGGCCGGTCCAGCGAACCGAAAAATAATCGTTGTGGACCGTGTCCGGAATCGGCGATCCCGTGGCGGGCCAGTTCATCCCGGACGGCCCGGTGTCGATCCGCGGATCGACGCGCGTGGCGACGAGGTTTTCCGGCAGCAGCGAGTCCGTGTTTGGCTGGGCGCTCGTCACCGGATCGTTAAAGTATTCGGCGTACAGACCCGGCGCGAGCCCGGCGACGAACACCGTCTGGCTGTCCGGCTGGATCAACGTGCCCGTCGTGCTCGTCACGCCGTTGACCACGATGCGGTAGGGTTGCCCGATCGTGTGCGGCGACGTCGTGAGCAGCACCGAGTTGCCGCCGGCCTCCAGGCTCGCGTCGAGGACATCGAGTCCCGGCACAGTGTAGTTCGCGAGGTTCTCGGCCGAGGCGACCGCGACCACAGAATTGAACCGCAGCCGCACCGTCGAGCCGTCGCGCGGCAACGCCGACGCGACCACCAGCACGCGGGCGGACACCGCTGTGCTTGGCGTGCTTTCCATATTCGACGGATTCACCGCCGCGATTTCGTACGTGTACGTCACGTTCGTGTCCACGATCTGGTCCGTGAACGTTGGGGCGGTTACCGTCGCGTGGAGCACGTT
>QEVJ01000084.1 GCA_003576845.1 Planctomycetota bacterium
GCCCCTTTGCGGTTTATTTCGCAGCATCAACCGGCAATACCGCCGTGCCAATCGCGTCACAGACGCGAAGCTGAAACTGCCACATCTGCGCCCACGATTCGGTCTGCTCGTTCTGTAGAATCTTGACGAGAATCAGATTCTTGCCGGCCTTTAGCTGGCCGCGGTAGACGTATTGATCGACGTCCATGCCCGTGTGATACACGTCGCGGCCGCCGAGCAGTTCGCCGTTGAGCCAGGCCTTGTTGGCGTTGATGCAGCCGAGCCGCAGATCGACCGGGCGAGCTTCGGCCGCATTGAACTCGGCCGCCGCATACGCCACCGCGCCCTTGTGCTTGTCGAGCGCCTTGGTCAAATCGACGAGTCCATAGGCGTCGCTCGTCGTGTGGTCGATCCAACTCACCTCGCCGTCCTTGCCCGGATACTTCGCCGCCGGATCGAACGCCGCTTCCGGCGGATAGGCCTTGTCGAAACCCGACTGGTTCGTGTTGTCGAACGGGCCGATGATCTTCCACTTGGTGATGAAGCCCAATTGCCGCGGCAAATCGACTTTCTGTTCGAGCTTCTCCAGCGCCGCGACGCAAGTTCGAATCTGGTCGAGATCGCGGGCTTTGACGAGGGCGACGCGATATGCTTCGATCGCCGCGTCTTTGGCCCCGTCCTTGAGCTTCGCCGCCGCCGTCTCGATTCGCCGGGCAACCGCGTCGCGACGGAGTTCCAAGCTCGGGTCGTCAATCATCTTCGGGATGATCCGATCCGGCGCGGTTGCGTCGACCTTCGTGAGCAGCTCGAACGCCAGCCGCCGTCCCCGCGGATCGTGCTTGGAATCGAGCGCGAACGCTTCCAGCTTATCGGCCGGCAGCTTGCCGCCGGCGTTCAGCTCGCGCTCGGCGATCGCCTCGACGACCGCTCGCAAATAATTGGCCGCGATCGGATTGGCGCCATCCATGCCGGAGAGCACGGCGGTCAATCGCGCGGCCGGAAGCTTGGCGAGGACCTGCCAGGCGTCCTTCGCTTGCCGGTTTCCGGCCCCTTTTTCGCCAACCGCGCGAATCGCGGCGAGCGGCCCGTTCAGGTCGTTCTCCGCGGACCACCCAGTTGTCGCGAAGAGAAATGCGAAGTGGAATACAGCGGCGGCCCTGCACCAACGCGGACATGCGCGCATCGGGAATCTCCAAAA
Organism: Planctomycetota bacterium; assembly: GCA_003576845.1. GTDB lineage: Bacteria > Planctomycetota > Planctomycetia > Pirellulales > PLA5 > PLA5. The sequence continues at coordinate 1,178 of QEVJ01000084.1, forward strand.
GCGGCGTGACATGTGCTTTGAGCGACGATCGGCGCGTCGAAGTCGCCCATTCTAACCGCCCGTAACGCAGCGGGAACGGGGGCGCGCCGTCAACGAACCTTGGGCCTTCCTCCGCCTGCCATCAACTTCCCGCCATTTCTCGCGATGACCCCAAGCCCCAGCCCCGAGCCGGAGTCCCACGACGCCAAGCGGTTCTTGACTGTCCGCGCCAACCGCACGATACTACAGCGGAACACAACGGTGAACCAAGCACGCGGCGGCAACGCATCCGGTTCGCCCGGACATTGGCCGGTCTTGGAGCGAACTTGCAGGGCCCGCGCCGGGTCTAGCATTGTGGCTAACTCTTTTCGAGTAAATGACTTGGGCACCTTGGGCGAATGCCCGTTAGTCCCGCGCAGCGCGCGAACGCACCCGTAGCTCAATTGGATAGAGCATCGGTCTACGGAACCGAAGGTTAGAGGTTCGAGCCCTCTCGGGTGTACTTGGCATTTCGCCTGCCGCGTCTGGGCGGCGGCTATCTGCGCGTTTTGGCGGCCGCCGGGTCGTGCTTGGCGTCGTGGCTGGCGTTTGCGTAGGGCACGCGGTGTCGCCGCCGCGGGGATTTCTCGAAAGCTCGGTCTTGCCGGCGCGCGACACGAACATGCCCGATACCGCCGTTTCGCCCGCCGAGAGCCGTCCCGAGGCCGCCTTGCCGATTCTCACGTCTCCGGCGGCGGGAAATCCCGGGGCGGCGATCGATTACGAGCTGTTCCTCGACTGCGTTCATTGCGGCCTGTGTACCGCAAGCTGCCCGACCTATGTCGAGTTGGGCAACGAAAACGACAGCCCCCGCGGGCGGATTTACCTGATGCGGGCGGTGACGGACGGGCGGCTCGAATTGACCGGCGACGTGCGGCGGCATCTGGAGTTGTGCCTCGATTGCCGCGCCTGCGAAACTGCGTGCCCTTCCGGCGTGCAGTACGGCAAGCTCATTGAGCCGTTTCGAGTGGCGATGGAGCAATCGTCCGAAGGCATGGCGGCCAAGAGCGACGATTGGTTCCATCGCTGGATACTCTTCGGGCTCTTTCCTTATCCCGAGCGGTTGCGTTGGGCACTCGCCCCCGCGCGGTTCATGCAGTCGCTGCGGCTCGACCGCGTGGCCGAGGCTCTCGGGTTGTTTAAGCTGTTGCCGGCGCGGCTGCGGCAATTGGCGCAAACGCTGCCGCCGCGGCGCGCGGCCGAGCCGGAACTGCCCGAAGTGCTGCCGGCGATCGGCACGCGGCGAGCGCGGGTGGCCTTGTTCACCGGCTGCGTGGGCGACGTCCTGTTTCGGCATACAAACTGGGCCACCGCTCGCGTGTTGCAACAAAACGGCTGCGAAGTCGTCGTGCCGCGGACGCAGGTCTGTTGCGGAGCGATTCATTTCCATGCCGGCAGCAGCGAACCGGCCCGGCAGTTTGCCGACGCGAACGTGCGGGCGTTCGATCTCGCCGACGTCGATGCGGTGGTGGTCAACATTGCCGGATGCGGGGCGATGCTCAAGGATTACGGGCATCATTGGCACGCGGAGGGGCGCGGGGCGCGGGACGCGGGACGCGGGGATGAAGTCGCCGATGCACAAGCGGGTCGCGAAAGGCTGGCGGCTAAGGTCCGCGACGTGAACGAGTTTTTGGCCGAGTTAGGACTTGTTCCGCCCAAGGGCGAAATTCGAGCCGTCGCGACGTATCACGACGCCTGTCATTTGAATCATGCCCAGAAGATTCGCGAACAACCGCGAAAGCTGCTCGCGGCGATCCCGGGCTTGGAACTGCGCGACCTGCCCGAGACGGATTTGTGTTGCGGGGCGGCGGGAACGTACAATCTGACCGAGCCGGAGATGGCTCAAAGGCTCAGTCGCCGCAAGCTGGCGAATATCTTGAGCACGGGGGCGAGCGTCGTCGTGACCGCCAACGCGGGGTGCTTGCTGCAAATCCAGCGCGAAGCCCGAATGCAAGGCCACGTGCTGTCGATCGTTCACCCGATGGAACTGTTGGACTTGAGCTACCGCGGCGAGCGATTGCCGCAGCGTTGAGATGCTCCAAGCGGGAAGCCAGCCGGAGTCAGTGGCCGGGAAATTTCGTCAGGTGCTTACTTCGGCAGCAATTGCGCCAACTCCGCATGGGGCCGCGGAATCACGTCGGCCATGATGAGCTTGCCGCCTAGCCGCGACACCGTCTGTTTGCCGGCTTCGATCGCCGCGGTCACCGACGCCACGTCGCCGCGGACCATGATCGTCACGTAAGCCGCGCCGATCTTCTCCTTGCCGATGAGCCGCACGTTGGCCGATTTGAGCATGTCGTCGGTCGCGTGCAGCGCGGCGACCAGGCCCTGCGTTTCGAGGAGTCCAATTGCTTCGGGCGTGTCCATGTGATCTTTCTTGGGTGCGATGGCGTCGAACAGTTCGAGCATCGGCGACCACTCGGGCGGCCGCTGGTTGAGCTGGTGGATTTCGTCTCTCGGGTTGGGCAGCACGACGTGCGTCGAAGCCGTGCCCATCGTCTTGGCGAGAGCCACGGCGGCCTCCGCCGCGGCGCGGACCGCGTCCGTCGGACCGAGGAGCTTGATGCACTGCTCGGCGGCGCCGGTGCCCTCGATGGCCACGATCCGGACGCCCGCCGCTTTCGCGCATCGATCCGCGACCAACAGCGTCGGGGCCAGGTTGCCGATTTCGATGAGGGCAAGGCTATTGTCGGTGGCGGGCATCATCGTCCAGTGTCGTTGCCGAGGTCGAATATGTCAAACCGCGGAGGTTTACCGTTAGCAATGGGCAGTGGAAGTGAGTAGTGGACAGTGGGTAGCGGGTAGCGAGCGCTGTCAGGACGGCGCGGATTGGGGTCGTTTGCCGCTTGTCATGACCTACGAATTTACGAATCTCTGGCGGCGGGGAATAATTTTCGCGAGGTGTAAAATTCTTCGTGGACTTTGGCGCCGGAGTTTGGTAGGTTGGGGTGGTGCGAGGGCGTTCCGCCGAACAGGTTATTGCGTCCGACGGCAAATCCGTCAGGCATGGGATTGCCTGACCTGCGTAAATTCGAACGGATACCCAGTTACGGGATGGCAAAATGAGCATCGAGCGATTGCATCGGCGAGACATGTTACGGGTTTCTGCGGCCGGATTGGCGGGGTCGGCGATCGCGTCTTCGATGGCGTCCGCGTTGGCATGGGGCCAAGCGCCGCCGGCCACGAAAGACCAGCCCTCCACGAAGGAGAAGCCCGCGGCAAAGCCGGCGCCGGATCCGTATGCCGATGCGAAGCTGGTCAAGGGACCGCCGCCGCTGCCGGAGAAGGATGCGTTCACGATCGCCGTGCTGCCCGATACGCAAAACTATAGCGAGAGGTTTCCCGAGACGTACCTTGCGCAGACGAAGTGGATCGTCGAGCAGAAGCAGGCCCGCAACATCGCCTGCGTGCTGCACCTGGGCGACATCACGAACCGCAGCACGCCGGCCGAGTGGAAGAATGCCGCGGCGGCGATGGAGCAACTCGACGGCCACGTGCCGTACTTCATGGCGGTGGGCAACCACGACTATAGCGAAGGCGGCGTCTGCAAGGACCGCACGACGCGGTTCAACGAATACTTCCCCCTGGCAAAGCATCGCGACCGGCCGACGTTCGGCGGCGTCTACGACAAGGAGCCGGACCGGTTCGAGAACAGTTTCCATTTGTTCTCGGCCGGCGGGCGGAACTTCGTCGTGATCGCGCTCGAGTTCGGGCCGCGGGCGGACGTCGTCCGCTGGGCCAACGAAGTCGCCGCCAGGCACAAAGACCGCGAGGCGATCCTCGTCACGCACGCCTACATGTACTACGACGAAACGCGGTACGACTGGAAGAAGTACGGCGCCAAACAAACGTGGAATCCGCACTCGTACACGGTCGCCAAGGCTACGAACGACGACGTGAACGACGGCGAAGAGTTGTGGCAAAAGCTCGTGACCAGGTACGAGAACTTCGCGCTGACGCTCAACGGCCACGTGCTCAACGACGGGCTGGGGCGAACGGTGACCAAAACGCCCGGCGGGCGGGACGTGCCGCAGGTGCTGGTCAACTTTCAGATGAAGCCCAAGGGCGGCGACGGCTGGCTGCGGCTGTTGGAATTCCGCGCCGACGGCAAAACGGTCGTCGCCCACGACTACTCGCCGACGCGCAACGAACGGAACGAGTCGGACCAGAACCACTTCACGCTGACGCTCGCCCCACCCGGCGCGGCGTGATTAGGCGGCGGATTTCTTGGGTTGAAATTGCGGCGGGAGCTTCGGCGGGGCGACGCCGTTTTCCTTGAGGGCTGCGAGAATGCGGTCGTTGAGCGCGTCGAGCTGCGCGAGGATCTCGTCCTGACGCCGGTCGATCGCCTCGAGCGCCGCAATGTGGCTCGGGACGTCGAGAACTTTGAGTTCGGCGGGTTTGCCGGTGTCGGCCATGTATGGCGGACCTCGCGTGAGGCGGTGGCAGGTTCTTCACCCACCATCGGCGCGCACCGGCCGGAGTTTTCATTTCTACGCGAACCGGCGGAGAACCCGGGCCAGATTGCCCAGGCGGAATACTTTGACTGGGGTCGCGGTTTGACGGTCGAGGGCGGGATCATGGGTCGGGCGAAGTGCAAATCACTTGCAGCGTGAGCGCCGCGACGGCCGTGCAGTAGAGGCGGCCGCCAGGGCTCGAACCCGGGTCCGTGGCGACGTACCAGCTTCCAAAAGCGTGGTCGCGCGGATCGCGGTTTTGCGCGGCGACGAGATAGTCTCGAAGCGGGGCATGCCAGGCGGTCCAGTGCTTGCCGCCCACGACGTGTAGCACCTGCGTCGCGTGATAGTTGTAGTAAAAGTTGGCCTCTTCGCCGATCTGCGGTCCCCACGCGAGCAGTTGATCCGCGCCCGAGAGCACCGCAGGGCTATCCCGCGAGGCGCCATGCTCACGCGGCAGAGCCAGCCCATCGCGGTGGTGGCCTTGGCTTCGCTGGCGGATTGTCGCTTGTCGGGAAGATAGAAGAAGACCGGGCCGCCATCGCGCGCTGCCGTCGTCGCGAGAAACCGCTGCACCCGAGCAACGGAGTCGCCCCGGATGCGCAAGCCCGCCGCCCGCGAGGCGCGTAGCGCCATGAGCATCCAGGTCGTAACCGACGTGTCGCCGGGCATCTGGTACGTGTAGCGCCACCCGCCTTCGTCGTGCTGAACCGCGTCGATGTAGTGTGCCGCGGCCTGGCCGGATCGTCGCATCACCTCGATCGGAACGGAATGCCTGAGTCGTTCCTTGAGTTGCGGCCTCGAACGGTCGTCGATGTCCCGCGCGACATCGACATGGCGTTGTGCTTCGGCGGCGGCTTCGCACATTGCCAGCGTCGCGATCGCATGGGCATAAGGCTGTGCATGGGTAATGGCGTCGCCCCAAGACGCTCCGCCGATTGCCGCCGGTCGTTGCGTCGCAAGCAGATACCTCAGTCCCTTTTGCACGCTCTCGTAGTGTTGGCGATCGGCCCGCAGGTGGCCGCCGCGGATCAGCGTCAAGAGCGCCAGCCCGGTCGCCGCAGATCGCTCGCCGGCGAACTTGCCCGGATCGGAACAACGACCATTACAAACCCCGTCGCGATGGTCGAACGACCAGCTTCCGTCGGACGACTGATGTTCGACGAGCCACTTGTGGGCGTCGTCGATCGCACGCAGCGCACCGGGCGTTTTTCCTGCACGTTTGCCGACTATGGGAATCGCAAGCACGGAACCTTCGATGAATCCGGCGTCGAAGGCATGCCCGGCGAGCCGCTGCCGCAACCGAAGGTCGGCGAAGAAGGGCTCTTCGCCGCGGTCCCGGTGGGGCGACTCGCGAAACGGCGGTACGGCAAGGCGTTCGGTTACGTCGCTTGCCGATTGGCGGAAGGCCTCGACGTCCGCCGAAGGCGCTTTGGCAAGTGCAAGAAGATCGAGTTGAAGCTGTTCGAAGTCACGGATCGGATCCGCGGCAAGCGTGAGCGAGAGATCGACCAGATGCGGCGGCTCATCGGCGACGTCGGCATCGCCCGTGGTGTCTTCTTGCCTGCTGCCCGAATTGATGGCCAGCAGGATTGCGACGAGGACTACGAATGATACGGCGGCGGCGAGCGCGATCGTGCATTTGGTCCGGCGGCTCGGTGCGTGCACACGCGCCTTGGGCGATCGCGGCGCTCGCGGCTTGCGGGGCGCAGAGGACATGGCGGCCTCCTCTCGAAGATCGGGCAGCCGCGCGCACCGAAAGCGCAGAAGTGTGGCGATTGCCCTTCAGTTGCTCGTTCCGCCGAAGAATTCGCGCGCAGGCGGCAGAGATATTCGCGCTGGGCGCCGGCCCGACCGCGTCGTCGCGCCAGCAACGAAAGCGTAAGATGGGTCGAACAAGGTGAGGGCCACCGGCGGCGGCGTCGGTGCGTCAGTTTTGCGGAGGCGCAGGTTGATTGTCGGTGGGTTTGGGCTCGGCCGGTTTTTCTTCGGCCGGCGGCTGTTCGGCCGCGGGCTTGTCTGCGGTCGGCGGCTCGGCCGGTTTTTCCTCCGCGGGCTTCTCGTCCGTGGGTTTCTCCTCCGTGGGTTTCGCGTCCGCCGGCGGCGCATCGGCCGGTTTGGTTTCGCCATCCGTCGCCGGTGGAGTCGTTGCGGGCGGCGGCGTCGCGTCCGCAGGCGGCATGGGTTCGGCCGGCGGCGCATCGGGCAGCTTGTCGAGGTCCTTGGCCGGCTCGATCGGAACTTTCGGCGCGGTGGGCGTCGTGGCGGCCGGATTGGCGATCCGGTGCCACTCGTAAAAATCCTTGGTCGCCTGATTATTGAGTTCGTCGATGCGGACGGCCGCCCGCTCGGCTTCCGCGCTGCCCGGCCATTGCTTTACGACCGACTGATACTCTTCGAGGGCCTTGTCGAGGTCGTAGCGGGATTCGTGGGCAATAGCGATTTGCAGCGTCGCGAAGCGCTTGAGCGACTCGTCGTCGGTGGCCCGGCGAACCTGGGCGAAGTTCTCGATTGCCTCTTGGTACGCGGCACGCGACGCGTCGCGGCTGACGAGCTGACCGTTGGCGCCCTTACTCATCAGGAGGATCGCCAGACGCTGGCGCGCGGCGATTCCCGCCGGGTCGGTGGGAAAGTCGCGGATAAAATCGCGCAAGGGCGTATCGTCGCTCGCGCTCGAGTCGCTGACCGCCTTGTAGAACCGGTTCCAGGTCTCGGCCTGGGCCGTAGCCGTCGATTTCGAGTACCACGACCATCCCGCCCAGGCGAGGGCCAGCGCCGCGACGCCCACGATCGCCGCCGTCAAGTAGGGGCGGACGTCGACATATTTCTCGGCCAGCCACGCGGCGAGCTGGTTTTCTTGCAGTTCGTGCCGGCGTTCGGCTTTCATCGGAAAATCGCCTGGGAGAAATGGGCAAACGGCGGGTGCTGCGAAAACGTTAAGTCTTGGAGTATAGGGATTTAGGACGAACAGCGTCAAGGTCGCGCGGGGAGTCGCTTCGGCATTTCGGCATTCGACGCGGCCGAAGACGGAATGCAAAAGGCCTACCGTCGCCGCCGGCCCCGCCGCCGAAAACTCCTCGCCCACCACGGTCACTTTCTGCTCCGGCCAATCCATCGGAAACGGCACGGTCCCATACACGCCCATGCAGTTCCCGACGACCGCCTTCACCTTCTTCGCAATCCGAATCCGCTGCACCAGCTCCTTGTCGAACTTCACCCCGCCCGGCTTTTCGTCGTCGGGCTTGAACTGGGCGCAGGCGGGTGAGGCGAAGAGTGCTGCGGCGAGATAAACGGCGGCGTGTCCAACGAACCGGAGAGGAAATGAGATCGCGCGGCACTCCCGAAGATGGCAGTAGAAAACCGGGCGTCCGTGCGACCAGAGGCTCCGACGTTCTAAGCGGCCAAGTGGTTTGGTTATCCATTTTAACACACCGTCGCGGCGCGTTGTTGCGGGGCAGCGTATTTGGCCGCAAAACCCACCGCCTGGCCCTCTTGACAAATGTTCACTCGTTGCCATGATTTGGCTTGGCAAACGAAACTTCCTGCCTCACAGTCGAAGCGGACGCACGATGGAACTCAGCGGACTCCGCGGTCGTTTCTCAACGGTCCTGGCCGACCCGCCGTGGCGATTTCAGAATCGCACGGGAAAGATGGCCCCCGAGCACAGGCGGCTCCGGCGCTATCGCACGATGACGGTCGACGAGATCTGCGGATTGCAAGTCGCTCGCCACCTTTTGGAAAAGGCGCATTGCTATCTATGGTGCCCAAATGCACTGCTTTCCGAAGGCCTGAAAGTCCTCGACGCCTGGGGGTTTACGTACAAGACGAACCTCGTCTGGTACAAGGTTCGCAAAGACGGCGGTCCCGATGGACGCGGCGTCGGATTCTATTTCCGCAACGTCACTGAGTTGGTGCTCTTCGGGGTTCGCGGACGACTCAGAACGCTCGCTCCCGGACGCACGCGCGTTAACCTATTCTCGAGCCGCAAGCAGGAACACTCGCGTAAACCGGACCAACTTTACGACATCATCGAGCAGTGCAGCCCCGGTCCGTATCTCGAACTCTTCGCCCGCGAGCGCGTCGACGGGTGGACGTCGTGGGGCGATGAAGTCGACACGTATTCCGACCGCCGGCCGTTGATACCCATGTACAACGGTCATGCGTTGGGATCGTAGCACTGCATGCCCATGCCTACGAGCAACAGCGGGCATCCCCCTGCGCCGCCGCCGCTTACTCTCGGCATTAGCTTGTCCCAGTGCGTCGTCGACGCGCCATACGACGATCCCTTTCCGAGTTCGTTGAATAACTTTTGCAGTTCCGACATCCGAGTGATGATGACGCCGACGGACAGAATCCCGAGTTGGTGCAGAATACGAAAGTTGTTCAGATCGCGGTCGAAGAACGTGTCCTTGTTGTTCCATTCGACCTCGATTCCGACTCGGTTTTTCACGTTGTCGATCTTGTGAGTAGGCGTCGGATGGGGTGTTCCGTCTACCACAATTTCGACGTTGAATCGCCGCTCGCGCCAACCGCGCCCGGCAAGAAACCGGTCGATCGCGTCGGCGATCGTCGTTTTTCGGCCTCCGGCTTCGAGAATCTCTGACCGGCGCAGCGAAAAGCTTCCAAGACACGCTACAAGATCCGCGAACTCTTCCGAAAAGTCGCGGTGCAGAATGGCGCATGCGTGGCCGCGCTCCTCGACGTGGAACCGGCTGCGAATCTCCGACGGTATCAGATCGAGCGACATAATCGCACTTCGAGGAACACGACGGTGACGAGGGTTTCGCCCATCATCCGCAAAATCGCCGCACACGGTCAAGGCAGTTTTCCAGCAAATGGGGAAGTATAACCGAGTAGCGTCGTCCCACCGATTCTCTACCGACCTTCGCCGAGGTTCGTATGTGGCGCGGAACTTTTCGACAGGCGTGCGTTCTCGTCCTCGTTCTTGCCGCTATTTGCCTGCCGGCGACGCGCGCTGCGGGAGAAGATGACTCAACTCAATCGCAAGCGACGGAAAGCAGACGCAAGGACGTACCGATCCGCTGGTCTCCCGCCCAGAATCGCACCTGGCGATGGTTCGAGCGCGAAACGCTCGTCCGCGGCAAGTGGCGGCTTGACGGAATCACCACACCCATTCATCGCCAGACCGGCGAGCGATTTGCCGGCGCGAAGGGCTATCTGGCCGACGACGAAGTGGCCGTCGACGTTCGCCGGCGAGGTCACGCCGAATTCGACGTTCGCGACGTCGACCGGGCCGTTTACCTTGAAACTGATTCACGCGAGGGCAGGCCGCTCGAAAACGATCCGGCAGAAAACAACGAGCCGGGCAAGACCGACCCCATCCGCAAGACCCGCGAAGGCCGCCCCGCGAGCAAATGGCTCCGCGGTCTCGCCGCCGCCGAACTTCGCGAATGGCTCCCGACCGTCGACCCACCCGAGGCCGGCGTCGAAGGCATGACGTTCTACGAACACCTCACCCGCGACCACGGCTTTCGCGGCGAGAACGTCAAGGACCTCACCGAAGAAGAGCAAGCCAAGCTCCACGCGGCCGCGCATGCAGGATACTGACTCACGGCGCCCGCTCGCTCCCGTAGCGGAACTCGCCCGAGTTCCGAAATCGACGTGTGCCCGTCGCCGTCAGAAGTCCGGCGACTTCCGCTACGAGGTTTGGCTCACGGCGGCTCCTGCACCGTTGCGGGAACGCTCGCCGCCAAGAACTGCGGCCCGGTGACTCCCATCGACACGTAGATGCTCATGAACGCATCGACGGTGATGTTCGCCGGCTGGATGCTCGCCGTCGGCACGAAGATCAAGCTCCCGCCGACGGGCACGGGCGCGGTCGGAATGATCACCGCCTGATAATCCAGCTCGCCGATCCGAAACGCCTGCGGCGACGCGAGCAGCGCGAGAAACGACGCTCCGCTCGTCTGGCCGAAGTTGCAGAACACGACCGTCATCCCCTGCAAGTCGGCGTTCTGCGATTTGTCCATCATCCCGACCAATTGCCGCACCGTGCCGTACACGCCGCCCAAGAGCGGCACCTTCGCGGCGAGCGCGTCGAGCTTGCCTTGAATCAGTTTCCGCGCGCCGAGTTCGACCAACACGCCGACCGCAAAGATCACGCCCAGCACAAACACCCAGCCGACGACATACGCCAGCGCCGAATTCGACGAGAACTGCAAGCCGACGCTCCGCAGCGCCCCGCCGATTACCGTCCCCGGCCCGAGAAACCGGCCCAACAAATCGGCCACCCACATCACCACGGCCACAGTAATCACCAGCGGCAACACGGCAAACACGCCGGCAATGAAGTAGCGGAGGAGATGCCGCAAGATGGGCTTGAGGGATTGCATGGCTCAACAAACACAGTGGGGACCTGGAACGCACGTTTCCCGTCACACGCCATGCTACCGGTATCGCCGGAAACCGTCCATGAACGGGGTGCGGACACACTTTAGCACTGCTGTGATCACCTGGCTTACCCGTCGTCCTATTCGGCGCTTGCTTTTCAACTTGCCGCCGGTCGGCGCATCGACGCCCATCTCAGACCCAGCTAAACTATCCCACTCGCCGTCATTTCCCCGGCTTTCCGTCGCCAATTCGCGTCCTAGCTTCATGCCTACCACGCCGCCGTCCCCAAAAATCACCAAGCTCCTCGTCGCCAATCGCAGCGAGATCGCCACCCGCGTCTTCCGCTCCGCCCACGAGATGGGCATTCGGACCGTCGCCATCTATTCGCACGAAGATCGCTTCGCCCTGCATCGCTTCAAGGCCGACGAGTCGTATCAGGTCGGCCGCAAGGGTGAACCGATTCGCGCCTATCTCGATATCGACGGCATCATTGACATCGCCCAGCGGCACGGCATCGACGGCATTCACCCCGGCTACGGTTTCTTGAGCGAGAACCCAGACTTCGCCCGTGCCTGTCAGCAGAACCGCATCGCGTTCGTCGGACCGACGGTAGACGCGCTCGAAAAGCTCGGCGACAAGACGTTCGCCCGCAACATCGCCGAGAAGATCGGCGTGCCCGTGCTCGGCGGCACGAAGGAGGCCGTCCGTTCGGCGACCGAGGGCAAGCGGCAAGCCGAACACATCGGCTATCCGGTCATTCTCAAAGCGGCCAAGGGCGGCGGCGGGCGCGGAATGCGGATCGTCAAATCGCCCGAACAGTTTGCCGACGCCTTCGAGCAGGCTCAGCGCGAATCGCAAACCGCCTTCGGCAGCCCCGATGTGTTCATCGAAAAACTCGTCGCCAACGCCCGGCACATCGAAGTGCAACTTCTCGGCGACAAGCACGGAAACCTCGTCCATTTGTTCGAGCGCGATTGCACGGTGCAGCGGCGGCATCAAAAGGTCGTCGAGATTGCGCCCGCGCCATATCTGGCAAAGGAACTCCGCGACGGCCTGTGTAACGCCGCTCTCGCCATCGGCAAGGCGGTCCATTATGAATGCGCCGGAACCGTCGAGTTCCTCGTCGATCGCGACTCGGGCGAGTTCTACTTCATCGAAGTCAATCCGCGAATTCAGGTCGAGCACACCGTCACGGAGGAAGTCACGGGCATCGACCTCGTGAAGTCGCAAATTCTCGTCGCTCAGGGCGCGAAGCTTACCGATCCCGAAATCGGCATTGAATCGCAGGAGTCGATCGCCACGACGGGCTTTGCCGTGCAATGCCGCGTCACCACCGAAGACCCGACCAACAACTTCATGCCCGACTACGGCCGCATGTCTCACTATCGCTCGGCGGGCGGCATGGGCATTCGCCTCGACGCGGGGAGCGCGTTTTCCGGCGCGGTCGTGAATCCGTTCTACGATTCGCTGCTCGTAAAGGTGACGGCGCGGGGGCGGCGGTTCGTCGATGCGGCGGCGCGAATGGAACGCTGCCTGCAAGAGTTCCGCGTCCGCGGCGTGAAGACGAACCTCCAGTTTCTCATCAAGCTCGTCACGCACCCGACGTTTCTCGAAGGCCGGTGCACGACGCGGTTCATCGACGAAACGCCGGATTTGTTCGTCTTGCCGCGGCGGCGCGATCGGGCGACGCGGCTGCTGACGTACCTGGCCGAAGTCGCGGTGAACGGCAACCCTCTCGTCAAAGGCCGGCCCAAGGCCACGCGCCGCTTACCCGCCAAGACACCCGACATTGTTCCCGGCGCGCCCGTTCCCGAGGGCATGAAGCAGAAGCTCGCCGAGCTCGGCCCGGAGAAGTTCGGCCAGTGGATTCTCAAGCACAAGCCGCTGCTCCTCACCGACACGACGATGCGCGACGCGCACCAATCGCTGCTTGCGACGCGGCTGCGGACCAAGGAACTGCTCAACATCGCCGATGCGTATGCCCACAAGTGTGCCGACCTCTTCTCGCTCGAAATGTGGGGCGGAGCGACGTTCGACACGGCGATGCGATTCTTGAAGGAGTGCCCCTGGCAGCGCCTGGCCGAATTGCGCGAGCGGATTCCGAACATCCTGTTCCAAATGTTGCTCCGCGCGTCGAACGCCGTCGGCTACACGAACTATCCCGACAACGTCGTCAAAGCTTTCACGAAGGAAGCCGCCCAAGCCGGCATCGACGTGTTTCGCATCTTCGACGCGCTGAACAACACGGCCAACATGCGGATCGCGATGGACGCCGTTCACAAATACGGCGGCGTTTGCGAACCGGCGATCTGCTACACCGGCGACATCCTCGACCCCAAGCGGACGAAATACGACCTGGCCTACTACGTCGGCATGGCCAAGGAACTCGAAAAGATGGGCGCCCACATCCTCGCCATCAAGGATATGGCCGGATTGTGCAAGCCCTACGCCGCCGAACTGCTCGTCAAAACGCTCAAACAGGAAATCGGCATCCCGATCCACTTCCACACGCACGACACGGCCGGCATTCAAGCCGGCTCGATCGTCAAAGCCGCCGAGGTCAAGCTCGACATCGCCGACGCCGCGTTCGCACCGATGGCCGGCGGAACGTCGCAAGTGAACCTCAACACGCTCGTCGAAGCCCTCCGCTTCACGCCCCGCGACACGGGCCTCGCGCACGAAGGCCTCGACGAGATCGCCGAATACTGGCGCGAAGCCCGCGAGTTCTACACGCCCTTCGAGAGCGCGCACCTCGCCGCCACGGCGGAACTCTACAGCCACGAAATGCCCGGTGGACAGTACACGAACCTCTTCGAGCAGGCCCGGGCTCTCGGCCTCGCCGATCGCTGGCCCGAGGTCTGCCGCGTATATGCCGAAGTCAACCAGATGCTCGGCGACATCGTCAAAGTCACGCCGACATCGAAATCGGTCGGCGACATGGCGCTGTTCATGGTCGCGAACAATCTAACGACGGTCGACGTGCTGGACGAGAACCGCGACCTCGCGTTCCCCGCGTCGGTGATCGACCTGGTGATCGGCAACATGGGCCAGCCGGTCGGCGGATTTCCCAAGAAGATTCGCGATCGCATTCTGCGCGACCGCAAGCCGGTCCGCGGTCGCCCCGGCGCGAGCCTGCCACCGGCCGATTTTCGCGAAGCGGCCAACACCGTCGAAGGCTTCATGCACCGCAAGCCGTCCGACCGCGACGTGGTGACGTACCTGCTCTATCCTAAGGTGTTCCGCGACTTCATCCACCACCAGCAGAAGTATTCCGACACGAGCGACCTACCCACGCCCGTGTTCTTCTACGGCATCGAGACGAGCGAGGAAGTGGCCGTCGACATTGAGCCGGGCAAGACGCTGATCATCAAGTTCCTGACGATCGGCGACCCGCATCCCGACGGAAGCCGAACGGTCTTCTTCGAGCTCAACGGCCAGCCGCGCGATCTGACCGTCGTCGACGAATCGCTCGAAGCCGACGCACCGAAACGCGCCAAAGCCGACCCCGCCAATCCAAGACACGTCGGCGCGGCCATGCCCGGCATGGTCGTCGGCGTCGGCGTGCAGCCGGGCGACAACGTGAAAAGAGGCCAAAAACTCCTCACGCTCGAAGCCATGAAGATGGAAACGACGATCTACGCCGAGCGCGAAGGCAAAGTTGGCAGCGTCCACGTCAAGCCAGGAAGCCAGGTCGAAACGGGCGACCTCCTCATCGAGCTAGAGTGACCCATTTAGCCCCCGGTGAATACACCGGGGGCAATCGGCCCAAACGCGGAGGGCGAATGAATGGTGAATTGAAAATGGTGAATTGTGAATTGTGAACGAGCGCGCAACTGCCCTACCTTCCATTCACCATTCACAATTCACCATTTACCACTCACCATTCCCACGCCCCAAGCCCCGCGCCCCTTTCCCATGCACCTCGCCCGAGCCGCCCTCGCCGAAGTCGTCCGCCATTTCGAGCATCACGTCGAAGTCGCGTCGACGAACGACCGCGGCATGGCGCTGGCGCGCGACGAGCAAATCGCGCTACCCGCGCTCGTCATCGCCGACCGCCAAACCGCCGGTCGCGGCCGCGGCGCGAATCGCTGGTGGTCCGCCGACGGCGCACTGACCTTCTCGCTCGTCGTGAACGTCGCCGCGAATGCGATGCCCCGCGAGCGTTGGCCGCTCGTCGCCCTCACCGCGGGCATGGCGGTCTGCGATGCATTGCGTCCGCTCGCCCCGTCCGTGCCGCTGGCGATCAAATGGCCCAACGACGTTTACGCCGCCGGCCGCAAGCTCTGCGGGATTCTCGTCGAAACCCCGGCCACACCGGCCGGCCGCGTCGTCATCGGCATCGGCGTGAACGTCAACAACGCTTTCGCCACCGCGCCGGACGACGTTCGCTCGCGGGCTGCGTCCCTCGTCGAACTATCGGGCCGTCCGCACGATCTCGACGCGGTGCTAACGGCCATCGTCGGCGAGCTCGTCGATCTGCTCCCCACGATCGCCGCTACGCCGCCGGCCGTCGTCGAACGCTGGCCGAGCTACTGTTTGCTCACCGGCCAAACCGTCGAAGCCCAAACGCCCGCGGGAACCTGGATCGGCCTTTGCCAAGGTCTCGACGCCGACGGCGCGCTAATTCTGCGCGATGAGGTTGGCAAGCGCCGCTGCACGACGGGAACGGTCGTGCGCTGGGGACCGGGGTAAGCACGCGGCCGATTCCCCAGCGCGATGCGACGCCGCGGCCCTCGCAGAAAAGTGGGCAGTGGCAAGTAGGCAGCGAATCTGTGCCGGGACGTCATTCCCGCGGCGTGCCGCTTACGCTTGTTCCGTCCGCGATCGAGCTTTCCGGCGCGAGGATGACCTCTTCATCTTCGTCGACGCCCTTGGTGACCTCGGCCAACTCGTCGTTCAAAAGGCCGATTTCGACGGTTTGCAATGCCGCTTTGCCGTTGCGGATCGCGAACACCTGCCACTCGCCGCTCGGGCCGCGGAACAGCGCCGAACGGGGAACCACGAGCGCCTCGTCCTTCTTGGCCGTAAAGATGCGGACGCGGACGCGATACTCGACGCCCAGGTGGCGCTCGTCGCGCAGCCGCTGAAGCTCCTGCGACGTGAACTTGAGAATCACCATCACCCGTTGCTGCTCGACGCCCAGCGAGCTGACCTTGGTGAACCCGGCGGGAAAGATGCGATCGACCGTCGCCGCGGCGGGCTTGTCGCCGATCGCTGGACCGTAGACCTCCGCGTGGTCGCCCGGTTTCACGTTGCCGACGTCTTGCGTGAGGACCTCCGATTCGACTTCGAGCCGATCGAGCTCGCCGATCCGTAGAAGCACCGTGCCCGCGGCAACGTAGCGTTCGTTGCTGTCGTAGCGTTCGAGCACGACGCCGTCGACGGGGCTGGTCATCGTGCCGCGTTCGCGGTCGGTCTTGGCCTGTTCCAATGCGGCGAGGGCTTCGGCCTGCTGCTTCTTCCAGACCTCGCCGGTGAGGCCCTTTCGCGAAATGTACTGCATGACCATCGTCGGCATCAGGCCGGTGGCGGTTTGCGTCGCTTCGATGGCCGCGAGAATGAGTTGGTCTTGGCGATACGAAACTTCGCTTTCGATCCGCAGAAGCAACGCGCGCTCTTCGTCGTCGAGCGATTTCGCGCCGCTCGGCCGCAGGGATTTGATTCGCTCGTAATTGCTCTGTGCGTAATCGAGCTTCGCCTTGCCCGACTTGACGCGTTCGCGCGCGGCCGCCACCGTGGCATTCATCGACGTGACGAACGATAGCGCTTGTTTGTACGTCGTATCTTCCACGGAAGTGTCGGCGTTTTCGGCAAACGCCGCTTCGAGCCGGTCGTAAGCCGCCTGCGCCTGACGGACTTGCAGATCGAGGTCGCGCGGGACGACTTGGCAAACCACCTGCCCCTTTTCCACTCTGTCGCCTTCATCGAGCTTGATCTGCTCGATGCGGGCGGCGTAGGGCATCGTGACGAGGTGCGTTTCCGGCAACCGCGTCTTGGCCTGTTCGTCGATCCGCTCGTCGATCGCCGCCCGGCGGACGCGCTCCGACAGAACCGCCTGGCCGGTCGAAAACTGCGAATAACTCAGCCCGGCGGCGACGACCAGCACGGCGGCCGCGGCGAGAAAAACATTGGTCTTGTTCATGGCGATGGGTGCGATTCGGCTGCTGGAGATTCGTGATTTGGTAAGGAAAGTCACAGAGAATTGTGAGTGGAAAATGGTGAATCGTGAATCGTGAATTCCGCTACAACGCCGACTTGATTTTCATTTGCCATTCACGATTCGCCATTTTCCATTCACAATTCAGTCGTAACCCGCACTTCCCCGACCCCCAACCCCTGTCCCCCGACCCCTGACCCCCGAATCCTATTCCTTCACTTTCAACGCATCGAGCCAATCCATCTTCAGGATCGCATACTGCACGAAAGCGTGGGCGACTACGGTGAATACTACGGCCAGACCGAGCGTGGTGAACCACAGTCGCGGCGGGGTATGGACGGCAATGCGAAACAGTTCGTTGTTGTACGCCTCGGTGATGCCCATCGACAGCAAATAGCCGAGCGGCAACCCGAGCAGCGTGCCTGCCGCGTTGACGACCGCCGTCTCGCGAAAAAACAGCCCGCCAATCTGCCACGGCGTATACCCGAGCACTCGGAACGTGGCGACTTCGCGCTGCCGTTCCGCAAGACTGATGAGCGAGTTGTTCAGCACGCTGCCGAAGAAAATGATCCCGGCAAACGCGATCAGCACGCCGATGAACGTCTTTTGCGTGTCGATCACCGTGTCCTGCAGATTCTGAATCATGTGGGCGCGGTTGGAGACCGACTGGATCGCCGGCAAATCTTTGAGTTCCTTGTGCAAAGCTCTGTTCGCGCCGGGCAACTTGTTCGTCGCCAACTGCACGCCGGAAACCGCATATTCTTCGCCGACGAGTTGGTTCAGGTAATGAAAGTCGGCGTAGACCGAAAGCCCGAGAAATGTGTCGGTGATCGCGCTCACCGGCGCGACGAGATCGCGGCGTTCTCCGCGCACGGGCCGGATCGTTACGCGGTCGCCGACTTCGAGGTGCAAGATGTCGGCGAGCATCCGCGTCATGGTCAGGCCAACCGGCGCGAGCTTGACGCGGGCGGCCGACTCGTCCCGCGGAATCGTGAGCCGGGCGTTCGGCAGCAAACCCGTCACCGTACCACGGCGGCGGTAAGGACCGTTGGCAAACGTGCAGGCGACTTCCAGAACAGGCTCAGCATGGTCGACGCCGGGAAGCTTCAGGGCTTCGGCCAGTGCATCGACGCTTCGCTCGTCTTTGAAGTACAGGTCGATGTCGCTCCGCTGGATCAGGTTGAATTGAAACTCGATCAAGTAGTCCATCGACGCTTGCATCATGAGCCCCGTGACCAAAATCGCGGTGCCGAGCGCCGCGGCGGTCATTCCGGCGGTCGTGCGGAAGCGATTGCGGAACAAGTCGCGGAGCACCGTCCGCCAGCCGGAGCCGAGGCCCCGCCAGAGCCACCCGATGCGCTCGATGAGGATTTGCTTCCCTTGGGCCGGCGGCTTGGGACGCATCGCCGACGCCGGGTTGAGCTTGAGCACGCTCCGAGCGCCGTAGATCGTCCCGCCGACCGCGCACGTCACGCTGATGCCGAGCCCTTCGAGCATCAGCCGCGGATAAAGCTGGTTCGACAGATCGGGGAACTCGTAAAACTGAGCGTAGATTCCCGTCAGCCAGGCGGCGAGAAAATAACCGAGGACCGAACCGACCACCCCGCCGACCACGCCGATGAACAGGCCGAACTTGACGAAGTGCCAGAACAGTTGCAGGTCGCTGTAGCCGATCGCTTTGAGCGTGCCGATGACGGTCCGCTGTTGCTCCGCGAGCCGCGTCATGAGCATGTTGAGCACCAGCGCGGCAACGACGAGGAAAATCGTCGGCATGATCCGCGAAAACGTCGCGAGGCCCTCGATTTCCTCGGTGATGAAGCGGTTCGAGGGTTGATCCTTGCGGGCGGTGGTCGTGATGACGCCATAGTCGGCCAGCAACGTTTCGCACCGCCGCATGAGAACGTCGACGTGTCCCTGCGCTTCCGGCGAGACGCGGACGACGATCTGGTTCGACGCCCCTTCGAAGTTGAACACCTCCTCGGCGTACCGCTGCTTCAAATAGAACACGCCGAAATGTTTGGGGTCGGGCGTGATCGCGCCGGGTCCGACCAGGTACACGAACTCGCTGCTGATCGCCGTGCCGACGATGAACAACTCCTGCCGGCGGTTGTTCATGATCAGGTGAATCCACTGCCCAGGACCGAGCCGATGCTGCCGCGCGAAGGCGTCGCTGACGATCACCTCGTTGTCGCGCGAGGCGGTGAAGTAGCTCCCGCGCTTGAGCATGATGTCGTTGACGGCCGATTTGCGCTCGTCGGGCAGCGAAAGCACTTGCGCGTTGAGCAATTCGGGCTCGTTCTCGAGATCGACCGTCGCGAAGGACGCGATTCGCGGGCGAAGGTCGACCACGGCGGGCAGCCGCGAAATGGCTGCAAGTTCCGCGATCGGCGCCTTCTTCACCTCGATCGAAAAGTCCGCCATCCGGCATTGGGCGTAGTAGCGGTCCTTGGCGGAAGAGAGGTTGTTGTAGCACGACCGCATCTCGACGTAACCGGCGACGCCGATCGAGATGATCGACAGAATCGCCAGGATGCGGCCCATTGCCCCGCGCAGGTCGCGGCGGAGCTTGCGGTCGATGGTTCTTACCATACGACCTCCTCGGGCGGGACGCGGTTTCGATTCACGTCGACCTGCACGATCTCGCCGCTGCGCAGGTGCAAGACGCGATGCGCGATCGGGGCGATCGCCGTGTTGTGCGTGATGATGAGGACTGTCTTCTTGAGCTTCTCGTTCACGTCGACGAGCAGCCGCAGCACGCGCTTGCCCGTCTCGAAGTCGAGGGCGCCCGTCGGCTCGTCGCACAGGACGATCTCGGGATTCGTCGCCAGCGCCCGGGCGATCGCCACGCGCTGTTGCTCGCCGCCGGACAGTTGCGATGGAAAATGATCCTTGCGATCGCCGAGGCCGACCAGGTCGAGCACTTCGTCGACGTCGAGCGGATCGCGGGCGATCTCCGTCGCGACCATCACGTTCTCTTTGGCCGTCAGGTTCGGCACGAGGTTGTAGAACTGAAAGACGAAGCCGATCTTGTCGCGGCGATAGCGCGTCAGCGCGCGGCTGTCGTCGGCGGAGATCTCTTCGTCGCGATACCAGACGCGGCCAGCCGACGGCGAATCCATGCCGCCGATGATGTTCAGAATCGTGCTCTTGCCGGAACCGCTCGGGCCGATCATGACCAGCAGTTCGGCTTCCTTGACTTCGAGCGTAATGCCGCGAAGCACTTCGACGGCCACCTCGCCCATCTGGTACGTTTTTCCGACGCCTTCCAGGCGAAGCGTCGTGGCGGCGGCGGCAGGTGCGGCAGACATGCGAGGATAACGCCCGAGTAGCGCGGTCCGATCGCCGCGCGCGAGAACAAAGTTGCCTTCTCTGACCCTGCCAACCGCGGTCGGGTTCGGCCCGGCAACGGCGCTCGTCCGCAAGATTTGCGCAACCGCGAGAACTTGTCTGGGCCTTTAGATAAAGCTAGGTCGGCGGGGGCGGGCGTACAAGGAGACGCCCCGCGGAGGGGTTCCGGGCGGGAGCGACGCGCAACGGCCCGTAGCGGATGTCGCAAGACTTCCGAACGTGCAGCTTAGCGTCTGAAAGTCAAAGCGACTGTCGCTACGGAATCGTCAGCCATTCGAACCGCCACACCTAGCAGCGCCGACGCGGGGAAAGCGCGCCCAGCGCGATCAACGCCGACGCAGCAAGTCCGAGCGTGCTTGGTTCGGGAACTGCCGCAAAGTGGTTTTCGCTCACGTACCCCGCGATGTCGTGACCGAGAGTGACGCCGTCGCGCTGGTCCATGATCCAATGGACGCCGAGATAGATGCGGCTGGCGGCGTTTTCGCCGTCGGGCGAATCTTCGCTGCCGAGCGTGAAGACGCCTTCGTGGGCAAACGAGTGAAAGGTCCGCGCGCCGCCCCCGCCGTCTTCTTGCGACGTGAGCGTATACGTGCCAGTGACTTCATCGTTGCCGTAAAGCGCATCGGCCTCGGCGAAGTCGTTCGTGCCGAAAAACAGTTCGAGCGACTTGAACACGGCGCCGCCCATCGTCGCATGGCCCGACGTCCACGCCGGGAACGGCGGCGTAAAATCGTCCGTCGTGCCGCCGGGGTCGCTGCCCGGCGCGCCGAGCGGCTGCCAGGTCGGATCGGCGAGCGTGTCGTCGTTGCCGTCGGTTTCGCCTTCTTGAATTCCGGCGATCGGCCGCCAGAGATTGTATTGGAATTTCGCGTCCCACGCGGAAACCGCCGCGTCGGCCATCGCAACCGACGCCGTCGCGAACAGGCGGGCGTTATCTTCCGCCGACGTGCCGACCGCAGCGGAGATTTCTTCCAGATTGCGAATGAACAGCACGGGCGGCGGACCCATCGTTGCCCGATCGTAGGCCCAAAACAGCCCGATCGCCGTTTGGTCGGCCGTGCGCGATGGGCTGACGAGCGCGCCGTAGTCCTTGACTTCGTTGTAGGCCGCGGTGTATTCGGGGCTGTTAAGCGCGGGCAGCGGCGGCAGCGCATCGATGAACGGCGCGGTCGCCGGGATGGCAAACGGTTTGACCGTTCCCCAGCCGGGACCCCAAGCTGTTTGCCCCGGTCGCGGTCGCCATTCGCCGGGATTCGTGCCGGGCGTGTACGGAACGACGTCGGCCGAGCCGTCGTCCGTGCGGTCCGTCTTGTACACGTGCGCGATCGACTGCCCCAGCGCAATGCCGGCCGTTTTCGCGGGGCTGTCCGGGATCAACGCCATCCGCGCGTTGAAGTCGTTTTGCAGCATCGTCAACTCGCCCGGATAACAGTGCGACAGAATGTCGTACGCGGCTTGATTCACGGCCGCGTCGAGCGACGCACCCGCGGGCGCTTGCATGTCTGCCATGAACGGCGTGTGCGTGCGGTGCATCGCTTGGAACGTATCGTAAATCGCGCCGTTCATCATGGCGATCGACCGCGTCGACCAGCCGGGGTTGGCGCTGTTGACGGCGTTCGTGCCGTCGTGCTGCATCATGCCGCGGATCGTCGCGTTCCAGTCGCTGACGATGTCGGCGTTGGCGGAGTGGACGATAAATGACGAACTTAGCGCGAAGAGCGCTACGGCGAACCGGTGGTGGCGTTTCATGGCGGCGGCACGAGTGATTTGGATTGGTTGAGGGGCGGCTATCAACGGGGGCGGATGAAGTAAACGCTCGCCCTGCGAAGTCGTTGCGCGGCGATGGCAACGGTGCGCGGCCCGTCGTGAGCGGCGCGCAGAGTGCGCGAGGAAATGTTCGATCAACTTGACGCAAATCGGCGCGAGTAGCAAGCCACGCGACAGGGGCTGCGCCGACTTTCCGAGATTCTCACTAGCTCGTCAAACGACGTATGGGCCGGAACGGAGGGCAGACAAGCGGATCGACGGGTTCATGTCTACTCTAGTCACCCCCCGCCGTAGCGTCAAACAATTTGCGCAACTTCGGCGTGCGTCATGCGCGAGCAAGCCGTTTGCGGTTCGGTGGCTCGTGTTCCCTAGCGCCCAGCCCCCAGTCCCAAACCCCGTTCAATGCGGCGGGACCCGTTGCCAACGCGCCCGGCTGGCTTCCGGCGGCGGGTTGGCAAACTCGCGAGGGCGGGCCTCTGGAATCGCTGGGCCGGCTTGCGGGTCGGGGAACGGGTCGTAGCGATGGGCCCGGGCACGCTGATAATCCAGGTCGCCCGGGTTGAAAATCGCCGGCGGTTCAAGCTGGCAGCCGGCGGCGAGCACGGCGGCGGCAAGGAACAGGACGCGGCGGATTGCGGGGAGGGTCGGCATATTTACACGCGGCGATCTCGGGGACCCTGGCGACTTCCTTGCGGATTTGTCGGGGGCGGGCGTAAGTATTTGCGGGGGCGGGGATTATAGGAACGGCGCAACGCATCGGATAGGCGAGAAATGGCGACGTTTTGGATGCCGGAAACTGCCTAGATTAACACGCAGCGGCTAAAGGGCATGGATACTTGGGGCGCGGGAACCTATCATTTCGCGTTTGAGCGCGGGGAAACGCCCGTCGCACGTCGCGAGCCATTTTGCCGCGCCGGCCGCTATCTGGAAGATTCGGTACACCACCGATCGAGTCATGGAACCGCAATCGGTTTCCGCCTCCAAAACCACGCCACCCCAAGCAACTTCGGGCGGTCCGGCGCCATCCGCGCAGCAAGATCCCATCCATTCCGCCCCTCACGGTCCCGGAAGCTTCTGGCTCTGGGTCATGTGCCTCACGGGGGTGGACTATTTCAGCACGCTCGGATATCAGCCTTCCATCGCTTTCGAGGCAACGGGCGCCCTCGCGCCCATCGCGACGCTCGTGCTCGTCGCCGTGACGCTGTTCGGCGCGCTGCCGATCTACAGCCACGTTGCCGGCGAGTCGTTCCGCGGCCAAGGCTCGATCGCCATGCTCGAACGGCTCTTGCACGGTTGGAAGGGCAAGTTCCTCGTCCTCGTCCTGCTCGGCTTCGCCGCGACGGACTTCGTGATTACGAAAACGCTGTCCGCAGCCGACGCGGCAGTCCACTTGATCGAAAACCCGGCCTGGAGCGCCGCACCCGACTGGCTACAAGGTCACCAGGGCCAGATGGTACTGACCATGAGCCTTTTGGTCGCGCTCGGCGCGATGTTCCTCCGCGGGTTCCGCGAGGTCATTGGCCTGGCGGTCTTCCTCGTGGCCTTGTTCTTGACCCTCAACCTAATCGTCGTCGTCAGCGGATTGTGGCACCTGGCGACGCACGACGAATTGTTTCGCGCCTGGTACGAACGTGTGGCGGCAGGCGATTGGCATTTGGAGCATCGCCCGATCGGCGGCACGGGTTGGCTTCCCGTAATCGCCGTGAGCTTCATTCTGTTTCCAAAACTGGCGCTCGGTCTGTCGGGCTTCGAAACGGGCGTCGCCGTCATGCCGCTCGTCAAAGGCGACGACGACGACGATCCGCACAAACCTCTCGGCCGGATCCGCAATGCGCGGAAACTGCTGCTCACGGCCGCTGCGATCATGTCCTTTTTCTTGTTGGCGTCCGCGTTGTGTACCGCGATGCTCGTTCCGCCCGCCGATCTCGAACCGGGCGGAAAGGCGTTCGAGCGCTCGCTGGCCTATTTGGCGCACGCCCAAGGACCGCACGAGCTAAACCCGCTATTCGGCGAAGCATTCGGCACGCTGTACGACGTGAGCACCGTGCTCATCCTGTGGTTCGCCGGGGCCAGCGCGATGTCCGGGCTGTTGAACCTCGTGCCGCAGTACTTGCCGAGTTACGGCATGGCCCCCGAATGGGCTCGGGCGATTCGACCGCTCGTCATCCTGTTCACGGTCATCAATCTGTTCGTCACGTGGGTCTTCGATGCCAGCGTCTCGAAGCAAGGCGGCGCCTACGCGACCGGCGTGATGGCCTTGTTGTTCGCCGCGTGCGTGGCATCCGTCATCGATGTCTATCGCAAGCGCGACGGGGCATGGGCGCGCCGCACGCCCTGGGGCTACGTTCTCATCGCCGCCGTGTTCCTATACACGTTCGTCGCCATCGTGATCGAAAAACCCGACGGCATGAAAATCGCCGGCTGCTTCATCGCCGCCATCGTCGTTTCGTCGATGACGTCGCGCGTGATGCGAAGCACGGAACTGCGGTTCTCGGGCTTCACGTTCGCCAACGACCAGTCGCGGTTCTTGTGGGACTCTATGAAGCACATCGAGTTTCCGATTCTCGTGCCGCACCGTCCGGGCCGACGGCCGCTCGACTCGAAGGAAGAGGACATTCGCCGCGTCCACCGCTTGGACGCCGACGTGCCGATCGTCTACATCGAAGCCAGCGTCGGCGACCCCAGCGAATTCCTGCACTTTCCGCAGATGGAAGTGCTCGAGTCGCATGGGCGATTCGTCATTCGCGTGACACGGAGCCACTCGATCGCCCACGTGATCGCCGCCGTTTCGCTCGAGCTGTCGAAGGTCGGCAAACCGCCGGAGATTCACTTCGGCTGGTCGGACGAGAACCCGCTCGCGGCGAATTTGCGGTTCGTGTTGTTCGGAGAAGGCAACGTGCCGTGGATGGTGCGCGAGCTAATCCGCAAGGCCGAACCCGACGACGCGCGCCGGCCGCGGATCGTGATCGGGTAGCGAGAGGGGCTCGGGACTCGGGGCGCGCAGGGTGCGGTTGGGCTTGGGTCGTGAAATCGGGTACAATGCTCGCCGTCGGGGTGAAATTGTCAGTGGAGAATCAGTAGTGTCCGGCTATAAGTCGAATAGTGACAACTGGTTAGGAGAACCGGGTTCTGAAAACGGTGGTTTTTCGTCCGCCAGGGCCTGATTTAGCG
>QEVJ01000085.1 GCA_003576845.1 Planctomycetota bacterium
TTGCTCGCCCGCGAGATCGACACGACGCCGACGACGACGCCGATTTATTACACGACCGATGGAAGCGATCCGCGGCTCTTCGGCGGAGCGATCAGCCCCACGGCGACGCTCTACCAAGGCGCGATTCCGCTGGCCGAGAGCGTCAACGTCCGCGCGCGGGCGCTGTCGAACGGCGAGTGGAGCGCCTTGAGCGAGACGACGTTCAGCGTGGACGTGCCGCTGCGGGTGAGCGAGATCATGTATAACCCGGATGGCGCCGGCGACGAGTTGGAGTTCATCGAGTTGGTCAATACGTCGGGCTTTCCGGTGTCCCTCTCGGGCGTGCGGTTCGTGGGCGACGTGGAAGGAATCGAGTTTACATTCGACACGAGCGAGCCGGCGCTGGGTGCGGGCGAATATATCGTCGTGGCGCTCGACCGCGCGGCGTTCGAGGCGGCATACGATACGAACAACGTGCGGCTGGCCATCGGGCAGTTCGCCGGAGGGCAGCAGCTTTCCAACGGCGGCGAAACGCTGACGCTGGTCGACGCGGCGGGCGCGACGATCCAATCGTTCGCCTACGACGACGCCTGGTTCGGCGAAACCGACGGCGACGGGTTCTCGCTCGTGCCGCTCGATACGGCGGGTAACTACGGCTCGCCGACCAATTGGCGGAGCAGCGCCCTCGTGCTCGGCTCGCCGGGCCGCGTCGATCCGACGCCGGCCGCCGGCGACTTCAACGGCGACGGCATCACGAACCGGGCGGATGCGGCGCTGCTGGCATTGCATTTCGGCCGGACGATCGGCGCGCACCGCGGGCGGGGCGATTTCGACCTCGACGGCGATACCGACCTGGCCGACCTCGCCGGCTTGCAGCGGTCGCTCGGCTCACAGGCCGCATCGCCGGCAAGTGCCGCGGCGGCGGTCGTCGCGACGCGCTCCGCGCGGACGGCGGCGCACGACGAAGCGGTCGGCGAGATGACCGTTCGGGTTGCGCGCGAGCAGCGTGTGGCGGCCTCGCGTCGCGTTGCCCGCGTGTCGATAATGGTGTCGCTGGTGGGCGAGCGGACGAGCGGCGAGTACTTGGAAGCGACGGAAACGCCCGTCATCAGAGCCAGGCGCGTGCGGACATCGCAGCGGTAAGCGAGCGCCGTCGGACGCGGTCGCAAGCGCGCCGCCGATCACGCTTCGGCGCCCGATTGCTCGTCGAAAATGCCGCTGCCGAAAGCCTGCGACGCGGGAGCGCTGGACTCGGGGCGGCTGCTCGCATCCGGTGGCGACGCGCCGGCCGATGCGGACGGCGGTTGTTGGGCGACGGATTGCGAGATCGGCTGTTGCGACGGCGGCGCATGCGGCCCCGCGGGCGTGCGCTGCGGCCCTTCCGAGACGTGAATTCGATCGCCGGAGCGGGACTGCCGCGGCTCACGCGGGCCGGCCACTGCGTCTTCGTATTCGCCCGCGTCGTAGTCGTACTCGTCGTAGCGCGAGACGTAGCCTTCCTGTTTCGCGCGAACCAGCTCTTCGCGATACTCGCTCACCACGCGCTGCTGGATCAATTCCCGGCATTCGGAGTTGATTGGGTGGGCGATGTCGGCATAGAGCCGCGCCCGGCCGTCGTCGTCTTTGACGACGCGATTGTCCGGCAAGCGGCGGCCGCATTGATTGCAGTAGAACGCCCGCAAATGGTTCTTGCTGCCGCAGTTGGGGCAATGGGAAGTGAGCTTGCGGCTGGGCATGGCCACGAACGGCCCGTTCGTGCCTTCGATGATCTTCAAGTCGCGAACGACGAAGGCGTCGTCGAAGGTGATCGAGCAAAAGGCTTTGAGCCGTTCGCCGGAGTCTTCTTCCATGAGCTTGATGCGGACCTCGGTGATTCGCACGGTGGTTCTCCCTGCAACGCTGGGCATGTCGAGCGATCCGGCGTTTGTCGCTCGGACGCGGCTCGAAGTGCCGTGGGAACTTCCCTGACGTGTTTTTCGGCCGCCGGTCGGGTTGCTGCCGCCGGCGGACGTGCGTTTCATCGTATCGTTGGGCGTTCTCCGCTCTGGTATTTCCATGTGCCGCGGCGACCGCATCGTCCGCGACAACTTTTACCCGCATCACAAGCTGCGAACGGCAAACACCGCGCCCACGGCGGCCGCACGAAGCCGCGCCGCCACGCGACGGGCGTGACGAGCGCTGCGACACAATCCAAACACGCTCGATCCGCTTCCGGTCATTTGAGCCGCGACACAGTCGGCCGCGGCGAATTCGGCATGTAACCGTTCGATCCACGGCGACAGGCTTGCCGCCGGTTCTTCCAGTCGATTCACCATGCGTTGCGTCGCCGCGGACCAGTCCCCGCGGGCCAGCGCGTCGATTACCTCGCGCACCCGCCGCGGCGACGCCGCCGGGCGGCACCGCCCGTATACGTCTTTCGTCGCCAGGCCGACGGGTGGCCGGACGACGACGAAATGCAAGACCCCCAAACCCGATACCGGTTCGATCCGTTCTCCGCGGCCGCGGCAAATGGCCGACCGGTCGAATAGGAAGAACGGCACGTCGCTCCCCAGTTCCGCGGCCAACTCGGCGAGCCGATCGACCGATAGTCCCAATTGCCAAACACGATTCGCCCCGACGAGGGCGGCGGCGGCGTCGCTCGACGCCCCGCCCAAACCCGCGGCGGCGGGAATCCGCTTAACCAACCGCAATCGAGCTCCGCGGCCCGCCGCGTGTCGGCGTCGAAGCAAGTCGACCGCCTTCAGGGCCAGGTTGTCTTCTTCCGGCGGCAATTCACCGCTCGAATCCGACTCGCGAACGCCAAACTGCCCTACCCAGCCGCACGACAGCGAAAGCCGTCCGGCGGGGTCGTTCTCCACGATGAGCGTATCGTACAAATCGACCGGGACCATGAGCGTTTCGATCTCATGGAAGCCGTCGTTACGTTTGGCCAAGACCTCGAAGAACAGGTTCAGTTTCGCCGGCGTCCACAGTTCGACGCCGTTGGCCGCCTCGCGGACATGCATGGTTGAGAAATCTAGAGGAAGCCGCCGGAGCGAAACCTCGCGACCTCGTTTTCGACGCCCGATCCCGTCGGGACCGCGCCAAAAAACCTATCCCCACCTCACAATTGCGCGGGAATTCTAATCGACTTCTCCCGATGCGTCAATCTCGACATAGAAGCTGGGAAATGCGGGCAGGCGCAGCGGAAGACTGGGCAACGCCGGAGACGCCGCGGCACAGGCGGTCCAGCGCAACAACCGCGGCCGACCGATCCTCGTCAATCTCGCCAGCTTGCCATCCGCCGCGACGAATGCGAGGAACTTTGACGATTCTGCGGATTGGCTGAAGTCTGTCGGATCCCGGGCCGATAACGGATGCAGCAATTGTCCTGCGACAGATTCCGAAGAGGAGTAGTCCGATGCGCAAGTGGATGCTCGCAACGCTGCTTGGCCTGTTCACCGCGTCCAACGTGGGATGCGTGCTGCCGTTGTACAGCGGCGACCAGTCTCGTCGAACCGAACAGTTGATGTACACCTCCGAAAACCTGCGGCTGTTTACCGAAGACTGGGAACGCTTCTGGTTTATGGACCAGCCCGACCACATGACGCCGTCGCGGACGCACGGCGGGGTGCTGTAAACGACCGTGCGCTGCGGCGCGAGCCGCGCGACGCGACCGCACCGGGCCGCCGAGCCGACTGGCTCGTTGCCCGTGTCGCGACAACCGACTACATTGTGTGAGCTTCGCCCAACCGGCGTAAGTTCGCATGGCGCAGGCCCCGAACAAGCGCATCGGCGGGGTCTGCGCCTTTTTTATTGCGCGTGCGGCGAGAACGGTGGACGGCGTCGAACGAGGTCTGGCCCCCCGATCCCACGGCAGAATTGTGAGTGGTAAACGGTGACTTGTGAGTGGTGAATGAAAACGCCCGTTGGCGAGCGCGACGGCGTCGCCTTCGCCCGTTCACAATTCACAATTCACCATTTCCCAATCACCATTTGGCCTGCACGTCGGCTGCAGACACGCTTGGGAGATAGCAGGCCGGTCGCGCGGCGTCCGCCCCCAGCCCCCAGTCCCCAGTCCCCAGCCATGCCGACCGTCGACCTTTCCGTGCAACTCGGCCGGCTGTCGCTCGCCAATCCCGTGCTCGTCGCGTCGGGGACGTTCGGCTACGCCCGCGAGATGGCCGGGCTAGTAGACCTCTCGCGCCTCGGCGGGATTATTCCCAAGACGATCACACAAGAGCCGCGGATCGGCAACGTCCCCTGGCGGACCATCGAGACCGCGGCCGGGATGCTGAACTCGATCGGTCTCGACAACGACGGCATCGAGGCGTTCATCGCCAACCATCTGCCTTATCTGGCGACGCTGGCCGCGCCGACGATCGTCAGCATTGCCGGCCGCACGCAGGACGAATTCGTGTCGATGGCCGCGCGGCTGGATGGACTTGCGGGCGTCGCCGCGATCGAACTCAACATTTCATGCCCCAACGTATCCGGCGGCGTGGATTTCGGCACGGATGCGGCGATGTGCGAGCGGCTGGTGCGAAATGTCCGCGCGCGCTGCGCTACGCCGATTCTCGCCAAGCTCACGCCGAACGTGACGAACATCGCCGACATCGCCGCGGCGGCGGAACAAGGCGGCGCCGATGCGTTGTCGCTCGTCAACACGGTGCTCGGCGTCGCCGTCGATTGGCGGA
Organism: Planctomycetota bacterium; assembly: GCA_003576845.1. Classification (GTDB taxonomy): domain Bacteria; phylum Planctomycetota; class Planctomycetia; order Pirellulales; family PLA5; genus PLA5. The sequence goes on from QEVJ01000085.1 coordinate 4,656, forward strand.
AGCGACGGCCGATGCTCGGCAACGGCTTCGGCGGATTGAGCGGCCCCGCGATCAAGCCGATCGCGCTGCGGACGGTAGTTCAAGCTCGCCGCCGCGTGACGACGCCGATCGTCGGCGTCGGCGGCATTGCGAACGTCGACGACGTGATGGAGTTTCTCGTCGCCGGCGCCTCGGCCGTGCAGATCGGGACGGCGAACTTCTACGATCCGACGGCAACCATGAAGATTCTCGACGCCCTTCCCGCGGCCGTGGCGGAACTCGGCGCGGCTTGCGTCCGGGACATCGTCGGCACGCTCGTTATGCCCGAGCCCGCCAGGAAGTGATGCATCACCCTTGTGGGATCGGCGATTATCGCGTCGCGGCAAGTTCCCGCGGCTCCGTTTCGCTGGGAACCTGCACGACTTGCAGAAACAGCCCCAGCCGTGTCACGGCCTCGACAAACGCTTCGTAGGCCACGGGCTTGGTCACGTAAACGCTGCACCCCAGCTCGTAGGCCCTGGCGACCTCGCGGGGATCGTCCGTCGTGGTGAGCATGATGACGGGAATGCGGCCGAGCCGCGGCGATTGCTTCACTTGCCGCAAGACCTCGATGCCGTCGACGCGCGGCATGTTGATGTCGAGCAGCAGCAACAGCGGAGCGTTCGTCGGTCGATTGCCGTATTCACCAATGGCGTTCAAATAGTCGAGCGCTGCCTGCCCATCGCGGACGTGGACGATTTCGTTCGACACGCCCGAACGTTTGAGATTCCGGCGCACGAGGTTCGCGTGCCCTTCGTCGTCTTCGGCGAGGAGGATTGTAAGGGGTTCAGCGGGCATGAATGAGGTCTCCTTTCGCGGATGTCTCCGCCCGGCCTTCGGCGGGCGCAGCGGGAAGGGTGAATAAGAACTCCGTACCTTCGCCTTCGACCGATTCGAGCCAGATACGGCCGCGATGACGTTCGATGATGCGGCGGGTCATCGTCAGCCCCATCCCTTCGCCGCTGGCAAGATTTGGCTGCAAGCGCTGAAAGGCCTGAAACACCTTGGCTTGGTGCAATGCAGGAATACCGACGCCGTTGTCCTTGACCCGATACGTGACGAACCCGGCGTCGCCGTCCGCGGATGGAAGCGAGGCGACTTCGATGACTCCGGGGCGGCTCGCGTCGAGATAGTTCACGGCGTTGGCGAGCAGGTTGCCGAATATCTGTTCGAGCGCGGCGGCATCGCCCCAGGCGGGCGGGAGTTCGCCCACGTGAATCGACGCTCGCTTTTCGGCGATCGAAAGCTGAAGCGAGTCGACGATCCGCACGACAATTTCGGCGACCTCGACGCGCTCCCATTGATATTCGACGCGCCCGGCGCGGGAAAGGCGAAGCAGGGCGTCGATGATCGTCGACAGCCGCATGACGCCCGATTGAATGAAACGCAGCGACGGCCGGACGTCTTCGTCGAGGATCTCTAGCGTGCGATCGATTGCCGCCGGGCTGGCCGAATTCGCTTGCCAAAGTGCGGCCAGCTCGTCGGCCGACGCCGCGAGCTCCTGGCTGAAGCCCTGAAGATTGACCAGCGGCGCCCGCAGATCGTGCGACACGCTGTATACGAACATCTCGTTTTCGTCGTTCTTCTGCCGCAGTTCGCGATTCGTGGCCGATAGGGCGGCCGTGCGCTCCTCGACGCGGTCTTCGAGCGCCTCGTTGAGCCGCTGAAGCTCGGCCTGGGCTTGTTTGCGCTCCGTGATGTCGAACACCGTCGATCGGCTCGCGACGAACTTGCCGTCGGCGTCGCGAATCGCGGTCGAACTGAGCAGTACCCAAAACGTCGTATCATCCTTGCGGGCCAACTCGAATTCGAGGTTGTCGACCGAGCCGGTTTGCTTGTAAATCGGGAATTGGTAAGCAAATACCTCGCGACCGGCGGGGGTAAGCAGATCCGGAAACCGCAACTTGCCTACGACTTCTTCGCGAACGTAGCCGAGCCAGGTTAATACTGTGTCGTTCGCGGCGACGAACATCCCCGCCTCGTCGAGCGAGTAATATCCGCAAGGCGCCCGGTTATAGAGGTCCTCGATCCGTTGCGCCGATTCCCACAACTCGTCCTCGCGAGCCAGCCGCGCTTCGTCGAGCGCGTTGAGCTTTCGCGCGCACCACCAGATGAGGACCAAAAAGCCAACGCTCGTCGTAACGGCATAAATCGCAACGCCCAACTCCGCGTCGTACAAGCGTTGCCTTTCGCCGAGGAGCCGCGTCCAACCTAGGCCGACGGGAAATGCGAGCGCGGCGGGCGCAAGCCGCCGCGCCATCACGCCGCCGAATGAGTTGCTCGTAAACGCGGCCATTGCCCCCTGCCGCGGGCGGCTGCAAAAAATGCCCATTGCCAGCGCATGCACTCCGATCGCCGTCGGCAGCGCCATCGGAATGAACGACGGCACGCCGTATAACCACCGCGTTCCATAGGCGTAGCCCGCTACCGATAGAAACGACACGATCGCCGCCGCGGCGGCCGCCGACTGACAGACGGCGACCGAGCCGCGCCCTACGCCGTCCAACGCCAACAGGGCGACGCCTAAGAACAGCAAACACAATGCGGTATTGGGCGCAATGCGGTTGCCTTGAAGCAGGCTTCCAAACAGCAACTGATCGAACGGATTGGCGATGGCGAACAGATAAGCCGCGATCGAATAGGCGCCGAGCAACGCAACGGCCGCGGCGAGCGTGCGGCTTACCGCGCGTCGTCGTCGACGAACCTGTTCGCGGCGCACGAGACACAACGCGACACAAACCGCCCCGAGCGCAACGGCCGTGGTGGGATTGATCGCCGTCGCTCCCGGCACGTAGCTGGTCAAGAGCGGCGCCGATGCGGACCAACCGACGATTCCGCCCAAACTAATCGCCACGGCGACCGCGGCGCAAACGCCGAACACCCGGTCGATCCATCGCGAAACGTTGCCTTGCGGACTGTGTGTCATTGCGTCACCCTGCGCGCGGTGGCGTGCGGTCCGGTCGATAGGCCGGTATATCATCGGCGCTTTGGCGGGGCCGGATCAAGTCCGGATGCCCTATCCGACGAACGCGTCTGATCCCGTGCCCCATCCCGGCCGCCAGCGCATCCACTTATGAACTCTACGGTAGCAAATCGGACCACGCCCCGCGGGGGTGTTGTTGCCGGGGGCGGCAGCGGGCCGGATCGCGAGATTCGGCTTCGCCGCGTCGGGTTGTAGGGGCTATGCGGGGTTGTCGAGCGTGCTTCGGCTTTCGCGAGCGCTCTAATCGACGGCGCCGACGACCGCCACGATTGCGCCGCCATGGAAGGCGGCATCGAGGGCTGACCAAGTCCGCGACCGTCCGATATCGCGGCCGCGGCCCATCCGTGGTCTCGCGCCAAGGCGCAGGGGTTTCCCCTCACGACAATCGACTTTTCGACGCGAATTTGACGAACGGGTCCCGTCGGTCGAGCCGCGTTTTACTACCGGTACATGAGGGTGTAAACTAAAACCCTGAATTCAGGAGCTTCAATCCAATGGACGAAGAGCGCCAAATACCCGTCCGCAAGAGCGCCCCTGTCGACCAAGGCCAGGAGCGAGATCTGAATGGCACGACGGAAGCCGAGCGTTGGGCAATGATGTGGCCTCTCACCGTCAGTGCCTGGGCCATGAAAGGCGTGGACCTACGTGGATCGCGACTTCAGCGACATGTTGAGCGCCTCGTGAAACGCAAGGCTGCGGAATCTCCGGGACAATAACGCAGGAACTTGCCCCATGATCATTTTCGGATCCGGCGGCGACAACGTCGTGGTTGGGCAGCTGAGCAATCAGCCTTGCGAATTCTGTGGCGACGAGCGTCCGTTCAGCGTGCTGCTGAACTACCGCTACTTCGGCTTCTATTGGGTCTTCAATTGCGTCACGGAGCGGAACTATTGGGCCGTTTGTGATGCTTGCCAACGTGGCATGGAACTCGACGAACCCGATCTCATCAGCCGCTTGCCGCCGGCGCCGATCCCGTTCATGCGCCGCTGGGGTTTGTTGGTGCTGGGCATTGCGTTCGCGGCGCTCGTGCTCTTCGCGGCCTTGAATGGCGACCTTTAGTCGGTGACATTGGGCGATGCAATCGTCTTGTTCAAGCGAATCCTCGCAACCGAGAGCACTATGAACTCCCTGCCCTTCGATCGCCGCGCATTCCTCGCCCAAGCCGGCGGCGGACTCGGTCTCGTCGCCTTGGCCTCGCTGCTCGAGGGTGATGCCGCGCGAACGTGCACCGCAGCCGCCGAGACCGGCGCGAAGCCCAATCCCCTCGCCCCGCAAAAGCCGCATTTCGCCGCCCGAGCCAAACGCGTCATCTGGCTCTTCATGCACGGCGGGCCCAGCCACGTCGATCTCTTCGATCCCAAGCCGGACCTCGTCAAATATGCCGGCGCGCCCCTGCCCGACAGCTTCGGCATGGTGATGACCCGCCGCGACGTGGCGAAGAACCCGCTCTTGGCCCCGATCGAGCCGTTTCGCCCCCGCGGCCGTTCCGGCATCGAAATCAGCGACTTCTTGCCGCACCTCGCCGAGTGTGCCGACGAGTTGTGCGTGATTCGCTCGCTGCACGGCGACAGCGTCAACCATCCGCAGTCGGTCTATCAAATGAACACCGGCAGCATTCTGATGGGTAAGCCGAGCGTCGGCGCGTGGGTAACGTTTGGCCTGGGAACCGAGAACAGCGATTTGCCCGCGTTTGTGGTGATGCTCGACAGCGGTCCCGGCATCAAAGGCGGTCCGCCGGCCTGGGGCAGCGGCTTTCTCCCCGCCGTGTTTCAAGGCACCCCGATGCGGGCGACCGGCTCGCCGATTCTGCACCTCGCGCCGCAGAGCGAGATTCGTCCGGTACAACAGCGCCGAACGCTCGATCTCGTCCAGCGCATGAACCGCGACCATCTCGCGACGCGCACGGGCGACGACGAGCTCGCCGCGAGGATCGAGTCCTACGAACTCGCTTACCGCATGCAATCCGCCGCGCCGGACTTGGTCGACATCAAACAAGAATCCGCCGAAACGCTCTCGCTCTACGGCATCGACGAAAAAGAAACCCGCGACTTCGGCACGCGCTGCCTCCTCGCCCGCCGCATGGTCGAGCGCGGCGTCCGCTTCGTCCAACTTTACTCCGGCGACACGAACGGCTGGGACGCCCACAACGACGTCGCCCAAAACCACGGCGAATACTGCCGCCGCACCGACAAGCCGATCGCCGGACTCTTGAAGGACCTGCGCCGCCGCGGCCTCTTGGACGAAACGCTCGTCATCTGGGCCGGCGAATTCGGCCGCATGCCCATGAGCGAACAAGGCAAAGGCCGCGATCACAACCCCTGGGGCTATTCCGCTTGGCTCGCCGGCGGCGGCGTCAAACCCGGCACAACTTACGGCGCCACCGACCCCATCGGCCTCCGCGCCGCCGAAAACAAAGTCCACATCCGCGACTTCCACGCCACGCTCCTCCACCTCCTCGGCATCGACCACACACGGCTAACGGTCCTACGGCACGGCCTGGAAGAAAAGCTCACCACGGCCGAAGAGGCGCATGTCGTGAAGGATATCCTCGCGTAAGGGCGTGCCGTAACGGGAATGAAGCACTCGCACATTTACGGTTGCCTTCGTCAGGCGACCTTTCATTCGCTAAGCCGCGGAGCCGCGCCTTGGGCTACCTTGAAGACCTGACCAGAATCAAAATTGCGGCAATTACCGCCCTGTCGTCCGACGACCAATTGATGGAGGAACTCGTTCTCAAGGGCGGCAACGCCCTAGATCTCATTTACGGCGTCTCCGCCCGGGCTTCTCTCGATCTCGACTACTCGACCAGCGGGGCTCTCGAAAGCGCGGAATTCCTGCGGTCGAGAATCGAGACCCGCCTTGCCGAATCATTCGCCGAGTTGGGACTGCACGTCTTTGATTTGTCGGTCGAAGAAGTTCCGCCGGATTTGTCCGACGACGTGCGCGACTTCTGGGGCGGATACAGCGTCGAGTTCAAACTTGCCACCCTGGAGCAGCGGCGGAAGTTCGCCTCGAATGTGGAACAACTCCGCCGGCGAGCCGTATCGGTTGGCAAGAAAGGATCGCCGGTTTTCCGCATCGATATCTCAAACCACGAACTTACGACCGGCAGGCTTGCCAGGATGGTCCAAGGCTATACGGTATACGTCTACTCGCCCGAAATGATTGTCTGCGAGAAGATTCGCGCCATCTGCCAACAGATGCCGGAATACGGCGAAATCGTCCACCGCCGGCGCCCGACGTCGCCGCGCCCGCGCGATTTCCTCGACATTTACGTCGCTTGCCAGAACTTCGCGATCGACTTCAATGACCAAGAGTTTCGCAGACGCATCGCCGACACCTTCGCCGTCAAGCGCGTGCCCCTGCGCCTGCTGGCAAAGGTCACCGATCAGCGCGAGTTCCATCGTCAGGGCTTCGTTGCAGTCCGCGATACCGTAAAGCCCGATTTCCAACTCCAGGAATTCGACTTCTACTTCGACTTTCTCCTCGCTCGCATCGAATCCCTAGAACCCCTTTGGAACGAACAACCGCCAGCTTGAATCGTAGTCGGTCTCTTTCATGCCGTAATCGAGATAGAAGTCGACCTCGATTGGAAGCTGCCGCAACAGGTCGAGTTGGTTGGCACGATAGCCGGCCCGCTCCATCAGGCATCCGATCGACTGGTGGTACGGATACGTGTAATTAAGTGTCCGCAAGTACGCCGCGACGCGATTCACGGACACCCGGCTCTTTGCCAACTCGAACGCCTTCGCAACCTCGTAAATGCCTCCGGAGTAGATCGGCCGCACGACGATATCGATCAGCGTTCGCTCGACGTTCGTGACGCGAATCGCCGTCGAGGCATCCGGCGCCTCGGTCTCGACGACGCCCAACTGATCCGTGTTGCCGCCGTTGAGCAGGCAGATGCGGAAATCGCCATGCGTCGCCACGTTCGTCGACACGCGGCATTTGCCCTTGAACGCCCGATCGATGCTCGTTTGCGTGTACGTCCCGCCGCCGCCGCGCAGCTTTTGCTCGACGTTGAAGTAGATCGTCTTGGGTGACTGCTCCGTCAGGCCGTGGACTTGCATCGCGGAGTAATGGGAGAAGTATCCGGCCCGGTTAAACGATTGCACCAGCTCGAATGCCGTGAAGGGTCCCCAGCAAAATCGCGTCACCGGGCGAAATGAGAATGGAAGCTGGACGATTTGCAGCTTCCCCCAATTCGTTAGCCCTTCGATGATCTCGGCGGTTGGCGCATTCCCTAGGTTCCAACCCGCCTTTTGTTGAGCAATGACCCTGTCGAGCTCCCGTTTCGCGAGGATTCGCGAGGGTAAGGAGTCGAGGAAGTGTAGTATCCGTCGACGAACTGCGCCGGGAGGCGTTGGCGATGTACGCATTTGTTCGCTCAGTGCTGGTCTATATAACCGTAGTATATATACTACGGTTACATAGACTAGCAAAGGCACCGCACGGCCGTAAGTCTTTCAACATCAACCGTATAGGGCGTTAGAGCGCTCTTCACATGGCCGTCAACGGCAGTATATATACTGCCGTTGATTATGGCGGCCGTCCGGCGCTCGTCTCGCGACCACATAACCCAACCCTCACTTCCGCGTCCGCGCCAAAAAATCCTTAGCGCTTTCGCCGCGCCGCACGTCCCAACAAGACCAAAAACCGCCGAGGTTATTGAACAAACTCCTGGGAAATCGGGGGGGTTAACGTTTAAAAACTCCCTCGCTTGGGTTCCGCTTTTTACGCTAACCAATTTCCCTGCCAATTTCTCGCTTTCGAAAAAAACGCGGCAATTTCTCCACACGCCGCCGCACCGCACCCATCCCGCATAAGCCGCGTGCTGTGGCCGGCTCGAACGCGCCGTAGCCGGGTCTTGTGACCCTGCCGCGCACCCGGACTGTCACGTCTCCCAACGCCCCGCACGCCGGCACTCGATCGCCGCAGTGACCGCGTACCCTTCCCTTCCTACCAGCCAAGTGGCTCTCTTACAATACAAAAAATTCCCCGCCGCGCTGGCAGATTCCTCCACAGCCCGCGGCCTGCGGCGCTGCGTGCAGACATCGGAGCGCTCCCGCACATTCGCAGGCCCCGACATGCGTCTCGTAGTTCTTGTGCTAGCCTCGGTGCTTCGTCGCGGGCTGCGAATCGCGGCGTTCGCGGCGGCTCTCGTTGCCGGCTTTGCGCTTCTCGCCGCCGCCGATTGGCCGCACTGGCGCGGGGCGAATCGCAACGACATCGTCGATGAACGGTCGGGCTGGAAAGACGGCGCCTGGCCCATCGGTAAGCCGCTGTGGCGGGCGAACGTCGGCGAGGGTTCGTCGTCGCCGCTCGTCGTCGATGGCCGCGTATACGCCCTGGGGCATCGGGCTAATCAAGAGGTGATTGCGTGCTTCGACGCCGCCAGCGGAAGAACGATCTGGTCGAAATCGTATCCCGCGCCGCGTTACGGCCGCGTGGCGACCGGCGACGAAGGGTTTTATTCCGGCCCCAGTTCGACGCCGGAATTCGATCCGGCGACGGGATATCTTTACACGCTCGGCATCGACGGCGATCTGCGGTGCTGGAACGCGCGCGACGAGGGCGCGGAAGTCTGGAAGCTGAATCTCTACGAAGCGTTCGCCGCCCCGCAGCGGCCCCGCGTCGGACGCAGCGGGCGGCGTGACTACGGCTACACGTCTTCGCCGCTGGTCCACGGCGAATGGCTGATCGTCGAAGTCGGCGACAAGGCGGGCAATCTCATTGCCCTCGACAAGCGCACCGGCAAGCAGGCCTGGGCATCGGAATCGAAAAGTCCCGCCGGACACAACGGCGGTCCGACGCCACTCGTCGTCGAAGGCGTACCCTGCGTGGCCGTGCACAACTTCGACGGCCTGCTCGTCGTTCGCCTCGACGAGGGACGCGAAGGGCGAACCGTGGCGACCCACGAGTGGCGCACCAGCTTTGCCAACAACATCGCTTCGCCGGCCGTGTTCGAGAACAACGTGGTGATTACGTCGAGCTACAACCACCACAAGATCGCCCGCTTTCGCATTTCGCTCGACAAGGGCGCGGAGAAAGTGTGGGAGACGCGCGAGGCGTCAAAGGTCTGCTCGCCGGTGATTTACAAGGACAGCGTCTATTGGGTGTGGGAGAAGTGCTATTGTCTCGACTTCGAGACGGGCACGGTGCGATGGAGCGGCGGGAACTTCGGCGATCCCGGCTCGCTCGTCGCGACGAGCGACGAACGCTTGATCGCCTGGACCGACAAGGGCGATTTGTCGCTGATCGAGACGGCCGCACGCTCGCCCGACAAGTACGTGCAGTTGGCTTCGCACAAGCGGATTGCCGACGCGGACGCCTGGCCGCACGTGGTTCTCGCGGGAGGTCGGCTGTACTGCAAGGTTCGCACGGGCGAGATCGCGTGCTTCGGCGTCGGCAGATAACGACCGCGCCCTTGAAGCCGCTTGCCGACGGCCGCTAGCGCCGCTGGCAGCGCGGCGAAGCGATCTTGCTTCCGGCCCGCGGCTGTCGATACCATACCGCCGCGATATGCTGCGCGCTTTGGGGGCGGTTCCGGTAGTCCGCGCCGCGCACGGGGTAATCGCTCGGAACCGTTGCGGCTACGGGACGTGGACCTTGGATGGCGACCTTGGGTGGCATGGATGAACGCCCTCTGGTGGATCGTGGTGCTCTCTGCGCTCGTCGCGCCCGCAATAGGCGCGCGTCCGGCCCATGCCGACGAAGCCGACGATCGGTTCGCCGTTGCCGCGGAACACTATCGCGCGGAGCGCTGGCAACTCGCGGCCGAAGAGTTCGCGGCGCTCGTGGCCAAACATCCCGACCATAGAACGCGCGGCGAAGCGGAGTTCTTCCTGGCCGAAAGCCAGGTCCAGCTTGGCGATTTTGCCCAAGCGGCCGAGCACTTCGAGGCATATCTCGATCGCGAACCGAACGGCCGATATGCCAAGTCGGCGCTGTTTCGCGCGGGCGAGGCTTTGTATCTCGGCGGCGACGGCGAACGAGCCGCGCGGCAGCTTGCGGCGTTTCTCGAAGCGCATCCAGACGACGAATTGGCGGCGTATGCGCTTCCCTATCTGGGCCGGCTGGCGCTCGATGCTAAGAAGTTCGACGAAGCCGAGAAGCGGTTTCGGGCGGCGCTTGACAAGTTTCCCAGCGGGCCGCTCGCCGACGAATCGCGGTTTGGCCTTGCCCGCACGCACGAGCAACAGGGCAACCACGCCGCAGCCGAAGAGGGCTTCGCCTCGATCTCTGCCCGGCGAGAAAGTCCGATCGCCGATGTGGCGCAGTTTCGGCTGGGCCTCGTTCGGTACACGCGGGGCGGCTACGCGGCCGCCGAGAAGACTTTTGCCGAGTTGAACTCCACGTTCGCCGAGACGAAACTCGCCGCCAAGTCCGACTACTGGCGGGCGCTCGCGATCAAGGCCCAACAGCGGTTCGACGAAGCGGCGCGGGTGCTGATCGAAAACGCCGAGCGCGATCCACAAAGTCCGCTCGCGGCGAATCTACGCTATCACGCCGGCGACGCGCTGCTCGCCGCCGGAAAGAACGACGCCGCGATCGAGCAGTTTGACCGCGTGCTTGCCGACTACGCCGAAAGCTCGCTCGCGGACGACGCCCTGCTCGGAAAAACGCAGGCACTTCTCGCCAAAGACCCCGCCGCCGTCGATGCGCTTGCCGAGGCGTGGAAACAACACGCCGAGAGCCCGTTGGCCCGAGTCGCTCGTCGATTGCAGGCCCAGGCGTCGATCGACCGTGGGCAGTACGACGCGGCGGTCGAACAGTTGAAGGTTCTCGCGTCGGAAGCGGTCCCCGGCGACGACGCGGCGGCAACGGCCGAGCAACAGACGGCCGCTTACTTTCTTGCGGTCGCGCAGCACGGGGCCGGGAAGTATGAAGAAGCGCTCGCGCAATTCGCGGCTCTGCAAAATGCGGCGGATGAATCGCTCAAGAGCGCCGTCGCACTCGGCCGTGCCTCGACGCTCATTCGGCTCGAACGCTATCAGCAGGCCAAGCCGATTCTGGCAGCATTCTTGACCTCCCATCCCGAAGGTCCCGACGCCGCAACGTGTCTGGCCGAGTTGGCCTTCTGCCATGCCGGCTTGGGGCAATTCGACGACGCGCGAAAGCGCTATGAGGAATTCGCAAATGCGGCGAAGGATGGGGCCGCAGTGTTGGCGACGACGCATCGCCTCGCCGAAATGGCCTATCGCGGCGACCGGCGCGATTGGGCGGCAGCGTTGTTCGCCGTCCTCGCCCGCGACGGCAACCCCGCGGAGTACGTCGCCCGCGGCCTTTCCGGTCAGGCATGGTGCCAGTTCACGGACGACGATCTGGCGGGCTCGGCGGCGACGTTCCTGCAACTGGTCGAGCAGTTTCCGACCGACCCGCTCGCGGCCGAAGGCGCGTTCGTCCGCGGCAAGGCGCTCGAAAAGCTCGGCGACTACGACCCGGCGCTGTTGATGTATCGCACGGTGATCGACAAGTTCCCCGACGCGCCCGAAGCGCCGGGTGCGATCCTCGCGGCCGCCGAATTGCACGAGCGTCTCAAACAACGCGCCGACGCCGAACGCTATTACCGCCAATTCCTCGAACGTTTCCCGCAGCACGCGAAGCTCGACACGGCGCTGTACCAACTCGCCTGGCTGTTGCGTGAGCGCGACGCCAGCGTTTCCGAGACGGATGCCGCGCGGCGAGCGGCCGAAGCGGAAACGCTGTTCGAGCGGCTTCGCCACCAGCACAAGCAAAGCCCGCTCTGGTCCGACGCCGTGTTTCGACTTGCCGAAGCCGCCCGCGACCGCAAGGACGTGGCACAGGTTGCGGCGCTCATAGCAGAACTCGCCACCGCCAACGAGAAGTCCGCGGACGGCAAACCGTTGGTCGACGCGCAAACGCTGTCACATGCCTTCTATCTCCAAGGCCGGCTCGCGGCCGAGCTTGGCGATTGGTCCGCGGCCGACAAGGCGATGACCGCGCTCGTCGAACATTGTCCCGAAAGCGACCTGAAGCTTGCCGCCCAGTTCTGGGTCGCCGAAGCGGCCTATCGCCAGGGCGAATACGAACAAGCCGGCACGCGGTTCGAGGCCCTCGCCGCCGATCCGCAAACCACCGCAGCCTCGTGGCGGGGCATGATTCCGCTCCGCCGCGCGCAGGTGCTCGCCCAGCAAAAGAAATGGTCCGATGCGATCGCCCTGGCGGCGACGATCGAGAAAGACTTTCCCGACTTCGCTCAGCAGTACGAAGCCGACTACCTGATCGGGCGTTGTCTGGCCGCCGAGGGCAAGTTCGATGAAGCCCGCGGCTATTACGCGAAGGTGACGCAATCGCGGCACGGCGGCAAGACCGAAACCGCCGCAATGGCCCAATGGATGATCGGCGAGTCGTACTTTCATCAAAAAGACTTCGCCGCGGCCGTGAAAGAGTATCTCCGCGTCGAGATTCTCTACGCCTATCCCAAGTGGCAGGCCGCCGCGCTCGTCCAGGCCGGCAAAGCGTACGAGTCCGACGGGCAATGGCAGGAAGCCGTCAAGCTCTACTCGCAGGTATTGCGAAAGTACGGCCAAACCGAATACGCCGCCGAAGCGGCCACGCGGCTCCGCGTCGTCGAGCAGCGAGCGCGTTCCGGCGACGAGGCGGCGAAACATTAGCAAGCCACAAGTCCAAGCAAATCGGCCCCACCGATTACATAAGGAAACCTCCATGAGACATCTCGATTCGATGGTCGACCGATTTTCAACGCGTCGCAAGTGCGGCTTTGCCGTCCGCTGGCGGCCGATGGCGTCGGCGGCCATTCTCGTGGCTTGCGGCTATGGGGTTTTGATCGCTCGCAGCGCCGACGCGCAAACCGCGGACGCCAACGGCACTGCCGCTGCGTCGTTGGAACCGGCGGCCGCGACCGCCGACGAACAGATCCCGACGAAGAGCGCGATCGACATGTTCTTCGCCGGCGGCGTGCTCATGTATCCGATCCTGGCCAGCTCGTTCGTGCTACTGTTGTTCACGTTCGAGCGGCTCGTGGCGCTGCGCCGCGGACACGTCATTCCGCGGCCGTTCGTGCGGCGATTCCTCCAGCAACTCGGCGACGACCAGCTCGAGCCGGGCGAGGCGCTCGTGCTCTGCGAGGAGAACGGCAGCCACGTCGCCAAGGTGTTCGCCGCCGCGGTGCGCAAATGGGGCAAACCGGCCGTCGAAGTCGAGCAAGCCATCATCGATGCCGGCGAGCGCGTGACCAACGACCTCCGCAAATACCTGCGGATCATCAACGGCGTTTCGACCGTCTGCCCTTTGTTCGGTCTGCTCGGCACGGTCACGGGCATGATCGCGGCGTTCAACACGATCGCCACCGTCGCCGCGATGGGGCATCCCGAACTGCTCGCGGCCGGCATCAGCGAAGCCCTGCTGACCACGGCGTTCGGACTGTTCGTCGCCATTCCCGCGCTCATCATCTACCTGTATTTCGTCGGGCGGGTCGATCGCCACATCATCGAGATCGACGCGCTCGGCCAGCAAGTGGTCGACATCATTTCCGCCGAAGCCCTCAGCGGCGAACGACCCGACCGCGGCGTTCGCCACTCGAAGAAGAACAAAGCCGCGTAGAGCAGGGGCTGGGGACTAGGGACTGGGGGAAAGATGATACGTCCGCCACATCAATGAAGCGTGTTGTGCAAGCTTCATTCATTCTTAGAAAACGGATGGAAGTACACTCCCAACCCTAGAGTTCTCAACCCTCCAGTCCCCAGTCCCCAGCCCCCAGCCCCTGTCGCTCCCATGCCGCTCAAGACGCTTCAAGACGAACAGCCCGCCATGAATATGACGCCGATGATCGACGTCATTTTTCAGCTCATCATCTTCTTCATGGTGGGGACGAGCTTTACGCAGGCCGAGCATCGGCTCGACTTGCGGATTCCGGCGGTAAGCGACGTCGCCCGCCCGGCGACCACCCCGCCGGACAAAAAGGTCGTCAATGTTTACCAAGACGGCAGAGTCTTCCTCGACTCGCAGCCGGTGACGCTGGAACAACTCACGGCCAGCCTCGCCGCCGCCCGAAGCCAGTATAAGGACCTCGGCGTGACGCTCCGCGGAGACGGCGCCCTGCCGCTGCAGCGAACGGCCGAAGTCCTGCAAGCCATCCGCAAGTCCGGCGTCGCCGAAATGGGAATCGCGGTCAAGAACGCGAGCGCGCGGCGGTGACGACGGTAAGCGTAACTCGCGGGGGCAGACGGTCGTATAGGGAATGCAAAAGGCAAAATGAAGAATGAAAAATGAGGACAACGAAGCAACGCCGAGTCGTTCCGCGACATTTTTCATTCTTCATTTTGCATTCTTCATTTCCCGAGAGTGATTTGGTCTTCGTGTTGTAGCATTCCTCCACGTCGCTCAGGGACGAGCTGACATGGATCATTCGCCAATCGACCGACTCTGGATTGCGTCCGACGGCGTCGAGACCGTGTGGACCGTCCTATGGCTCGTGCTGGCCGCGATTACGGTCACGCTCGTGCTGTTGATGTATACGCGGTGGGGTCGGTCGCGGCCGCTCGAAAAGTGCGCTCTCCTGTCGCTCTTGGCTCACGCATTGCTCGCAGGAATCTGCACGTCGGTGCAACTTGCCACGGGCGTCGAGGGCATTCACGAGCACGACGCGCCACTGGCTCTGGCGATGCTCGATTCCGAGTTCGCCGACGCCGACGCAAGCGATTCGGCGTCGCAGGCCGAGCCTTGGGAAACGCCGACCGACAGCCCGGCGTTCGAGCCGGTTTCCACACTCGACCGAGCTCTCGCCTCGGAAGCGCCGACGATGGTCCGGCAGGCTTCGGCCACGAGCGACGCCGCAGCCATGTTACGGCCCCATCTCGACACGCCGCGGACGCCGCAGCCCGACGACACCGCCGCGGCGGAAACCCAGGCGCCGCAATCGACGCGCGCTTCCGCCGAGCCGATCGCGCCCTCGGGCAACGTCGCCAGGGCGGCGGATGCGCCGGCAATCAACGACGGCGTCGCCACGCCTCAGCCGCGTCGCCAAGCCTCGACCGACACGATCGTCGACCGCAACGCTCCGCAAACCGCAATGCCCAGCGCGCTCGAATCGCTTGCCGGAACGCCCGATCGTTCGGTCCGGCCGGCGCTGCCCGTGCCCAGCGACCTCGATGCCCCGGCGCTCTCTCGCCGCGGGGCCATCGGCGACGAGACTGCGGCATCGCCCACGCCCGGCGAAATCGGCGGCACGTCGCTCGCTCCGCCGTCGATCTTGCCTGCTAACACGGGCGTCGCCGGAACGCGTGGCGTCGCGCCGGCGGCGGCCAACGCGGGCAGCGGCGAAACGCCGGACATTTACAAAGCCCGCTCGGCGCCGAACCGCGCCCAAATCGCCGCGGCAGGCGGCGGAAGCGCCGAAACCGAAGC
The DNA here is from genome assembly GCA_003576845.1 of Planctomycetota bacterium. Lineage (GTDB taxonomy): Bacteria > Planctomycetota > Planctomycetia > Pirellulales > PLA5 > PLA5. The sequence continues at coordinate 20,047 of QEVJ01000085.1, forward strand.
GGCCGTCGATCGCGCCCTCGCCTGGCTTGCCGCCCATCAAAGCGCCGACGGCCGCTGGGACGTCGCCAAGCTCGAAGGCAGCCTCGAACCGCGCACCGCCGGCCATGATCGGCAGGGCGCAGGCGTCGGCGCGGACACCGGCGTCACCGGCCTTGCCCTGCTCGCGTTTCTCGGCCGCGGCCACACCCATCTCGAAGGCGACTACCGCGACACCGTCCGCCGCGGCCTCGAATTCCTGCTCAACTCGCAAGACCAGCGCGGCAGCGTCGAAGGCGACGCCCGCCTGTTCGCCAAAATGTATTGCCACGGCATGGGCGCGCTCGCCTTGAGCGAAGCGTACGCGATGACCGGCGACGACCGGCTCAAAAACGCCGTGCGCGACGCCGTGGCGTTCACGTCCGCCGCCCAACATACGGCCACGGGCGGCTGGCGGTATCTCCCGGCCCAACCCGGCGACACCTCGCCCGGTTCGCTCGGCGACATGAGCCAGCACGGTTGGCAGGTGATGATTCTCAAGAGCGCTCAGCTTGCCGGCATCAATCCCGGCGACGTGGTGCTGACGCGGGCGGCGAAGTTCGTCACGTCGACCGCCAGCGGCATGCACGGCGGGCTGTCGAGCTATCGCCCGCGCGAACGAGTCACCGCGACGATGACGGCCGAAGCCCTGGTATGCCGCTGGTTTCTTGGGATGTCCCGCGGCGAAGGCCTCGACCGCGAAGCCGGCGACCAATTGCTCGCGGAACTGCCGTCGGCCGACGCCCCGAACTTCTACTACTGGTACTACGGCACGCTCGCCATGCACGAAATTCAAGGCGAACATTGGCAAAAATGGAACGCAGCGATGCAGCGAACCCTCCTCGCCACGCAGCTCCGCGGCGGGCGTTCGGACGGTAGCTGGGACCCCGATCCCGTATGGGGCGGCTACGGCGGACGAACCTATAGCACGGCCCTGGGCGCACTGTCGCTAGAGGTCTACTACCGCTACCTTCCGCTCTACAAGCCGGCGGAAACGGCGCGTCGGCGAGACCCGTAGGTCCTACCCAATTCGGCCGCGTGACCGCCGTCCTTACATTTGGAACTCACAACTCACCATTTACTATTCACAATTCCTCCCATGCGGGGTCGGCTCTCGGTCGTCCGCGCCCCTCATCCCGCGCCCCTCGTCCCGCGTCCCGCCCCTAAAATTCCCTTCCCTTCCGCGGCCGGATCATATAATTTAGAAAACGCAAGGTGTCGATATTCCGGTCCCTTCGCCGTCCGTTGTCCTCCCAGCGCTTTAGGAGCCTAGATACACATGTCCCTGATGTTGACTGAAAAGGCCGCCAACGAAGTCAAGCGGATCATGCAAGAACAGAAGTTCGAGGGCGAAACCCTCCTCCGCGTCGGCGTTACCGGCGGCGGATGCAGCGGGTTTAGCTACTCGCTCGGCTTCGACACGAGTTACGACGCCAAGGTCGACGCCAAGTACGATCAACACGGCGTCAATGTCGTCGTCGATCGCAAGAGCGCCTTGTACCTCGACGGCACGACCGTCGATTTTTACGAAGGCGTCGAGAAGCGCGGCTTCACCTTCAACAACCCCAACGCCGTGAAGACGTGTGGCTGCGGGTCGTCGTTCCAGGCGTAACGCATTGCCGCGGCGGCTGCATGAGCGCTGCGCCGACGCAATCGCATCGATTGAACGAGAAACGCCGACGGGCAACCGCCGGCGTTTCTCTTGCGCGGATCATTATCCCATCCGCCCGGGGTTATCTTCGCCACCGGCCGAAGCCGAACGCCCTGCCGAGCGCGGCGCCCAAGTGAAAGCCGAACGGCCCGTGCCCGTGCGGTCCAAACCGTCCGTGTCCTTCGTGTTGCCCGCCAAGGTCGATCCGCGTGCGGCCGCCGACGGCATCTTCGCGGTCGGAGATATCGACCACGTCGTCTTCGTTCGCACTGACCACCCGCAGGTTCCCGCCGATCGCGCCTTGATGGCTGACGCCGTTGTCTCCGTCGCCGAGCTTGATGTCGACGTTCCGCTCGACCACGGCCGACTCTTCGAGCGTCACGGTGTCGTTCCCGCCGCGCCCGTCGTAGCTGAGACTCCCTTCGATCGTCCCCGCTAGCGAGAGGCTGTTGTCGCCGCCGCCGAGGTTGGCCGTCACCGAGCGTTCGACGGCAGCCGTGGCGAGAATGTCGAGCGTATCGTCGTCGACTCCGCCGAACACGGCGACGGATCGGTCGACTTGCCCGGCGATCGTCGTGGCGTTGCTGCCGTTGCCGAGTTTGGCGATCATGCCCCGTTCGAGCACCGCGCCTTCGTCGACGGTCACGGTGTCGGCATCGTCGCCGCCGTGGACGAGCAGCTCTCGGCCCAGCGTCCCGGCCACGGCGAGCGTATTGTCGCCGTCGCCCAAGCGGATCGACGCGCCGCGTTCGACCACCGCGTCGGCCGCGATCGTCACGGCATCGTTGCCGTCGCCGCCGAGATAGGCAAAGAACTGGTCGACGCGGCCGCCCGACAGCGTAATCGTGTTGTTGCCGTCGTCTAGATCGACGAATAGCCGGCGAACGCTCTGGCCGCCCAGGTCGATCGAGAGCGTGTGGTCGGCGTTCGTCTCGGTATCGTCGAGGCGAACCTTGATGTCCTCGACTTCCGTGGCCGTGTCGATGAGCGCGCCCGCGTCGCGAACCTCGAACGTTCCGGCGTCGGTGGCGACGATTTCGACCGCCCCGTCGGCCTCGCCGGTCACCGATAACACTCCGTCCTCGACAGCCACATCGACGGCCAGACAGAGCCGCCGTTCCTGTGCCTCGAACCCCAGCCGCCGCGATTGGATCTTCGTCATGGCTTTCCTCCCGGTTGTGCGAAACTGCCCCAGATGCGCAACGAAAAGACGGGCGGTCCCTAAGCATCAAGGACGCCGCATCGGGCAAATGTCACGGCCGCCGACAGATTCTTGCGGCTTTACGCAGATTCTGCCAGATCGCCGAGCGAGCAAACGGCATACCCGTCACGCGCCGGATACCGACAGCATTGCCCGAAGATATCCCCACCAACGAAGCGAGCCGCGGAGATCGCCTCCGCGGCTCGGGTGGATTCGATGCAATAGTCGGCCTGGCGGCCCGTAGGTCAGGCCAAGCGGCGTTGGACGCGCCACGCCGAACGCGCCCAATCCGCGCCGGCCTGACACGCCGTGCCAACGTGCGACGCCTCAACCGCGCCGATTACTTCGCCGCGCCCGGACTATAAGATTCGAAGCTCGCCGTGTCCTTGCCGAGCGCCTTCGCTTGCGCCACCGCGGCGTCGGCCGACTTCATCCCTTCGGCAATCTCCCGCCGCGAGAAGTACGGCGTTTTCAGTCCGCGGCCGTCCACGAGTTCCTTCGCCGCCAGTTCCTTCCACGACAGGCCGTTTTGCAGATGCCAGGCCGCCGCTTGCGCCGCTTGCGTCGAAACGTCGCCCTTGCCATAGCGGACGAGCAGTGCCGCAACTTCCGGCTTGTCGGAGAGTGCCGAAATCGGTTTAAGCTCATACGGCATCTTGGAATACGGATCCGCCTTGCCGTGTTCCAAACATAGACACGCGAGCTCGATCTTGCGGGTCTTTTCCGGCGCGATGTTGAACGGTCCGCCCGCCGCCCCGCCGACGCCCTGTGCGTCGCCGCCGACCTGCGCGAGCACCGGCATCCCGGCCACCGCCTCTGGCAGTTGGATCGTCAGCGGCTTGTTTGTCTTGTTCTCGATCACGAGATTCGCCTTCGTGGCGCTCATCGCGATGAACTTCACGTCGATCTGCTCGTTCTTCATCGCCTCGAACACGTCGACCGTTTCGCCGGCCGGCGCATCGGCCTTCGCGGACGTCTTCTTCTCGCCCGGGGCGGCCACAACCAACACGGCCGCCGAGGCCAACATCAGACAAACAGCCAACGTGCGAACACAAAACTGGGTCATTGAAAAGCTCTCCGAAAGAAGCGATCAGGTGGGGCAATTGATTTCATCGTTAAGCTGGCGAGGTTTCGCCGTGACTTGCCAAACCTATGCAGTCACATTTAGCATAATCTGCCTAAACCGCCCAACCAAACATATTCCGGACGCCCGGTCCCGATAGAAAAGCCAAACACCCCCCACATTCTCGCGGGAAGCGGTCGACCTTATTCCCCGACCCCTGAATCCTGACCCCTGCCCCCGCCCTCACACCGCCGCCTCGAACGCCTCCAGCGCCGCAGGCTCGTCCGGCAGAATCTCGAATAGCCGGTCCAGGTGGGTAATCGAAAAAACTTCCTTGAACTCGGGCCGAATGCTACACAGTTTCAGCCCGCCGCCGCGGCTCTTGATCATCTTGTACGCAGCAATCAGCTTGACCAGCGCGGCGCTCGACAGAAACGAGACGTTCTGGAAATTGAGCACGACGTTCGCCCCCCGCTCGGTCGACTCGATCAGCCCGAACAATTCCTTGGCGATCTCCTCGATCACGGCGTCGTCGCGGATTTCGCGGTCGTGAAACCGCACGACCCGCACCGTGCCGACGTGGCGAACTTCCAGATGTCGATAGACGCTCATGGCCCACCTCGCGTGCTCACTCGCCGCGGGACCGTCGCGCAAACCCGAGTCGCAACCCGGAGAGAATCGGCGACGCCCGATACCCGTAAGAATATCAGCCCGCTGGCTCCGAGGCAACGGAAACGCAGCCAGCCACCCGACTGGCCGCGAAGGGCCGCCAAACTTGGCGAAGCGGCGCGATCCCTTCGCCAATCTTCGTTTGAGAAGCCTACGATTCTCGCAACCAGCGCGGCAATCTTGTCCTGCGGCCGACAGCCGATCGACGGCCTTCATTGGGTGTGGTCATCCCTACTCTCGATCGAGCCAGTTGTGCCGGTTATTCTCCGGATTCGCTCGCGCGCTTGCTCGCCTGACATAGCCTCCGGTCGGGTGACGTATCCTCCGCAAGGGCATCGCAAACGCGGAAAATGCCGCAATCCGGGCCGCGGCCGCCCGCACTCGCGCCGCCGCCGCAAGCCGGCGGACCTAAGCTTTCCCAAGAAGGTGTGCAGACGCCGCGTCGAGCGCTTGCGCGCTCGCGACGCGTTATTTCCTTTGGCGCGCCCGACGTAGGAACCAAGAAATCCGCGTCGAAGAATCCCGAGCCGGTCCGTACCGATCGACGCCGGAGGAATGCAGGATGAACGAGACGAACCGCCGCATTCTGGTCATCGACGACAACGTCGCGATCCACGACGATTTCCGCAAGATCCTCTGCCGCGGCCGCGGTAAGCAGGACGACATTCTCGATGCGTTCTTCGACGAAAGCGGACCCCGCGGCGACGACGAACCCGCGTTCGAGTTCGAAATCGATTCCGCCATGCAAGGCTCCGATGGGCTGCGGATGGTGTCCGAGGCCCAAGCGGCCGGACGCCCCTATGCCATGGCCTTCGTCGACATGCGCATGCCGCCCGGCTGGGACGGTCTGGAAACCATCCAACGCATCTGGGCCGGCTATCCCGATTTGCAGGTCGTCATCTGCACCGCCTATTCCGATCGCAGTTGGGCCGAGATCATCGCGTCGCTCGGAGAGAGCGACCAACTCGTCATCCTCAAGAAACCCTTCGATCCCGTCGAAGCGCGGCAGTTGGCGATCGCCTTGACGAAGAAATGGCGGCTCACGCAACAGGCGCGGCTGCGGTTGTTTCAGGCCAATCAGATAATAGCCACCGTCGTCACAAGGTCCCGATACCACATCGGCTCCCTCTCGGAGACGGGCAAACGCCTCACTTAGATAGGTCGCCGGCAAGGTCGGGCTATCACTGTCCATTACAACTGCTGCACTTGCCCCTTGTGCCAAAGCAGTGGTGAGTAGATGATCGAGCCGTTCACCGAGATCGGCTCCCTCCTGGCGCATGAGCAGAAAGTCGGGGGCGAGTTCACGAAAATAGCCGGCGGCGTCGGCGGGCAGGTAGACAATACAGCGCGTTACATCGGGCGTCATCCGCATAATGTCCAGGGTGTCGCGCAGAAAGCATTCATAGAGCGCCGCAGCCGTTTCCCCTGTGAGGGGGGGGCACAGCCGCGTTTTGGTTTGGCCGGCAGCCGGCTGTTTGGCGACCACCATCAAGATCTGCTCTGTCATGTGAAGGCCATCACCAATTTGCCGAAAAAGCCTTGCCCCGTGCCAAAGCGCCGGCGCAGCCAACCGTCAACACCCAGAACACGACCCGGCGCCAACCCCACAATC
>QEVJ01000086.1 GCA_003576845.1 Planctomycetota bacterium
CATGAACACCTCGTCGGCGATGTAGACCTCGGTGCGGTCGATGCTCCGCTCGAGCACGGGGATGTTCAGCTCCCGTGCGATCTCCAGGATGCCGGCCCGGGTGATGCCCTCGAGGATGTCGTCCGACACGGGAGGCGTGATCAGGACGCCGTCGCGCACCACGAACAGGTTCTCGGCCGACCCCTCGGATGCATGCCCGTCGGCCGTCAGCACCAGCGCCTCATCGAACCCGTTCAGCATCGCCTCGCTCTTGGCGAACACCATCAGTCCGGACGTCGCGCGGTCGAGCCGATGGACCACCCACGCCCGCTCGCGGCGCCGCGGATTTCCCTCGCGCAAAAACCGCGTCAGGTAAGCCTGAGCCGTCTTGTCCCGTTCGCCTTCGCTGGCCGTGCTCAACAACCCCGCGGGCTTTTCGATCACGAGCAGGGCCTCATCCTCGAACCGAATCGTCAGGCCGCGCGGGAGCCGCCGCTCGGAGCGAACTTCGTCCGCGGGGCGTACCGCAACGACGTCGCCCGGCGACAGCGGATAATCGAACCGCGTCGTCGCCTCGCCGTTGACGCAAACCGCGCCGTGCTTGAGCCACTGTCGCACCGTGTTCTTCTTGGCCCGTGCGAACGCGGCAAAGAGAAAGGGCAGGAGCTGGCTCGGCTGTTCGACGGTTCGGGTTAAAGGCATAGAGAAAGTCTCGCATGAGGACGACGCGCCTGCCAGGGCGGTGTCATGGGCCGAGAACCGCGTCGAAACGCTCAAAAAGTCTGCGTCATCAGAGAAGTTCGCTTGGCGCGTTGGCGCGCGATTGTTTGGCGTAGCGAGGCGTGGCGGGGCGGCTCAGGGCGACCTGCGGCGTCTTGCCCCGTGCGCAGAATCGCGCTATCATGTTGCGCGGTTTGATATGTTCTGTCGCAGGTCAGGCGACATGCGGCGGATCTTCGAAGCGGAGCGACGCAAGCCGGACCTGCCGGATCGGCAAGTGTGCGCCGCAGCGGGCAAGGCGATCTCCTTCGTGGATTCGGACCGCGTTTTTCCCACGCACCCCGCCGGGACGTTCCTTCCAACGACGTGCGGTGCGTGCCCCGCGCGAAAGATTGGCCCGCGCGGCGGCGACATGCGTAATGTGGTCTTCGCGCCGAACCTTCCGTCCATTCCTGCCCCGAAAGAACCCCACTCGTAGGTCAGGCCAAGCGGCGAATGACTCTCCATCATCGTAATACCCAACCCGCGCCGGCCTGACGTGGCTTTATTGTCGTTTCCTGCGTGGCACCACGACGTGCACGCCTGCGTTTCAAGCGGAGCACCCCCGATGGCGAACGAGCAGAGTTCCCAACGAGCCGAACCGATCGCGGCGACGACCGTTGCGTCGGGCAACGAGCCGCCGATGATCGAAGCCGACGGCCTGTCGAAGTATTACGGCCATTTCGCCGCGATCGACAGCGTGACGTTCTCGATTCCTCGCGGCGAGGTCGTGGCGTTCTTGGGTCCCAACGGCGCGGGCAAGAGCACGACGATGAAGCTCTTGACCGGGTATCTCGCCCCCTCAGCCGGCAAGGCCCGAATCGCGGGGCACGATATGGCGACCGACCGGATCGCCGGCGCAGCCCGGCTGGGTTATCTCCCCGAGAATGGCCCGCTGTATCCCGACATGTCGCCGCGAGCGCTGTTGGAGTTCTTCGCCGATGCCCGCGGCATGAACGGCTCCGCCAAGCAGTCGCGAATCGGCGCGGTCATCGAGCTTTGTGCGCTCGGCGAGGTGATCGGCAAACCGATTGGCAAATTGTCGAAGGGCTATCGGCAGCGCGTCGGCCTGGCGCAAGCGCTGCTGCACGAACCGGACGTGCTGATCCTCGACGAACCGACGGCCGGCCTCGACCCGAACCAAATCCACGAAGTCCGTGAGATTATTCGCCGCCTGGGCAAGCAAAAGACAATTCTGCTCTCGACGCACATCATGCAGGAAGTTCAAGCCGTCGCCGGGCGCGTGCTATTCGTCAGCGAAGGTCGCCTCGTGTTCGACGGCCCCGTATCGAAGCTGGCCGACGCGACCCACGACCTCGACGAACGCTTCCGCGAGCTTTCCCGCGGCAAGCAAATGGCGCGAGCGTAAACCGCGTCCCCGGCCCCCAGTCCCCAGCCTCCAGCCCCAGTCCCCCTGCCCCTGCCATGAATACCAACGTCCTTCGCGCGATCTTTCGCCGCAACTTCGTCGCGTATTTCAGCAGCCCGACGGGCTATGTGTTCATCACGCTGTTCATGGTCGCAAGCTCGTTTTGCGCCTTCTGGTTCGACGAGTTCTTCAACGCCAATCTGGCGAACCTCGATCAGCTCAACAGCCGATTCCTGTGGCTGATGCTGGCGTTCGTGCCCACGATCACAATGAGCATCTGGGCGGACGAACGCCGCCAAGGCACCGACGAATTGTTGTTGACCATCCCGGCCAACGACTTTGAGGTCGTCGTCGGCAAGTACCTCGCGGCGCTTGCCATTTTCTCCGTGTCGCTGACGTTCTCCCTCATCACGAACTTCATCATGCTCACGATGATGGGCCAGCCCGACGTAGGCTTGTTTCTTGCTAACTACGTCGGTTACTGGTTCGTGGGCGCCGCGATGATCGCCCTGGGCATGGTCGGTTCGTTCCTCACGGGCAACCTGACCGTCGCGTTCGTCCTGGGCGTCGCATTCATCCTGCCCTTCGTCATCACGCAACTTGCTGCCTCGTTCGTGTCGTGGCGAGCCGGCGTCGACTTCGTCAAGCGCTGGTCGTTCGTCGGTCCGTTCGAGGATTTCACCCGCGGCGTGGTCAGCTTGTCGTCCGTGGCGTATTTCACCGCCGTGGCGCTGTTCGCCCTGTACATCTGCATGATCCTGATCGGCCGCCGGCACTGGATGGGCGGTCGCGACGGCAATAGTCTCCTCGGCCATTACCTCGTGCGCGGCGTCGCACTGGTCGCCATCGCGGCCAGCGTGATCTTCGTGTTCACGAACCACGATGTGATCCGCGCCGACGTCACGGCCGCCCGCCTCAACTCGCTGTCGAAGGACACGAGAGACCTGTTGGCGACGGTCAACGACAAGGAAGCGGAAGACCTCAAAAAGCGCCGCGCGGAATTGGAAAAGGAACTCGCCGAGGCCAAGAAATCGGCCGCCGCGAAGAAGGACGACAAGGACCTGCAAAAGGCGGTCGAAAAGGCCGAACAGCGGGTCCGCCAGGTCGCGCTGGACGAAGACCGGATCCAAAAACCGATCGTCATCGACGCCTACATCAGCCGGGAAGTGCCGGAAGCCTACGCCGCCAAACGCCTCGACCTGATCTCGAAGCTCCGCGAGGTCGAGAACCTCTCCAAGGGCAAAGTCGCCGTCACGATCTACGACATCGACCCCTTCAGCCTCGTCGCCGATCAGGCCAAGGACCGCCATGGGATCGAAGCCCGCCGGGTGAACTACGAAACCCGCGGCCAGTTTCAGAGCGACGACATCTACTTGGGTGCATCCGTCCGCTCGGGGCTTAACGAAGTCGTGATCGAGTTCTTCGAGCTCGGCGTCCCGGTCGAGTACGAATTGATCCAAGCGATCGTGACCGTCAGCCAATCGGAACGCAAGACGCTCGGCGTCGTGAAGACCGATGCCGATCTCTTCGGCGGCACGTTCAGCTTTGCCGGCGGCGTGCCCGAAACGTCCCAGCAACAGCCGATCATCCGCGAACTCAAGAAGCATTACGACGTCGTCGACGTCGACCCGAGCGAGAAGATCGTCGACCCGGAAAACCCCAACGCTCGCAAGTACCACGCATTGCTGGTCGTGCAGCCGAGCTCGCTGACGCCGCCGCAACTCGCCAACTTGAGCGACGCGGTGCTCGCGGGCACGCCGACGGCGATCTTCGAGGATCCGTTCCCGTTCTGGATGCAGGAGGTTCCGGGCACGGACCAGCCCAAAATGCCGCGGCAACCCATGGGAATGATGATGCCGCCTCCGCCGCAGGAAAAAGGCAATCTCGATGCGTTCTTTTCGCGGCTCGGCATCCGGATGCTCGGCGACCGCTTCGAGAAGACCGAAGAAGACCTCGCCCGCATGGCCCGCGGCCACCCGACGGACTACGAATCGCTGATCGTCTGGCAGCGATACAATCCCTACCCCGCGTTGCGGTTCAGCGAAGGGCTGACGAACGAATGGGTGTTCGTCAACGACAACGCGCCCAGAGCGGTCGACGCCGAAGGCAACGGCTGCTTCTCGGACGACCCGATTACGAAAGGTCTGTACGAGTTGCTCTTCCTCTTCCCCGGCGCCATCATCGAGCGCGCGGGGAAGGATCCCGCAATCAAGTTTACGCCGCTGGTCCGCACGGGCGAGGAATCGGGCACGATCCGCTATCGCCACATCGAAGAGGCGTTCCGCAACCGCACGCCGTTCATGATGCGCGAGAACGAAGTTTCCTCCCCGGCTCGGCACACGCTTGCCGCCCGAGTTCAGGGCGAGGTCGAGGCTCCCGGCGCGGCGCTCCCCGCAGACGATACTGCGGCGAAGGGCGAGGGCAAGAAACCCGCCCCCCCCAAGAAGCAAAAGATCAACGTCATCGTCGTCTCCGACGTCGACATGCTGCATCGCGAGTTCTTCCGGCTCCGGGCGAACCCGATTCCCGGCCTCGATTTGCAATTCCAGAATGTGCCGTTCGTTCTCAACGTGATCGACGCGCTCGCGGACGATCCGCGGTTTGTGGAAATCCGCAAAGGGCGCCAGCTCTACGGCCACCTGACGCGCGTCGAACAGGTCGTCGAGCAGGTCGTGACGAGCGAGATCGAACGCCAGATCGAAGACGCCGAAACTCGGTATAAGCGGATCGAGGAAAACGCCGAAAAAACCCGCCGCGAGGCCGTCGAAACCGCCCAGAAGCAGTTCGAGGAAATGAAAAAGAAGGGCGAGCTCAACATCTCCGCGATCAAGGCGCTCGAAGACCGGGCAAACATGACCCGCGAAATGGCGACCGTCCAGGAATTGCTCGACAAGGATCGCGCGGAGAAGGAGTTCAAGAAGGAACGCGACAAGGCGATCGAAGAAGGCAAGCGGCGGACGTACGCGCTCAACGACTTGTACAAATGGTTCGCCGTACTCGCCCCGCCGATTCTGCCGTTCCTCGCGGGCGTTGTCGTGTTCTTCTATCGCCGGTCGCGCGAGCAGGAAGGGGTCGCGAAGTCGCGCTTGCGCTAGGTGGGGTCATGGAGGAGGTTCGAGGATAGAGGTTAGAGGTTGGGTGGTTTGAGGCTGGAGAAGCGAGAGCGCGATAGGGCTTTTCGATGCACAAACTCGACGTATTGCCTGTGGATGAAACCAAAACGACAGGGCGGCTCAATGTCGAGAAGTCGGTCCGGCAGCGCTACGCGGCCGCGGCGAACGCGGTCGCTCCGGCGTTGTGCTGTCCCGTCGACTACGACCGGCGGCTCTTGGAAGTTCTGCCGGCCGAAATCGTCGAGCGCGACTACGGATGCGGCGATCCTTCGCGATACGTCCGCGAAGGCGAAACGGTGCTCGACCTCGGCAGCGGCGGCGGAAAGATCTGCTACATCGCCGCGCAGGTCGTCGGCCCGACCGGCCGCGTGATCGGCGTCGACCGCAACGACGACATGCTCGCCCTCGCCCGGCGGTATCAACGCGAGATCGGCGCGCGGCTCGACTACCACAACACGGAGTTTCGCAAAGCGAGCGTTCAGGACCTCGCCCTCGACCTCGAAGCGTTCGAAAAGTATCTGGCCGAGAATCCGATTCGTTCGGCGAACGATTGGTTGCAGGCGGAAGCACACGCCGAGGAACTTCGCCACGCGGCGCCGATGATCGCGGACGAATCGGTCGACGTCGTCGTTTCGAATTGCGTCCTCAACCTCGTCCACGAAGCCGACCGCCGCCGCTTGTTCGACGAAGTGTTTCGCGTCCTCCGTATCGGCGGCCGGGCGGTGATCAGCGACATCACTAGCGACGAGCCTGTGCCCGAACACCTCAAGCACGACCACGACCTGTGGAGCGGTTGCATCAGCGGCGCGTTTGTCGAGAGCGAGTTTCTCGCCGCGTTCGAGGCGGCCGGGTTTCACGGCTTGCGAATCGTCGACCGGCAAGCCGAGCCGTGGGCGATCGTCGATGGAATCGAGTTCCGCAGCGTCACCGTCGAGGCCTACAAAGGCGAAGAAGGCCCCTGCCTCGACGCGCATCACGCCGTCATTTATCGCGGTCCGTGGAAAGCCGTCCTCGACGACGACGGTCAAACGCTCCACCGCGGCGAGCGCATGGCCGTCTGTGCCCGGACGTTCGAACGGTTCACCCGGCCGCCCTACGCCGACGAGCTGATCGCGATCGAGCCGCACGAACCGGTCGCGGAAGAAGACCGAGAGCCGATGAACTGCCGCAGCGAACAAACCCGCGACCCCCGCGTCACCAAGGGCCAATCGCCCCGCGAAACACACCTCCCCGGCAACGAATGCTGCGGTGGTGCTTCGTGCTGTTGATGCGACAAAGTCGCGTCTTCCCCGACCCCTGACCCCCGACCCCTGCCCCCCTGCTTTGTACCGCGTCACCCGCCAAATCGACTTCTGCTACGGCCACCGGCTCTTGAACTACGCCGGCAAGTGCAAATATCTTCACGGGCACAACGGCCGCGCGGTGATCGCCATCGAATCGCCCTCGCTCGACGACCGCGGCATGGTCATGGACTTTTCGGACATCAAGCGCGTCGTCAGCACGTGGATCGACGACAACCTCGACCATCGCATGATCCTCCACCGCGACGACCCGGCGATTCCGGCTCTGCGGCAGCTGAACGAGCCGCTGCACGTCGTCGATTTCAACCCCACGGCCGAGAACATCGCCCGGCTGATCCACGAATTCGCCGCAAGCCAAGGCTTTCCGATCGTCGAAACTCGCCTCTGGGAAACGCCCAACTGTTTCGCAACCTACAGGCCGGAGGCCTGAGGCGGGAGGCCGGAGGGATGACCGCAGAAAGTAAAACGCCCCGTCAGGTCGTGCTCTACACGCGCTCGGGCTGTCACCTCTGCGACGACGCCCGCGACTTGCTCGTTCGCCACGGCCTAAACCCGCAATCCGTCGACATCGACGCCGACCCGGAACTTCGCGAACGCTACGACTTCTGCGTGCCCGTCGTCGTCATCGACGGTGTCGAACGCTTCCGCGGCCGAGTCAACGAAGTCCTCCTCCGCCGCCTGCTGCATTCCCGACTTGCCCGCGAGAACTGAACCTCTAACCTCTCGCCTCTCGCCTCAGCCTGCCCCGATGATCGAGACGCTGCTCGCCGTCTTCGCCAAATACTGGGAACCCGGCCAGGTCAAGACGCGGCTGGCGGCGAGCGTGGGCAACGAACGAGCGGCCGCGTATTACCGCAAGTTTCTCGCGACGACGCTGCGGCGGTTCGAGTCGGTGGCTGATACGCGGATGGTCGTCTTCACGCCCGCGAACCGCCGCGACGATTTCACCGCGCTCGCCGGACCGGCATGGGAGTTGATGCCGCAATGCGACGGCGACCTCGGCAATCGATTGCGGTCGTTCCTCGAAGCCACGCTCAACCGCGTCGCCCGCCGCGTCGTGATCCTCGGCGCCGACAGCCCCACGTTGCCGCTCGAATACGTCCAAGAAGCTCTCGGCCGCCTCGCAACGCATTCGGTAGTCCTTGGGCCGAGTGAAGACGGTGGCTATTACTTGCTCGGAGCCAGCGGCGCGGTCCCGCCGATCTTCGACAACATGCCCTGGAGCGATTCGACGCTGCTCGAAGCCACACTTGACCGCTTGTGCCAGCGCGACGTTGCTTCGCACTTGCTTGGCACGTGGTACGACGTCGACGACGCCGAATCGCTCGCCCGATATTTGGCGGCGGAGAGGGCGGACGTAGGTCAGGCCAAGCAGCGATAGACCCGACCATCCTCGCGCGCGTCGACCCGCGCCGGGCTGACGGTGACGCAATACTCACTCACGATCCTGTCAGGCCGGCGCGGGCCGCGTCGATCGAGAACGCCAACGTCGTTCACCGCTTGGACTGACCTACGCTACGAGCGCTAATCGGTATCTTCACTACTAGGCTGCATCCCCTGGCTCCGGATGGTCTCCAACTCTGCGACCGCCGTCGAGATTTCCGCACCCTGCGAAACGGCATTGAGGTCAACACCGCATCGCGACCTTACAAGATCAATGATTGTCGCTCGGGGAACGCCCCACTTCTCCGCGACAAGCATCGCGCACGACCTTGCATGCGACGCGCGATGCACGAGCGGCTTCGAATCATCCAGGGCATTGCGGCGGCTGGAACTGAACGACATGCCCTTATACCCAATCTACACGACGGTATCACTATCGACGGTTACTCCAATGTAAACGCCGGTAGCTTCACGATTTCGCCGCCTTTGAGCGCCGATTGGTGGGCACAAATCCCGACGCACGTCCAATTGGCGCTTGTCGGTGCGTTCGGCCGCGGGTCGCGGTCTTCGACGAGGGCCGAGACCATTTCATTCACCAGGTGTGGGTGCGAACCGCCGTGGCCGCCGCCTTGGACGAACGACAAGTGCTCGGCGTCCTGAATCGACCGCGTGAACTTCCGAATCGGCTCCGGTAGCAGGTGGGCGTAGTCCGGCACTTCGACCTTCGACGGAATCTCCGGCTCGGGCATCTTGGCCGTGTGGATCACGTGCGGCTCGTGCTCGACCAGCGTCCACTCGAAGCTCTTCTTCGTTCCGTACACGTCGAAGCTCTCGCGATACTGCCGCGCAACGTCGTACAAAAACCGCCAGATGTGGGCGGTGAGGTCGGTGTCCTTGATCTTGATGTGGCACGTCTCGACGGCGAATTTGTTGCCGGACTTTTTGGCAATGTCGTCGCGGACCGTGCCGGAGCCGAAGCAACTGACGTACTCGGCGCGGCCGTCGACGAGACCCAAGCACGGGCTGACCACGTGCGTGGCGTAGTGCATGGGGATCATGCGTTCCCAATACGCCGGCCAACCGTCCATGTCTTGCGGGTGCGAAGCGGCGAGGTGCTGGATCTTGCCCAGCTCGCCCTGGTCGTACATCTGTTTGATGAACAGGAACTCGCGGCTGTAGACGACCGTTTCGGCCATCATGTACTTGAGTCCCGTCGATTTGACCAATTCGCAGATTTGCTGGCATTCCTCGACGGTGGTCGCCATCGGCACGGTACACATGACGTGCTTGCCGGCTTTGAGGGCCTGCATCGCCATGGGGGCATGATCGGGAATCGGCGAGTTGATGTGAACGAAGTCGACGGCGGGGTCCTTGAGCACGTCGGCGTAGTTGCCGTAGCGTTTGGCGATGCCGAACGTGTCGCCGATCTTGTTGAGGTGCTCGACGTTCCGCTGGCAGATGCCGTACATGTTCGCCCGCGGATGGGCCTGATAAATCGGAATGAACTCGGCGCCGAAGCCGAGACCGATGATGGCGACGTTGACTTGATCCTTGGGCATGGAACGACTCCGCCGAGACTTTTAGATTCGATGAATTGCTTGAACCTGGAACGCCGCGTGGACTGTAGGGTGAACCGTAGGATGGGTCGAAAGAAGCGAGGCCCACCGGAACTCAATTAAGCGCCCCTGCCGGGCCTCGCTTCGTCCGACCCACCTTACGCGATGTATTTCGGGAGCGTTATTCTGCCGTGAAACCGTCTCTTTGGGAAGCGACGGACGCGAATGAACCCGTGGAAATCGTCGCCAGGGCAGGACAAACGACGGTTTCTCAGGGGGCTGACATCGGCGGACGGGCAGGACATGATAGTAGGGCCGATGGCGGCGATCGCTGCGTCGCGGTAGGTTGCCGCGTGAGATTTCGCATCGGCGCTGAACTTCCGCGCACTTGCCCACCTTCGCTCCCGAAAAGGACCCGCCGCTATGCTTCGCTTCGCTCGATTCCATGCTGTCCTCGCGTTTGGTCTGTCGTTCGCAGGCGTCGGCGCCCTTGCCGACGAACCGGCAGCCTCCAAGGACGACGACGGATTCGTACCCCTATTCAACGGCAAGGACCTCGACGGCTGGCAGGGGGCCAAAGACGGCTACGAAGTCGTCGACGGCGTGCTGATCTCGAAGAAATCCAGCGGCGGGAACATCTACACCGACAAAGAGTACAAAGATTTCGTGTTCCGCTTCGAGTTCAAGCTCGAGCCCGGCGCGAATAACGGCGTCGCCCTGCGGGCGCCAACCAAGGGCGACGCGGCGTACGTCGGCATGGAAAGCCAGATTCTCGACGACGGTCACGAGTCGTACAAAGGCATTGCCCCGTACCAGGCCCACGGCTCGATCTACGGAATCATTCCCGCCAAACGCGGCGCACTCAAGAAAACGGGCGAGTGGAACACCGAAGAGATCACGCTCAAAGGCCGGCACGTGAAGGTCGTTCTCAACGGTCAGACGATCGTCGACGGCGACCTCGACAAGGCCAGCACGCCCAAAACGATCGACGGCCGCGACCACCCCGGCCTCAAGAACGAAAAAGGCTACATCGGATTCTGCGGGCACGGAGCGCGAATCGAGTTTCGGAATCTGGCGATTAAGGTTCTGGAGTGAGGTCGAAGGCCGATCTCGGTTTAGCTCGGAGTTGCCGACGATGATCGCGCGGCCGGCGAATCGACAACCGCTGGCGACGTCGACCGGCCGCGGATACCGTCGACGGAGCGCCTACGCGAGTCACGATTGCGGCGAACCACTGGCGCGAGCTTCTCTTCCGTCGGTGGTGACGTGGCGACCGGTTAGCGCGGTCAGGACCGACGGCCAGAGATGGCCGATATCGTGCCTTGCGCGGACGACGGCGCGATTGCGTTGGCCCATTGAGTATGCTCGGGCTGGGTCGTCGAGGAGTTTGTTCAGAGCTTCGGCTAGGGCGGCGGCATCGCGCGGCGGGACGAGAAAGCCGCCTTCGCCGTCGGCGATAAGCGTTGGCGTAGCGCCGACGGGAGAAGCCACGATGGCCATGCCGCACGCCATCGCTTCTAGGATCGCATTCGAAAGACCTTCGGTGGCGCTTACGAGGACGAGAATGTCGGTAGAACGGAACGCCGCCAGCTTTGCTTCGCCGTCGACTGCGCCCAGGATTTCAACGCAGTCGGTGATCGCAAGCTGCCGACAGTGTTCGACGAGTTTTTCGCCTGCGCCGCCTGCGCCGGCATAACGAAGTCGCAGACGGCGTCCCGCTGTGCGCAGGGCGGCTACCGCCTCGGCGAGTTCCAAGATTCCTTTGTTCTCGTCAAAGCGGCCAATAAATAGAATCGCCGGCTCATCCGATTGCCATGTGGGACGGCGTGCATCCGCAATCGGCTCGTACGGAGCAAGGTCGATCCAATTGGGAATAACGATGATTCGGTCGCCGCTGCCGACGATTTCGGCGAGCATGGCGACGGCCGGTTCGGCCTGGCAAACGATCGCGTCGCAGCTCCAAGCCGTTGCGCGGACGATACTTTCGAGCAACGAGGCACAGCGCTCAGCGCGGCGAGTTGCAGAGCGAAAGCTGAGCACGACGCGCTTGCGGAACAACCGCCCCAGCAGGCACATCGCCAACTTGTCGAGCAGCCGACCGAAATTGAACGGCGCGAAAATCAGCACCACGTCGATGCGGTGGAACGCGAGCGCCGCGAGAACGACCAGTACGCGGCGCGCGGCGAGCCACAATCGAATCGGCCAACCGGGAAGCGGCACCGGCACCGTTGCGTCGAGCAATCGCCATTCGACGTGGTCGCGGATTGGTGAAGCGACCAATTGCCGCGACGCGACAAACATGCCGTGGGCCGATCCGCCCTCCGGCGTCACGTGCGCACCAACGAACAAGACGACGGGTTTGCGGTGCATTGCGGCGTTCGATTCGTGAGAGCGACGGCTCCCTTCATCATAACCCGGGCCGCGGCCCGGGTACGCTCGCCCGTGACGACCCGGCGGCGGCGGCCGAGTCGCTCGACGCGAGCGATCGGCACAATCGTTGCGACCGGTGCGGCGCGCGGCGATGGACTGGCGTGCGCCGGGGGGCGAGTCATAATCGAAATGGTCGCCTGGAGCGATGTTTCCGGTTTCCAAAGGCCGAGCCGTTTCTCATGCTGCGCGAGCGAATTTACGAGCGACTGCCGGTCGCTTTGCAGAATGCGGCCGTGTCGTTCGAAGGATGGCGGCTCAAGCGCCTGCGGTTCAACGCCGAATTCTTCCGGATTCTCGCCGAATACGAGAAGCGGATGTTCGCCTCTCGGGACGAAGTATGCGGGCTGCGCGACCGGCGGATTGCCGAGTTCGTGGCCCACGCCGCCGCCACGACGCCCTACTACCGGCAGTCGTTCGCGCGGCTGGGAATCGATCCGCAGGAGATTCGAGGGCTGGCCGACTTGGCGCGGCTGCCCGTGTTGACGAAAGCCGAAGTCCAGGCGGACTCGGCGCGGTTTCTGAGCGAGGCGTATCTCGGGGCGGCAACCGTGCCCGTGCATACGAGCGGTTCGACGGGGGCCGGATTGCGTTTTCCCGCCGCGATCCGCGGGAACCGCGAGCACTGGGCCGTTTGGTATCGCTACTATCGCTGGCACGGCATCGACTACGGAACGCCGTGCATCCATTTCGGCGGGCGGTCGGTCGTGCCGATCGAGCAATCGCGGCCGCCGTTTTGGCGATACAATCGGGCGCTGGGGCAGTTGCTGCTTAGTGCCTATCACCTGAGCGACGCGACGGCGGCAAGTTATCTGGCGGCGATGCGCGAGTTCGACGCGCCGTGGATTCACGGCTATCCGTCGTTCGTGGCGCTGGCGGCGGGATACGCGCTCGAACTGGGCGTGCGGCTCAATATCCGGTACGTGACCTTGTGTGCCGAAAATGTCTTGCCCCAGCAGGAAGACCTGATCGAGGCGGCATTCGGCGTGCGGCCGCTGCAACACTACGGCATGGCCGAGGGCGTGGCGAACGCCTCGATGTGTCCGCAGCGGAAATTGCACATCGACGAGGACTTTGCCGCCTGGGAGTTCGTCGAAGAGCCGGACGCCGTAACGTCGATCGTCGGCACGAACTTCGCCAATCCAGCGTTTCCCTTGATTCGCTACAAAGTGGGTGACACCGCGACGTTCGACCCAGCGGCGACGTGCGATTGCGGCCGGCCGGGACGAATCGTCGACGCGATCGACGGGCGGCAGGAAGACTATATCGTCACGGACAAGGGCGCTCGAATCGGCCGCTTGGATCACGTTTTCAAAGACATGGTGCACGTCCGCGAGGCCCAACTCGTGCAGGACGAGCCGGGAAGAATGACCGTCCGGATTGTCAAAGGGCCGGGTTACACCGATGATGACGAGCGTCGCCTGCGGGCGGAGATGCGCGCTCGGGTAGGCGAGGACGTCAGCTTCGACGTCGCGTACGTCGATGCGATTTCGCGGACGAGCCGCGGAAAGCTGCGGTTTGTCGTGTCGAGTCTGGCGTCGGGCAAGATCGGAGTTGGGACGCCGCTGAGCTAGAGACCGTTGGGCGGTTCCACCCATGGAGACGCGTAACTTTCCGACGCGCGCCGACTGAGGAGCGAATTATGCCTCGCAGGGTTATTTGCGCCGCCGTCGTGTTGGTGCTGGCGGTGTTTTCGAACTTTGCAGTACGTCGAGTTACGGCGGAAACGAGCGGCAAACCGCCTTTCTCGACCGACGCCAATCGCCTCGCCTATCTCGACGAGCCGTGCGATCCGTATTATGTCGGGCGGCATTTTCCCAAGCTCGTTACGCCGCAGTGGGTTGGCGAGGACGGTGTCGACGCGGTGGTTGTGCTGGCGATCGACGACATGCGCGATCCGGCGAAGTACGAGGCGTTCTTGCGGCCCATTTTGGACCGCCTCATGAAGATCGACGGGCGAGCCGCCGTGTCGATCATGACCTGCGACGTGAAGCCCGACGATCCGCAACTTCAGGCGTGGCTCAAGGAAGGCTTGAGCCTGGAAGTGCATACGGTCGATCATCCCTGTCCGCTCTTGCAGGGCGGCGACTTCGCGAAGGCCAAAAGTACCTACGACCGCTGTGTCGACTTGATGGCGAGCATACCGGGCAACAAGCCGGTTGCGTTTCGCACGCCCTGCTGCGATTCGCTCAACACGCCCAGTCCGCGGATGTATGCCGAAATCTTCAACAAGACGACGCCTAAGGGGAACTACCTGCAAATCGACAGCTCGGTGTTCCACATCTTCACGGCGAACGATCCGGAGTTGCCGCGGGAGATCGTGCTCGAAAACGGCAAGGAGCGGTTTCGCAAGTATCTGCCGTTCAAGTCGTTCGTGAACACGATCGAGGACTACCCGTATCCCTACGTCGTCGGACGGTTGTGCTGGCAGTTTCCGTGCGTCGTGCCGAGCGATTGGGAAGCACAAAACATCCAGCGGCCGAACAATCCGCAAACGGTCGAGGACATGAAGCGGGCACTCGACGCGACGGTCATCAAGCAAGGCGTATTTAACCTCGTGTTTCATCCACACGGCTGGATTCGCGCCGAGCAGATCGTCGAGATCATCGACTACGCGGAAAAGACGTATGGCAAGCGGGTTAAGTTTCTGAACTTTCGCGAGGCGCTGGAGCGGATTAATAAGAATTTGCTACCAGGGGCAGCGCCAGGAATTCGCGATGACGATTCAGGCATGGTTGTGCTCGACGTGAATAAAGACGGATACATGGACGTCATCGTTAGTCGTGAATTTGCCCGCGGTGACGGCAGGGATGTCATTCGCGTCACCCGCATTTGGAATACCGTGGACAAGAAATGGACGGAGTCGGAATTCCCAACGGTCCTGACGCTGATCCACAAGGCTGAAGGCTCGCAAACGTATGGAGTGCGATTTGGCATCGTTCACAAAAACGGCCATGCAAGTGCGATTCGGCTCGATGAATACGAACGCACTGGCTGGACGTTCGATGGCGACGCTTGGAGGGAAGAGCCAAAGCTGGTCGTGGGCTTGGAGGTGGATGGCAAACAGGTTATTGCTGACGGAAAGAAACCGGTTAAGGGATATCCCGATGTGAGTGTCGATTTGGGAGTTCGATTGCGCGATTTGGACGGCGATGGGGTTGTCGAAGTGATCGCGTCGAATCCTGGCGCGAACACGGTGTTTCAATGGCGCGACGCCGAAAATCGCTGGGAGAAGTTGCCGTTTGCATTGCCTGCGGGCGTGTCAATTGTCGACGATAATGGGGAGGACGCTGGGCTGCGATTCATCGACATCGACGAAGACGGCGATCTCGACGTACTCTTCTCAAACGAAGAAGAGTTCGGCCTCTACCTCTTCGCCGATATGAAGTCCGGCTGGTCGAAGAAGGTCCGGGCCGGGAAGCGGGGCGATGCGAGTGCGATTCCGGCGATTACGCGCTGCGGGACGAACAACGGAGCGTTTTTTCATTCGCGACATTTGTGGGTACAGAACGAGGACACGGCGCGATTGCCGGATTTGGTCGATCGCGTGAGCTTCGATGCGCTGCTTGCAGAAACAGAGCCGGAAGCCAAGTCGCCCGATGCGGCGCTCAAATCGATGCGCGTCCGGCCCGGCTTTGCGATTGAGCTTGTCGCGGCCGAGCCGCTGATTGCCGATCCGGTGGCGTTCGACTGGGGACCGGACGGCAAGCTGTGGGTCGTCGAGATGGCGGACTATCCCAGCGGCGTTGATGGCAAAGGCAAGCACGGCGGCCGCGTGCGGTTTCTCGAAGACACCGACGGCGACGGGAAGTACGACAAGTCGACCGTGTTTCTCGATGGGCTGGGTTTTCCCAACGGCGTGATGGCGTGGGGCCGCGGCGTGATTGTCACGTGTGCTCCCGACTTGTTCTACGCCGAGGACACCGACGGCGACGGCAAGGCCGACAAACGCGAAGTGCTGTTCACCGGCTTCACGGAGGGCAACCAGCAGCATCGCTTCAACACGCCGGCGTGGGGACTCGACAATTGGGTCTATCTGGCTAACGGCGACAGCGGCGGGACGATTCGGTCGGCGAAGACCGGCGAACGGGCGAGCATCAGCGGTCGCGACGTGCGGGTTCGAATCGCCCTGGGAAGAAAGGACGACGGGGCCGTGGATCCGCAAGCTGGCCAAACCCAGTTCGGCCGGGCGCGAAACGACTGGGGTGATTGGTTCGGCTGCAGCAATCCCTTGCCGATCTGGCAATACGCCCTTGAAGATCATTATCTGCGGCGGAATCCGCATGTCCTCGCGCCGGAACCGCGTCGCGACTTGGGCCGCAACATGACGATCGCCCGCGTGTATCCCGCGAGCCGCACACTGGCGCGCTTCAACGATCTGCACACGGCGAATCGCTTCACGTCCTGCTGCGGGCTCACCATCTATTGCGATGACCTGTTCGGCGAAGCCGGCCGCGGGGCGTGGTTCATTTGCGAGCCGGTGCACAACCTCGTGCATTGCGGGGTGATGCGGGCCGACGGTTGCGGCTTCACGTCGCAACGGCCGCCGGGAGAGGAAGAGCGCGAGTTCCTCGCCTCGACGGACAACTGGTTTCGCCCAACGATGGCCCGCACCGGCCCGGACGGCTCGCTGTGGATCGCCGACATGTACCGCGCGGTCATCGAGCATCCCGAGTGGATACCCGACGATTGGGAAAAACGGCTCGACTTGCGGGCCGGGCACGATAAAGGCCGCATCTATCGCGTGTATCCCGTCGACAGGAAGCCGCGGGCGATTCCGCGACTCGACAAGCTCGACACGGCCGGCCTGGTCGCGGCGCTCGATTCGCCGAACGGCTGGCAGAGAGATACGGCACAACGGATGCTCGTCGAACGCGAGGACGCGGTCGCTGTGCCGTTGCTCGAAAAGCTGGCATGCGAGTGCACGCGGCCCGAGGCGCGGCTGCATGCGATTTGCACGCTGGATGGAATGGACAAGTTGTCGGCGGACGCCGTGGCGGCGCGGCTATTCGATGAACATCCCGGCGTGCGACGCGCCGCGGTGCGGTTGAGCGAGGGCCGCGCGGCGAAATCTCAGCGGTTGCGCGCGGCACTCGTCAAACTCACCGACGAACCGCTCAAGCCCGACGCGGTGGATGCGCCGGCGAGCAACAAAACGGTCGTGCGGCAGCTCGGCTACAGCCTCGGCACATGGGACGATCCGCAGGCAGCGCGGGCGCTTGGCCGGTTGCTCGTACGATACGCCGACGACGAGTACATCACCGCGGCCGGAGCGAGTTCCATCAACGCGAAGAACGTCGATCTCGTGGTGGCGACGGTTCTGGGCGGCGTGGATGGAAAGTCGCCGACCGACGCGCTTGTCGGGCGGCTGCTCGTGCTGTCCGCGACGCTGGGCGACGAGCGGAGTTTGTCGCGCGTCGCCGCGCTCGTCACGGCCCGCGACGGCGACAAGCCATACGCCGCCTGGCAGCTTGCGGCGCTGGCCGGGTTGTTCGACGAACAGGCCAAGCGCAAGGTGGACGTGGACGAGCTATTCCCGGACGCGGCGGAACGGGCGGCGTTTGCGGAGCATGCCGACAAGATGGTCGAGCGGGCGTTGGAGCTTGCCGGCGATGCGAACGCGGCCGAGAGCGACCGGTTGTCGGCCGTGCGGCTGCTAGGAACCGCGGCGCGATCGGCCGACGCGGCCCGCGAGCGGCTGGTGGCGCTTTTGGCGCCGCAGGAATCGACGGCTTTGCAACACGCGGCGATTCGGGCGCTCGTGCGGTTCGACGATCCGGCTGTGGCGGCGGCGATGCTCGAACGGTGGAAGGAATACACGCCGGCGTTGCGCAGAGCGGTTCTCGACGGCGTGTTTGCCCGCGATGCCTGGCTCGCCGTGCTCGTCGAGCATATCGCGGCGGGCAAAATCGCGGCGAACGAACTCGACGCGGCCCGGCGACAGAAATTGCTCACGCATCGCAGCGACGCCATTCGCACGTGGGCTGCCAAACTGCTTTCGGGGCACTCGGAGGGCGATCGAGCCAAGGTCGTCGAGCAGCATCGCGACGTACTCGCGCGCGCGGGAGACGCGACGCGCGGCAAAGCCGTGTTCGCCAAGCACTGCGCCGCGTGCCATCGCCTCGAAGGCGTGGGCCAGGACGTCGGCGCGGAACTTGATGCACTTGCCAATCGGTCGCCGGATGCCCTGCTCGTCGCCATTCTCGACCCGAACCGGGCCGTGGAAGATAAGTTCTTGGCGTATGCCGTGCGGGCGACCGACGGCCGGCAGTTGTCCGGCATTCTGGCCAGCGAAACGGGCAATAGCCTGACGCTTGTCGGCCAGGATGCGAAGCGCGAGGAACTGCTGCGGAGCGAGATCGACGAAGTCCAGGCGACCGGCAAATCGTTCATGCCGGAGGGGCTCGAAAAAGACCTGTCGAAGCAGGATTTGGCCAATTTGATTGCCTATATCGGTCGGCTCAGTCCTCAGGCGAAGTCGTTCGCCGGAAACGAGCCGGGCCTGGTCGAACCGGCGGCGGATGGAACGCTCGTGCTGCCCGCGAGCAAAGCGTCGATCTTCGGGCCGTCGCTCGTGTTCGAGCAGCAGTACGGCAATCTCGGCTATTGGATGAACGTCGCGGATCAGGCGACGTGGCGGGTGCGCGTGCCGAAGGCCGGCGCATATCGCGTCGTGCTCGACTATGCGTGCGACGACGGCGCCGCGGGCAATGCCCTCGTCGTGGAAGCAGCCGGCGCCGCGGTGAACCACAAGGTCGAAGGCACCGGCACGTGGGACGCGTACCGGCAAGCGACGATCGGCACACTCGCGCTGCCGGCCGGAGAGATCACGGTCGTCGCACGGCCAGGCGGCGAGCCGAAGAGCGCGGTGATCGACTTGCGGGCGGTGAGGCTCGTGGAGGTTGGAGGTTAGAGGTTAGAGGTTAGAGGTTAGAGGTTGGAGGTTAGAGGTTAGAGGTTGGAGGTTGGAGGTTGGAGGTTGGAGCACTTCGTTCAGTTCCCAAACCTCAATCCTCAATCCTCAATCCTTCCTCCTCGCTTTCCGCTTTATCTTTTTCGCCCGGCGTCGATTCGCGCTTCCGCAGGAGCAGCTTGATCGGAACTTCGGAGAACGGGAGCGAATCGCGGAGCGCGTTGAGAAGGTAGCGGCGGTAGGTTTCGCCGATTGCGGTGGGTTCGTTACAGACGAGGACGATCGTCGGCGGCTGCACGTCGACCTGCGTGGCGAAATAAATCTTCGGCTGCCGGTGCATGCTCGCAAGCGGCAGCGGGTTGCGTTCGAGCGCCGCGCGGACGATCTTGTTGAGCGCCGCCGTCGAAACCCGCTCGCGGGCTTGCCGAAACAACATCTGCGCGTGGTTGATGACCGTCTTCGCGTTCTTGCCCGTCTTGGCCGTGACGAACGCGATCGGGACGTGATCGTGCATGGGAAACGTATCGCGCAGATATTTCGCCCACTCGCCCGTCTCCACGTCGCCGGCGTAGAGGTCCCATTTGTTGACGACGAAGATGCAGGGCTTGTGCTCTTCGAGGATCGTGTTCCATAGCCGCTTGTCGGTGTGGGCGACCGGCTGTGCCGCGTCGAAGAACAACAGCACCACGTCCGCTCGGCGAATGCTCCGCATCGCCCGGTGCGTGCTGTAAAACATCAGGTCCGTCTTGATCGCCTTGCGGCGCGTCAGGCCCGGCGTGTCGATGGCGATGAACTCCTTGCCGTCCATCTCGAACCGCACGTCGACGCTGTCGCGGGTCGTGCCGGGAACTTCGCTGACGATCATCCGCTCTTCCTGCGCGAGGGCGTTGACGAACGTGCTCTTGCCCACGTTGCGGCGGCCGACGATGGCCAGCTTCATGACCGGCTCTTCCGGCTCGGCTTCTTCGACCGCGGTTTCGGAGGGCAGTTTCTCGACGATCGCCCGCACGAGGGCGTCGCGGCCGCGATTCTGCTTCGCGCTGACGCGGAGCGGTTGGTCGTAACCGAGGCGAAAGAACTCGTTGACGTGGATTTCGAGACCCTCGTGGTCGACCTTGTTGGCGACGAGGATCACCGGAGCGCTGACGGGTCGAAGGCGGCGGGCGACTTCTTCGTCGAGCGGCGTCGGTCCGGACAGGGCATCGACGACGAACAGCACCACGTCGGCCGAATGAATCGCGGCTTCGATCTGAGCCTCGACGTGCTCCGTGAGATCATCGGAATCGACGATCCCAATGCCGCCTGTGTCGACGAGGTCGAAATAGCGATCGCGCTCGCAGAGCGTATAGGTCATCCGGTCGCGAGTCACTCCGGCGGTCGGGTCGACGATGGCCAGACGCCTCCCGGCAAGCCAGTTGAACAGGCTCGACTTGCCGACGTTGGGCCGGCCGACGATGACGACTTGGGGTAATGGCATGACGGAGCGTAGCTGGTGGCGGCTCGGTCGGGGGACTGGCCGCGACGGTATGGCGCGCCGCCCGCAACTCGGTACGGTCGCTGAAACCGGCCGCAACGACGGCGAGGCGCGGTTCGAGATCGGAACCGCGGTAGGACAACACAATTCTAGACCATCACCCCCATCCCCGATAGCGGACTTCGACTGTTCGCGGCATTCGCGCCGGCCGCCACATTCACGCGATATTCGCCGGCAAACGTAGCGGCGCCGATTGCGGCGACTTGGATCGGATGGCGGCCCGTTGCGGTCCCTTGCGGTGTCGCAGTCCTTTGCAGCGTTGCCGCCCTTTGCAGCGTTGTTGGCCTGCACGCCGATTTGGGTTAAGATGCGCGGAGAGCATCGGTCGGTGGGACGATGGCTAGGACGTGGTATTCGCTCGTTTCACAGCGCGAACCTTCGGTCCTGTGGCGATGAAGCTCCATCCACTTGTTTCCTGCCGGTCGATCGGCTCGCGTCGGGCGAGCGGGGCGTTCCTCTTTACGGCGTTTGCCGTTTCGCTCGTCCCTTCGTTCGTCGTTCCCAATTCCGTCGCCGCGGCGGCGGACATTGGCGAGGCGATCCGCTCGTATCGTGGCGGCAAGTTTGACGAGAGCATCGCGGCCGCCGCCGAGGCCATCGACGCCGGACTCGACTCCGAAGAGTGGCATCACCTCAAGATCGAGTCCGAAATGGCCCAGGGGCGTTACGCCGACGCTCGGGCTTCGCTCGCTGCGGCGCTCGAGCGGTTTCCGACGAGCATTCGCCTCCGCTGGCTCGGACGCGACGTGCATCGTTATAGCGGGGACCCGCAACGGGCCGACGAAGTGCTGGCCGAGGTAGGCGAGTTTCTCAAGCGGTTCGAGTATCGCTATCGCGACGCGGCCAACCAGGTCGTGGCGGGCCGTTATTACCTCGCTCGCGGCGCCGACGCCAAGCAGGTGCTCCGCGAGTTCTTTCAGAAGGTCCAGCGCTCGGCGCCGACACTGCCGCACGGTTTCATCGCGGCGGGCGAACTCGCTCTGTCGAAGAACGATTACGGCATCGCGGCGACGGCCTTCGAGCAGGCCGCCAAGCTTTCGGCGGGCGATCCCGACGTCCAATTCGGCCTCGCCCGGGCGTATGCGGCGTCGGACGCGGAACGGTCGCGAGCCGCGCTCGACGAAGCGCTTAAGTTCAACCCCAATCACGTGCCGAGCCTGTTGTTCCAGGTCGACGAGCACGTCCGCGAAGAGCAATATGCCGACGCCGATGCGCTCATCGAGCGGGTGCTTGCCGTCCATCCCGAACAGCCCACCGCCTGGGCGTACCGGGCCGTATTGGCACATTTGCGCAGCGACGCGGAGGCGGAGGTCGCCTGCCGCGCCCGGGCGCTCGCCCATTGGCGCGAGAACCCGGAAATCGACCATCTGATCGGCCGCGAGCTTTCCGAGAACTACCGGTTCGCCGAAGGCGCGAGCTACCAGCGGCAAGCGTTGGGTTACGACGCGGCATATCTGCCGGCGAAACTGCAGCTCGCCCAAGACCTGTTGCGGCTCGGCGACGAGGACAGCGGTTGGAAATTGGCCGACGCCGTGTTCGACGAGAACAACTACGACGTCGTCGCCCACAACCTGGCGACGCTCCGAGACCGGCTGACCAAATTCACGACGCTCGAACGCGACGGGATCGTCGTCCGCATGGAGACGCAAGAGGCGGCGATCTACGGCGACCGCGTGGTGGATTTGCTGGTGCGGGCGAAGCGCGAATTGTGCGCCAAGTACGACGTCGCGCTTTCCGGTCCCACTTTCGTTGAGATCTTTCCGCGACAACAGGACTTCGCGATCCGCACGTTCGGCGTGCCAACCGAGGCGGGCTTTCTCGGCGTGTGCTTCGGCCGGGTGATTACGATGAATAGCCCCGCGGCGCTGGGCGAAAACCCGGCGAACTGGCAGGCGGTCGTGTGGCACGAGTTCTGCCACGTCGTGACGCTGGCCAAGACGAAAAACAAAATGCCGCGGTGGCTTAGCGAGGGGATTTCGGTTTACGAAGAGCGACTGGCGAATCCGGCCTGGGGCCAGACGATGAATCCCGAGTATCGCGCGATGATTCTGGGCGGTATGCTTACGCCGGTGAGCCGCTTGAGCCGCGCGTTTCTCGACGCCGAAAGTCCGCTGCACATTCAGTTTGCGTATTACGAATCGTCGCTGGTAGTGGAGTATATCGTCGAGAAGCATGGACTCAACGCGCTCAAACGCGTTCTCGACGATCTGGGCCAAGGCGTCGAGATCAACGCGGCCCTGGCGCGGCACGTCGGCTCGCTCGAAGAACTCGACGGCGGCTTTGCGAAATACGCCAAGCAGCGCGCGGAAAGCCTGGCGCCGGCGGCGGATTTCAAGGAGCCGAGCGCCGAGACGAAGGCCGACCCCGCCGCCCTTGCCAAGTGGATCGAAGAGCACCCCAACGGATATTTTGGCCTCCGGCGACAGGCAGCGCGGCTCTTGGCCGAGAAAAAATGGGCCGAGGCCAAGGACGTGCTCGTGAAGATTCGCGATCTGTATCCGGAATACGGCGGCAGCGATAGTGCCTACGTGATGCTGGCGACGGTGCATCGCGAGTTGGGGGAAACGGCCGACGAAATCGCGGCGCTCTCGATGCAAGCGAAGCTCGACGCGGACGCGATGGCGGCGTGCTTGCGGCTGTTGGAGCTGTGTGCGGCGCGCCAGGAATGGGAATCGGTGGCGCAGTATGCGGAAGCGGCGATTGCGATCAATCCGCTCGTCGCCGCGCCGCATCGAAGCCTGGCGACTGCGGCGGAGAAGCTCGGCGACGACGCGCGGGCGCTTGCCGGCTTGAAGGCCCAACTGTCGCTGGACGCACTCGATCTGGCCGACTCGCATTTTCGGATTGCGAAAGCCCATCGGCGGCAGCGCGATCTTGCGGCCGCGCGCAGGCACGTGCTCCTGGCCCTTGAAGAGGCGCCGCGTTATCGGGAAGCGCAGCGGCTGCTGGTCGAATTGGTCGCCGCGATGCGCCCGCCGCGGGCGCCGGAGCCGGACTTCGGACCCGCGGTTGCCCCGGATGCCGGGCGCGCGTCGCCGCCGGCCGCTCCGGAACCGGACCTTGCGGCAGCGACCGACGCGGACATTTCTACGACGACTTCGGAGGCCGCGCCGTGAAACGACGAAGTTGGTTTGCGTGTGCCGTGCTGGCGGGCGTCGGGCTTTCCGTTTCGCTGGCGATCGCCCAATGGGATTCCTACGACGAGGATTTCGGGCGGCGCGGGCGGGGGCGGCGCGGCGGATACGGTGAGAACGAATACGAAACCGGGCGGTTCACGTCGCCGCGCGATCGGGGCGGCGTGCCGACCTGGGAGACCGATCCGGAGTTCAAGCACGACGTGTTCACGTTCGTCCGCGTTGCGTACGGCTCGTGGCGGGACGGCGGACGGTACGCGAAATGGAGGACCGACTATCCGGACAGCGATCTGAATTTCTCGTATCGGCTGGCCGAGTTGACCTCGATGAAGGTCGATCCCGACGGCAAAATCGTGCGGCTTACCGATCCCGAGTTGTTCGACTACCCGTTCGTCTACCTGATCGAACCGGGCGAGATGACGCTCGAAGAGGACGAGGTTGTCGCGCTGCGGCGATACCTGCTCAACGGCGGGTTCCTGATGGTCGACGATTTCTGGGGCGAGCGCGAGTGGGAGAACCTCTACGGCGAAATGAAGCGCGTGTTTCCCGATCGCGAGCCGCAGGAGTTGCCGCTCGAGCACGAAATCTTCCACTGCGTCTACGACCTCCAGGAAAAGCCGCAGATTCCGAGCATCAACCACTACTGGTCCGGCGAAAAAACCGAGCGCTGGGACGCCACCGAGGCCCACTACCGCGCGATCTTCGACGACACGCAGCGGATCATGGTCATCATCTGTCACAACACGGATCTCGGCGACGGCTGGGAACGCGAAGGCTTGGACAGCGGATACTTTCGAGAGTATTCCGAGAAGTGGGCATATCCACTTGGGATCAACATCGTGACGTATGCGATGACGCATTGAGCAAGAGCGGGAGGTTAGAGATTGGAGATTGGAGGTTAGGGACTTGGTTCATTGCTTCAACTGGCCGAATCGAGGTATTGCGTGGCAACGGTTCTGAACACCTACGAAGAAGAGCAGCAGGCGGTCGAGCAGATTCGCTCGGGGCACCAGCGGATTCTCGCCGAGCTTGCCAAGGCGATCGTTGGCCAGCGCGACGTGACCGAGCAATTGCTGATCTCGCTGTTTGCCGGCGGCCATTGCTTGATTACCGGAGCGCCGGGACTCGCCAAGACGCTGCTCGTCCGCTCGATCGCGCAGGTGTTTCACCTGGAATTCCGCCGCATTCAGTTCACGCCCGACTTGATGCCGGCCGATATCACGGGCACGGAGATCCTCGAAGAAACCGGCGACGGGCGGCGGAAGATGCAGTTCGTCAAAGGCCCGATCTTCGCCAACGTGATTCTGGCCGACGAAATCAATCGCACGCCGCCGAAGACGCAAGCCGCATTGCTCGAAGCGATGCAGGAGCATCAAGTGACGGTCGGCGGCGTATGCTACACGCTCGACGAGCCGTTTTTCGTCCTGGCGACCCAAAACCCGATCGAAATGGAAGGGACGTATCCGCTGCCGGAGGCGCAGCTCGATCGGTTCATGTTCAACGTGCGGATCGACTACTTGCCGGAAGACGACGAAGTGACGGTGGTGCAGCAGACGACTTCGGCGGCGGCCGAACCGATCGAGCCGCTGTTCACCGGCGACGACGTGCGGCGGTTTCACGCGGTGGTGCGCAAAGTTCCGGTCGCCGAAGACCTGGTGCGGTATGCCGTACGATTGGCCGACGCGAGCCGACCGGGCCGCGCGGCAGCGCCCGATTTCGTCAATCAGTGGGTGAGCTGGGGCGCGGGCTTGCGCGCGGCGCAATATCTCGTGCTCGGCGCGAAGGCCAGGGCGCTCTTGCGCGGGCGGACGCACGTGACCTTCGACGACTTGCGCTCGCTCGCCCACGCCACGCTGCGGCATCGGATCCTCGTCGGCTATCGGGCGGAAGCCGAAGGCGTCAGCGTCGAGAACATCATCGATCGGCTTCTAGAAACCGTCAAACCGCCGACCGCGTAATCCGAGAATCGAGCGGGTACTTCGTAACACAGAGAACACCGAGGACGCACCGACGACACGCAGGAAAAACAATGTCGTTACTGCCGCGCGAGGGGCCTCGCGACGCATTCTCTGCGACCTCCGCGAGACCTCCGCGTCCTTTGCGTTAAAAAGCGAACCCGCCAAGCAGCAGCGAGAAGCATGAAAACGTCCGCACTCGAACGATCGACGCGCTCCTCCGGCGATTCGCCGGAGTCGGGGACTTCGTTCATCGATCCCGGCGCGCTCATGCGGATCAAGAATCTGGAGCTGCGGGCGAAGATCGTCGTCGAGGGTTTCATGAGCGGGTTGCATCGTAGTCCGTATCACGGGTTCTCCGTCGAGTTCAGCGAGTATCGGCAGTATTCGCAAGGCGACGACCCGCGGTATCTCGACTGGCGGCTGCTCGCGCGCACCGATCGCTACTACATCAAGCGGTTCGAGGAAGAAACGAATCTCCGCTGTCATTTGCTCGTCGACATGAGCCGGTCGATGGCGTTCGGCACGGTGGGGCACGACAAGCTCGAATATGCCCGGACTCTTGCGGCGACGGTCGCGTATTTCCTGTCGCTCCAGCGCGACGCGGTCGGGTTGATGGCGTTCGACGAGGGCGTCGTCGAGTATCTCCCGCCACGGTACCGGCCGGGGCACTTGCATCGCTTGATGCTCGCGCTTTCGCGTCCGGCGGCGGTCAAGGCGACTGACATCGATGCGGCGCTCGAACGGCCTGCGGCTCGTCCTCCGCGTGCTCGATCCGAGCGAAGTCGACTTCACGTTCGACGCGCCGGCGATGTTTCACGACGTCGAGTCGGGCCGCGAGCTGTACGTCGATCCGGTGGCGGTGCGCGGCGAATACCGACGGCGGTTCGGCGAGCATGCCGCCGCGATCCGCCAGACTTGCCTGAACCTCGGCGTCGACTACAGCACGGTCGCGACGTCCGAGCCGGTGGAGCTTGCGCTATTCGATTTTCTCTGCGCCCGACAACGCCGTCGCGGCAAGCTCGCGCAGCGATCGGCCAATCCCGCCGCGAGCGCCGCGGCAGGAGGTCGGCGATGAGTTTTCTATTTTGGGCATTCTTGGGCGGCACGGCGGCGGTCGCGTTTCCGTTCTTGTTCCACCTGATCCGGCGAACGCCGAAGGGACGGCAGGATTTCTCGGCCACGATGTTCCTTCGGCCGTCGCCGCCGCGGCTGACGAGGCGCAGCCGCCTCGATCATCTGTTGCTCTTGGTGCTGCGAGCGGCGGCGATCGTGCTCATTGCGATGGCGTTCATGCGGCCGTTCTGGCGGGCGGCCGACGAAATGCTCGCCGAACCGCCGGGCCGCCGCGTCGCGCTGCTCGTCGATACCAGCGCCAGCATGAAGCGCGGCGATCTCTGGCGGCAGGCAATGGCAAACGCCGAAAAGGCAATCGGCGAACTTGAAGCAACCGACGACGTGGCCCTGTTCGCGTTCGACGATCGGCTTCGGCCGATCGTGCCGTTCGATCGCCGAGCGTCCGTCGAACGCAATGAAAAACGGACGATCGTTCGCGAGAAGCTCAAGGAGTTATCGCCGAGTTGGGCTCATACCGATCTCGGCGGGGCGCTTGTGGGGGCGACCGATGCGCTCGCCGCCGTAGCCGACGATTCGCCAAAGGACGCGCCGGCGACGAGTCAGATCGTCGTCATCAGCGACATGCAGGAAGGCGCAAAGCTCGACGCGCTCGGCGCCTTCGAGTGGCCGGCGCAAGTGCAGGTCGATGTGCGCCCGGTGATTGCGGCCCGGTCGTCAAATGCCCGCGTGGCATTGCTCGACGACGACGCGGCCGCGCTCGTGCCCGGCGAACCGCGGGTGCGGGTGCACAACGCGGCCGACTCGGCGACCGAGCAGTTTCGCGTCGCGTGGGCCAAGGCGACGACCGGCGAGCGCGAGTTGGACGCGCGGGCGGCGCCATTCTACGTTCCGCCGGGACAGAGCCGCGTATTGCCCCTGCCCCGCGGCAAGGACCTCGCCGACGCCGATCGGTTGGTGCTCTTGGGCGACGACGAGCCGTTCGACAATGCGTACTACGTGGCGCCGCGCGTGCAACGCGAGATTCGCGCCGTGGGCATCGGGCGCGATGCCGAGGACGACGCCCAGGGATTGCGATATTACCTCGCCCGGGCGCTGTCCGAAACGCCGCGGCGAAAAGTGACCTTCGATTGGCGCGAGCCCGGCGGCGAACTGGCGACGCTGGCGACGGAGCGGCCGCACCTGGTCTGCGTGACCGACGCGGTTTCGGCCGCGGAAGGCGAGGCGATCGCCCGGTACGTGGAGTCGGGCGGTGCGGCGCTCGTCGTGCTTCGCGACGCGGAGACGGCAAACTCGCTCGCCGCCCTCATCGGCGCGAAGGAAGCGAAGGAGCACGAAAACCCCCGCGGAACGCGCGAGTACGCGATGCTCGGCCAGATCGACTTTTCGCATCCGCTGTTCGCCCCGTTCGCGGCGGCGCGGTATAGCGACTTTACGAGAATCCGCTTCTGGCGGCGGAGAAGCGTGACGCTCGGCGATGAATCGCAAGCCCGCGTGGCGGCGCGGTTCGACGATGGTTCGCCGGCCATCTGGCAACGGTCGCTCGGCAAGGGAACGGCGCACGTGTTCGCCAGCGGCTGGCACCCACGCGACAGCCAATGGGCGCTGTCGACCAAGTTCCTGCCGATGCTAAGCGGAGCCGTCGACCGTGCCGGTCCGCGCACGGCGGTCGATGCGGCGCTGACCGTTCGCGAAAGCATTCCACTGCCGGCGGCAAGTCGCGTAACTGCGGCGAATGAGCGCGCGGCGGAGCGGATCGTCCAAAAGCCGGACGCGGCGCGTATCGTCGTGCCGGCAAGCGCAACGACGTTCGACGCGACCGATGAGCCCGGCGTTTATCGGTATTCCTCCGCGGAGGATTCGTGGAGCTTTGCCGTAAACCTCGCGCCGCGCGAAAGCGACACCGCGCCCATCGAACCGGCTAAACTCGAATCGTTCGGCGTGAAGCTGGGCAGGCACCTGTCGCAGAGCGAGCAGGCGCAGCGCGACCGGCAATTGCGCGATACGGAACTGGAAAGCCGCCAAAAGATTTGGAAATGGCTGATCGTGGGCGCGTTGTGCGTCCTGGGGATGGAAACGCTGTTGGCCGGGTGGCGCTCGCGAGCGCCGGCCGCGCCGCTAGGAGAGCCGGCATGAGTCATCACGCAGTTTTGCGCCGACTGGAAGACGTCGCCTGCCGGGTGCGGCAGATGCGATTGGCCATGCAGTTGGCGGCCGTCTGGCTTGTGGGCGCGGCGGTGGCGATGCTTGCGCTGTGGGTTGGGCACAATGAGGATCGCAGCGTCGGCGGTTGGCTCCCCGCGATTGCCTGTGCGTCGCTGGCAGTGGGGGCGATTTGCGTGTTGCGAGCATGGCGCGCGGAGAGCGATCTGCGGCAACTTGCGCGGCGCGTCGAGTCGGCCTTTCCGGACCTCGACGCGAGTCTGCTCACGGCGCTCGACCAGCGGCCCTCGGGCGACGGGCGATACGGCTTTCTGCAAGAAAACGTCCTCCGCAAGGCGTTCTTCCATTCGTACAAAAACCGCTGGACCGAAATCGTGCCCACGCGGCGGCTCGTTTTCGCGCACGCGGCAAATGCAGCCAGCGCCGGCTTGCTCGTCGGCTCGCTCGTGGCATTGGCGATGTTCAGTCCAAAGCCGACGGCGGTCGAGGCGGCGGTGATTTCGTTTGATGTGGCGAAGGTCACGCGGGATTATCGGGCCGAGATCGAGCCGGGCAATGCGGAGGTGGAGCGCGGGTCGAGCTTGCTCGTGCTGGCGCGGTTCAAGGGCGAGTTGCCGCCCGATGCGACGCTCGTGTATCAGTTCGACGCGGCAGAAAAGCCGCCCGATGCCGGTTTAGCGACGGACGGATCGTCGACGGACTCGGACGTGCGGCAGGTCGCGATGACCAAGAGTCTCGACGACCCGGTATTCGGCGGGCGGATTGCCGCGATCGCGCGGCCGCTGTCCTATCGCGTCGTGTATGCCGACAAGGCGTCGCCCGCGTATCGCGTGACGGTGTTCGATTATCCCGAACTCGTGCGGGCGGACGCGCTGTTGACGTTTCCGGCGTATACGGGCCTGGAGGAGAAACTCGTGCAGGACGTGCGCCGCGTGTCCGCGGTCGAAGGAACGCGATTGACGCTGACCTGCGCGCTCAACAAGCCGGTGGCCGACGCCGAACTCGTCGAAGTCGCGGCTCAAGACGCACAAGCCGAGCGGATCGCGCTGGCGCCGGTCGAAGGACAGGCAAATGCCTATGCGGCGACGCTGACGCTCGATCGCTCGCGGCGGCTCGAATTGCGGCTCGTCGACGCCGACGGTCGGGCGAACCGGCAGAAGGCCGAGTTCACGATCAACGCCCTGCCGAATCGCCCGGCTGATCTGAAGCTGATCGCGCCGGCCAAGGATGTCGAAGCGTCGCCGATCGAAGAACTCGACGTGCGGGCGAGCGCGTGGGACGATTTCGGACTTGCGCGAGTCGGCGTGAGCTACGCGATCGCGGGGCAGCCGCCGGTCGACGTGGTGCTCGGCGAAAACGTGCCGGGCAAGCAGCATAGGCCGGTCGAGCACGTCATCGCGTTCGAGCAACTCGCCGCCGAGCCGGATCAGTTGCTGTCGTATTACTTCTGGGCCGAGGATATCGACCCGCAAGGCACGCCGCGGCGGACGTCGAGCGACATGTTCTTCGTCGAGGTGCGGCACTTCGAAGAAATCTTCCGCCAGGGCGAACAGCCGACCGACAGCCAAATGGCAGAGCGGCAACGACAGCAGCAACAGCAACAAGGCGGCCAAAACGCTCAGCAGGCGCAACAACTCGCGGAACTTCAGAAGCAGGTCATCAACGGCACGTGGAAGATCATCCGCCGCGAGACGAGCCTGCCGCCGAGCGACGCGTTCGCTGCGGACGTCGCGTTGCTCATCGAGTCGCAGAATTCGGCCCGCCAGCAAGCGGAGACGCTCGGCGAGCGCGTCCAAGACGAGCAGTCGCAGGCGCACCTCGACGCGGTGAAGAAATACATGGAAGAGGCGGCGGCGCGGCTTACTTTGGCGAAAGACGGGCCGACGCTTGACGTGCTCCCGCAGGCGCTCTCGGCGGAGCAAGCGGCGTATCAGGGCCTACTCAAGCTGCGGGCCCGCGAGCACGAGGTGATCCGCGCAAACCGCCAGCAGTCGCAGCAACAGCAGCAACAAAGCCAAAGCGCCCGCAATAGCCAGGACAGCCGGGCGCAGGAGCAATTGCAACAACTCGAACTGCGCGAGGACGAAAACCGCTACGAGACGCAGCAAACGGCCAACCAGTCGCAGGAGACCGCGGAGCAGCGCGAGGATCGGCAAGTGCTCAACCGGTTGCGCGAGCTTGCGCGGCGGCAAGAAGGACTCAACGAGCGCATCAAGGAGTTACAGTCGGCGCTCGAAGCCGCCGAAACGCCGCAACAACAGGAAGAGATCGAGCGGCAGCTCAAGCGGCTGCAAGACGAACAACAGCAGATCGTCCGCGACGCGGAGGAACTGCAAGAGCGGATGGAGCGGCCGGAGAATCAGCAGCGGATGAGCGAAGAGCGGCAGCAGTTGGAACAGGCCCGCGAAAATGCCCGGCAATCGTCCGAGGCGCTGCGCGAGAGAATGGTGACGCAAGCGGCCGCCG
>QEVJ01000252.1 GCA_003576845.1 Planctomycetota bacterium
CGCCTGCATCTCCGCCAGGCTGTCGTTGCCGAATTTCTCCGTCAATGCCCGAGCAACCTCGAACGCCACCACGTTCTCGACGATCACGCTCGCCGCCGGAACCGCGCAAATGTCGCTCCGCTCGTAACTGGCAACCTCGGGCTGTTTCGTCTGGAGGTTGATCGAGTCGAGCGGCTTACGAAGCGTGCTGATCGGCTTTTTCGCCGCCCGAACGACGAGCGGCTGCCCGTTCGTCATCCCGGCCTCCAGGCCGCCCGCGTTGTTCGTCGGCCGCGTAAAGCCGAGATTCGGCGTATCGCGCTGCGCGGCGTCGTAGTGAATCGGGTCGTGAACTTGCGAACCCGGCCGACGGGCCGCTTCGAAGCCGAGACCGATCTCGACGCCCTTGATCGCCTGCACCGCCATCACCGCCTGAGCGATCCGCCCATCGAGCTTCTGGTCCCACTGCGCGTGCGTGCCCAATCCGAACGGCAAACCTTCGACGCGGACCTCGACAATCCCGCCCAGCGTGTCGCCGTCCTTGCCCGTCCGGTCGATGAGCTGCTTGATCTCTTCGTCTTTGGCGGGATCGAGCGCATAGATCTCGCTCCGGTCGCGGCGCGCGCGCTGCTCGGCAAGCGCCCCCGGAAGCGGCGCGATCACCACGCCGCCAAGCTCCACCACGTAACCCAACACCTCGATCCCAAACGCCGACAACAGTTGCCGGGCGAGTGCTCCGGCCGCCACCCGAACCGTCGTCTCGCGGGCGCTGGCCCGTTCGAGAATCCCGCGGATCGAACCGAGATACTTCACCGCGCCCGTCAAATCGCCGTGCCCCGGTCGCGGACGCGGCAGATCGCCCAGCGTTTCGAGCTTGTAATCGCGATTGACGACCTCCAGCGCGATCGGGCTACCGATCGTTTGCCCGTGCCACACGCCCGACAAAATATCCACGCGGTCGGTTTCGATCCGCTGCCGACCGCCCCGACCGTATCCTCCCTGGCGGCGTCGCAGCTCGCCGTCGATGACTGCGGGATCGACCGCCACGCCCGCAGGGAATCCATCGACCAACGCGACGAGCGCCTTGCCATGCGATTCACCGGCGGTCCAATAGCGCAACATGTTACAATCAATGGGTTTACGAATCCCGAGCGGGCCGCAGGCCGCGGCTCTTGGAGCGTAAACCGATTGTAGTTGCACCCGACGCTTCGGAACAGAGCGATTAAGCCGACCCCACCGCCCGCCGCCAGCCTAAGCAGCGCGCAGGATCGACCGTGCAGGGCGAGTTGCGACGCGTGGCCGCGCCAACCGAGCGGCAAGCTGACCGACGGTCTCCACAACCAGACGCCCCTCGACCCGGCAGCGCTGGACGTGGGCCAACACGCGGTCAAGAACCGCGACCGTTTCGCCACGCGACAAATCCGCATGAACGTGGCAAACCGTCCCCGTGCGGACGGCCCGGTTGATCTCCTGGATCGCACGCCGCGCCTGGTTCGTCCACCACGACCCGCCGCCCGAGATGCTCACGCTCACCGGTACGCTCCACACCCCGAACCGCAATGCCTTCGGTTGCATCCCCACCAGTTGCTTGCCGCCGGTGCCGCCGGTAAGCGCACGAACGCCATATTTCGACGCGACATCCAGATGCGCGGGCGCACGGCATTCGTCGAGCACCAGGGTCGGCATCGCGAAGCCGGCCTCCAGCGCGGCACTCGCGCGTTCCGCG
Source organism: Planctomycetota bacterium (assembly GCA_003576845.1). Lineage (GTDB taxonomy): Bacteria > Planctomycetota > Planctomycetia > Pirellulales > PLA5 > PLA5. The sequence continues at coordinate 1,706 of QEVJ01000252.1, forward strand.
AGCGCAACGGCGAACTTGCCCCGCCCGACGTTCGCATCGGCCCAAGCCGGCTCCGCGCGCCACGCGAGTTCGTTGGCCCCGCCGGGATTTCCCGAAGCCACGCCGAGGAGATCGGCAAGTTGAGCCAACGGCGACCCGAGCGGCACGCTCCAAGTGGCGGCGACCTGGTGCGTGCGAATCTGACGGATCACCTGCGCTGTCGCAGCATGCGCCGTCGGCAGATCGAGCGAGAGAACGAACGCGCCGCGCGGCGCAGATTGGATCGACATGGCGCTGGTCCTCCTGACCGATAACCTTGCTCGAAGTCGGCGACGGTCGCGGCGGCAAATCCGTGCCGTGCGACCGCGACGGCTCGCGAGTGCGAAGCCGCCGCCTGATTGGTAGTCGGAATCGCCCGCCGCCGCCAATCAGCGTTTTCGAGCCGGCCGCTTGATTTCCTAAAGCCTGACACGTGTAATGGACGCACGGGCAGGCGAAACCTTGGCGATCGCGCGTCGCATGCCGCGCAGCGGCGCGATTGCACGCCGTAACCATCGGAAGAATCGCTATGAATTACCAATCGTCGGCCGCACAACGCCCGAATTCTTGCCCGCCATCCCAACGAACGCCGAAGGCGGTCGGCGGCACATGGACGATTGCCGTCGCCGCGGCGCTGGCGATGAGTTCCGCGCCGCCATCCAAAGCGCAGCCCGCGCCCGCTCGTCCGAGCGAGACCGCAGCGCCGGAATCGAACAAAGACGGCCTCCGGCTAATCGCCCGCACCCGCGTCGAAACCTCCAAGGGCAGCGGCCGATTTCATGCCGTCGAAAAGCCGCTCGACTGGAAGCCGCGCGAAACCGCCGTCGTCGTCTGCGACATGTGGGACGACCACTGGTGCCGCGGCGCAGCCGGACGGGTCGCCGAAATGGCCCCGCGCATGAATGCCTTTCTCAAAGCCGCGCGGGCCAAGGGAATGCTCGTCATCCACTGTCCTAGCGAGTGCATGGACTTCTACAAAGAAACGCCCCAGCGCAAACTCGCTCAAACGGCGCCGCCCGTTGCCACCGCGCGGCCCATCGAACGCTGGTGCCGCCTCGACAAAGACCGCGAAGGCGAACTCCCGATCGACGACACCGACAACGGCTGCGACTGCGAACCGCGTTGCACGCCGCGAAAGGCGTGGACGCGCCAAATCGCCGCGCTCGAAATCGCCCCCGAAGACGCCATCACCGACAGCGCCGAAGCGTACTACCTCATGCGCGCCCGCGGAATCAAGAACGTGATCGTGGTCGGCGTCCACACGAACATCTGCGTGCTCGGCCGGCCGTTCTCGATCCGGCAAATGGTCTATCAAGGCCAGAACGTCGTGCTCATCCGCGACTTGACCGACACGATGTACAACCCGCGGGCAAAGCCGTTCGTCAGCCACTTTAGCGGCACCGATCTCGTCGTCGAGCACATCGAACGCTACTGGTGCCCCACGATGCTCAGCCGCGAATTGTTGGACGGCGAGAAAACCACCAAACCGGCAAATGACTCCGCCACCGAGACTGCCGCGAGCAAATCGATCACCAGCAAGGAGTTCCGCTTTGCCGCGGACAAACGCCCGACGGTCGCCATTCTCATGGCCGAGGACGAGTACGAAACCGAGCGGACGCTCCCCGAGTTCGCCCGAGAGCGACTGCAAAAAGACATGCGCGTCTTGCTTATCTATGGCAACGAAATGGACCGCAGCGACGTGCCCGGCATCGAAGCCATCCGCAACGCCGACGTCCTCGTGGTCAGCGTCCGCCGGCGGCTCTTAAAGCAGGATCAACTCGCGATAATTCGCGACCACGTTGCCGCCGGCAAGGGCATCGTCGGCATTCGTACCGCCAGCCACGCCTTCTCGCCGCTCGGCAACGCCGAGGTCGAAGCCGGACAAGACGCCTGGCCAGAGTTCGACCGCGACGTCCTCGGCGGAAACTACACGGGCCACCACGGCGAACCCAAAACCGCCGCCGACCGCACCCGAATCGGCGTCATCGCCGCAGCGGCCGAGCATCCGATCCTACGCGGGGTATCCGTGGAGGATTTTTCCTCGTCCGGATCGCTCTACAAAGTCTCGCCCCTGTCCAGAACGGCGACTCCGCTCCTAATGGGAACGGCGCCCAACAACGCCCCGCAGGAACCCGTTGCCTGGACGAACCGCGTCGGCAAGTCCCGCGTATTCTATACGTCGCTCGGCCACAAGGACGATTTCCA
>QEVJ01000253.1 GCA_003576845.1 Planctomycetota bacterium
GCGTTCGCCCCGAGGCGGCGACCAGCGCAAGATCACACTCCGCTGCGTCACCGAACCCGACGAAGCCCAAGCCGTGCTTCTCCACCGCCTAGGCCTAACGCCGCCCCGCCGGCTCCGCCGCCTCGACGACCAGGTACAAATGTAGTGAAATAAACAGCCCCAAAACGCACGTAAGTCCTTTGTTGACCGTCATAACTCTCTAACTTGGGCTAACGTTCCCTACGTGCCCCTGGGCGGCGTTCTCACGCATGATTCACGGGTTGATTGGGGCACGTGGGGCACGTAAGGGCACGTGCCAGAGGGGGCACTATGGCCGATACTTTGACGACGTTCGACGCGGCTGGATTCCTGGCCGGACTCACCGAAGCGCCGAAACCCGTGACCATCGCGTTGGTCGGCCAGCGGGCCGCGGCGTGCGAGACTTGCCTTTGTGCGATCGCCTGGGCGACGGCGGACGGGCCGGTGTGCGCGGCGTGTCATCCGCGGCCCCAGGGAGTGGCGAAGTTGGTCGTTGTCGACGAACTCGGCGGTGCTGTTTGGCGAGATTACCAAACGGAGTTGGCAGGGCAGCGTTCGTTGTCGGCCATCGAGTCAATCGCCCCAGTCGACGCCGACGCCGTATGCTGGGCATCGGCTGTCGAGTGGACCGATGCGACGCCGACTTGTGCGAAGTGCGGCACGGCGGCAACGTGGGGCGACGCACGGGACCGCGTTCGCTGCCTGAAATGCGATCCGCCGCGGCTGGCAGAACGGACCTTAGCGACGGCGCGGGGGATTCGGCGGCGACTGCGCTTCGATCGGCCGGCGGAACTGGATCGACGGCAAATGGCGCTTGACGGGAACGCCGATGTAGTGTAACATGTATTACATGCCGAAACGAAACATGAAAATGCCGATGACGGACGCGCTGAAAGCGGCGATCGCCGAAAGCGGTTTGCCCTATCTGCGATTGGAGCAAGAAACGGGCGTCTTACGACAAAGCCTGATGAAGTTCATGGCCGGGGAAACATCGCTCCGGCTCGACATTGCCGATAAGCTGGCCGTGTATTTTGGTTTGGAAGTAACGAAGCGAAAGGGCAAGTGACGATGGGCACCGTGTACAAGAAATCCGCAACTCGGGCGCTGTCGCCGGACGCTGAGCTATTCGTGCGGAAGGGCGAACGGCTAGCCCGCTGGAAAGATGCGAAGGGGCAAACGCGGACGGCGCCGGTGACGACCGGGCGCGACGGGAAGGACCGCATCGTCGCCCGCACGTTCATGGCGAAGTATCGCGACGGCTCAGGCATCGTGCGGGAAGTGACGACCGGTTGCCGCGATGAGACGGCGGCGCGGCAAGTGCTGGCCGAATTGGAACGGCGGGCGGACAAGGTTCGCTCCGGCATTCGGACCGCGGCGGAAGATGCCGTTGTCGATCACTTGGCGACGCCGTTGGCCGAGCATATTGAGGCATACAAGCAGCATCAAACGGCGTCGGGCGTGACCCGGGCGCGAATTCGCGAGAACGAGCGGCAGTTGCGGCGGATTGGGGCGGAATGCGGATTCCGGCGGCTGGCCGAACTCGACGGCGGCGCGTTCGTGCGTTGGCTGACGGATCGGCAGCGCGAAGGTATGGCGGCCGCGACGCGGAACGAGTATCGCAAGCAGCTTGTGGCGTTCGCAAACTGGTGCGTTCGGACAAATCGCCTTGTCTCGAATCCGTTTGCTAACGTACCGAAGGCCGACGAAAAGGCCGACGTGCGGCGGAAGCGGCGATCGCTCACCGAAGACGAGTTGCGAAAGTTGCTCGACGTGGCGCGCAGCCGTCCGCTGGTCGACAAGCAGACGATTCGCCGCGGCAAACGGAAAGGCGAAGCGACGGCCGAATTGCGGCCCGCGACGATCGCGCAATTGGAACGGCTCGGCCGCGAACGGGCGTTGATCTACAAGACGATGGTTTTGACCGGCTTGCGTAAGAACGAGTTGGCGTCGCTCACCGTTGGCCAATTGCATCTCGACGGTCCGCTGCCCCATGCCGAGTTGGCCGCGGCCGACGAAAAGAACCGGGAGGGATCGCAGATTCCGCTCCGGGCCGACTTGGCCGCCGACCTTCGCGACTGGCTCGCCGAGAAGCTACAGACGATGGGCGACGCCACGGCGAGCGGAACGGCCGAAGCGTGCTTGCCGATGGTCGCCCGGCCGGATAGGCTGCCGGCGGCGACCAAGGTGTTTTGCGTGCCGTGTGGCTTGGTACGGATTCTGGATCGCGACTTGAAACGTGCGGGGATTCCCAAAACCGACGAACGCGGCCGGACCGTCGACGTTCATGCGCTGCGGCATTCGTTCGGCACCTTGCTGAGCAAAGGCGGGGTCGCACCGCGGACGGCCCAGGCCGCCATGCGGCATTCGACGATCAACCTGACGATGAACGTCTACACCGATCCGAAGCTGTTGGACGTTCACGGAGCGCTCGAAACGCTTCCGAGCCTCCCACTTTCGGCTAGTTCGGAAACGGCTCGAATCGTCGTAAGTCGAACTGGCACCGACGATTTGCCTCGGTCCCAGTTTGCACCAGGGTTTGCACCAACCACCGACAAAACGGTACAAAACGAGTCATTTCCTGTCAAAACGGCAGTCGACGCAAAGGCCGATCCGCGGCGCGCGGCAATCGCCGTAACGTCTTACGGCGACGAAAGAAAAGACTCGTTGACAAGGGCTGTCAACGAGTCTCGCTTGAAGCCAGCGGGGGGAGTCGAACCCCCAACCCCCGCATTACGAATGCGGTGCTCTGCCGATTGAAGCTACGCTGGCGGCGTTGAAAATCGCTTGTTTTCCAGGGTTTTCGGGCTAGGGTTGCTTAGCGGGTGTACTTTGCTACGCCACTACACCCGTTCTACACCTTGGACTACACCCGATGATCCGCAACGCGAAGCCCGAAAAGCCCTATCCCGATTTCCCTCTGTTTCCCCACGCTTCCGGCCAGTGGGCCAAGAAAATCAAGGGGAAGCTGAAGTATTTTGGCCCGTGGTCCGATCCGGACGCCGCCCTAGCTCGATTTCAGGGCTACACCCGTCCAGACGACCACGCCGGGCGTAGTCGGACTACACCCGCAAATCTAGCATCGACCGCCAAGACGGACAAGCCAAACAAGCCGCACAAGGAATTCCCTCTCTATCCCCATGCAGTGGGCCAATGGGCCAAGAGGGTTCGCGGCCGGGTCCACTATTTCGGTCGGTGGTCCGATCCGGACGGAGCGTTGGCCCGGTGGAACGCCGCTAAGGATGACCTACTCGCCGGGAACTCCGCGAAGCCCGACCAGGACACGTTTTACCGTGGCCGACTTGACCAATGAGTTTCTACGGTCCAAGGGGAGTATGGTCGATAGGGGCAAGCTGTCGTCAAAGTCGTGGCGGGACTACCGCACCGTCTGCAAGCGCGTCCTAAAAGTCTTCGGAGCGACAACCCCAATCGCCTCGCTGCGGCCCAAAGACTTCCGCCGCCTTCGGGAATCATTCGAGGCGACTCACGGGCCTGTCGCCGTGACTCCCGACGTGACCCGGACGCGCGTGCTGTTCAACTACGGCGTCGACAATGATTTGATTTCGCAGCCCAGCTACGGAACCGAATTCGAGAAGCCCTCCCGGCTTGAACTGCGGAAAGCCCGTCAAGCGAAGGGCAAAAGAATGATCCCGGCGGAAGGGATTCGCGCCATGATCGCCGCAGCGCGGCCGCAGCTTCGCGCCATGATCCTGCTTGCAATCAACTGCGGCCTAGGGAACTCGGATTGCGAGAGATTGCGGAAGGGACATATCAACCGGACTTATTCACCCTCGATATGAATTGAGCGTTTGAGCGTCGTGCGTGGCGTCGGGATGAAATGCGGGCGCGGCGGCCCCTTCCCCGGTGGTT